>DISN01000017.1 GCA_002421965.1 Candidatus Saccharibacteria bacterium UBA6209
GTAAACACAGGTCGTAGATAGCTTGACCGGTCTGGCCAATCGCAACCACCCGGGCACCCTCCTGCTTTGCGACCGCCACAACTTCGCCATAACTAGCGCCCTTGTCAGAGCCACCAAGTATGATTACTTTGCCTCCGTCGAATGATCGCAAGGCTGCAATAGCTGAACCTGGAGTGGTTGCTATACTGTCGTCATAAAACTTGACCCCTTGCTTCTCGGCAACAAACTTCAACCGATGCGGCAGTCCGTCAAAGGACCCCAAGCCTTCCTGAATCTGTAGATTTGTCACCTCTGGCATAATACACCTTGCTGCAGATATAGCCGCCGAGGCGTTTTCTAAGTTATGGCGACCCGCTATATGTAGCGTATCGACACCACATATAGCGTCTCCTTGAACACAAAAATTGTTCATATCAACGTACGCCAGCCCGTCGTCTCTCACACCATAACGCAGATGCCTGCCTGAACCGCCAGCGGCGGCTTTTCTAGAAAATTCATTTGTTGGATGATAAATGACCACATCTTCACTACTCTGATAATTGGCGATATGCGATTTTGCTTCAATGTACTGCTCAAAGCTAGAGTGAACATCCAAGTGATCTGGCTCAATCATCAGAACAACCGCTATGTGCGGCGACCTCTCTAAGTCCCAGAGCTGAAAGCTTGATAACTCATATATAACAATGTCATTCTGCTGAATGTCAGATAACAACTCAAGAGCCGGCACACCGATATTACCAACCAAATGCACCTTTTTGCCAGCAGCTCGGAGTATCGAGGTAATTAGACTACAAGTTGTACCCTTGCCCTTAGTGCCCGTGACACCAATAATCGGTGCTGGACATTTTTCGAAAAATTCATTAGTCGAGGACCAAATCCTACCAGCTGTGCTTATCTTACTGGGCGATAGACCTGCCGTTCTAACTACAATGTCGAATTCCATTAAGTCAGAAAACACCCCTGGACCGAGCTTTGTTGTCGCGCCCACTGGGATATTATCAAGACTATCGCCTTCATCAACAATTACAATATCGGCTTCGGGAAAATTCTGCCTAAAATAGGTATAATTAGACCTACCCTCAACCCCAAATCCAGCAATAGCTATCTTCATAAGCTAATCATACCACCAATGCTATTCGCCACAAAGGTTATCCTAAAAAAGCGTCTCAAGCTTTTCGTTAAGCCTAAGTATTAGCTCTTTCTCGCCAGCACTCACCCCAGCCAACACCCAAGTGTCAGCAGCAAAAAACTCACGCGTTGTGTCAATAATAAGCTGCTCGTCTACTGCTAAAATATTTGCCGGGACTTTATCGTAGTCCTTAACAACATCATCAGAAAAGTACCGTCCGGTATAAAATCCGCTGATCTGAGAAACCGTCTGCGCACCCATTTGATACCTACCAATCGCGTACGACTTGGCACTCTCAATATCCGATGGATCTATAGTGCCACCCAGCACCCTCTTTAATTCGCGAACAATTATATCAAACAAATCCTCGGCCGTGTCTAGGTTAACCTGACCACCAAAGTCCCACGCTGAATCATAAAATCCAGCATTGGTGTCACTAAACATACCATAAGCCAAGCCACGCTTCCTGGCAGCACCAAATATTCGCGAGCTCATAGTCCCGGTCAAGATATGATCAAGGCAACGCATGGCATCGACTTCGGCATCGGACAGTTCTCTAGGTATACTCATGGACCAGCCAAAGTTAAGATTTGACGCCTCTTTACGCCTAATAGACACTGGGTTTGATTTGGCCAGCTCATCATGCGGTATAGTAAATCTCTCTCCGGCTTCAAGCTGCCAAGATTCTAATCTGTCGCGGATCTGTCTTTTTCGGCCCTTAAGCTTGCCAGCTACCACGAATCGCATATTATTTAGCGTGTGAGTGCGACGGTGGTGATCCTTAATGTCTTTCAGGGTAATGCTGCTAATCGTCTTTAGTCGCTGGTTAAACGTGTAAATATCTTCACCAAGCGCCTGCTGAATGCGTGGCCACATCACTCGGTTGTGATTATTAAGGTAGCCAGTTAGCTCACTACGAACATTGCCCTTTTCAGCATCTAGCTCAGCATTATTAAATCTTGGACCAGTAATTGCTACTTGCTGCAGCTCGAGTATTCTGTCCCACTCAAAATCAGCACAGGCGGCCTCGTAAACCATCGAGTAGTCAGAGGTGTAGGCATTATGATAAGCACCGTTTTTTGTAAATTCCTGCTCATATGCGTGCTCTGAGCGATACAAATCGTTCGCTCCAAAAGCCATGTGCTCCATGACGTGAGCCGTCTCGTAGATGTCCTTACTCGACACATAGCGATTGCCCGCCCTGAACTGAAACTGAAAACTCATAACTGTCGCATCAGCAACATCTATAAATAGACCACGAGCACCATTCTTCAATCTAATTTCTTCGACTGTATGTTTCATTTGTATCAGCTCCGACCGTTAGTTGCGGCTCTTTTTACGATTTTGACGTGATGATTTTTTCTTTTTGCGAGCCTGATTTCTGGCACGATTAAGATCAGAGTTTGATTTAGCTTTCTTAACTGAAAAGTCCTTGTCGCGATTAGCTTCACCGCTACCTGTCTCGTTAACTCCCTTTTCGACTGCGTTCTCAGCAAGTCGAGTCAACTCCGTCTCGTACTCATCATCTTGCGACTGTGTAATAACTGCATCGTGCTTATGGATCCTAAATATAGTATTGAGAACTTCATCTCGAAGGTTAGCCTGAAGGCTCTTGAATAGTTTCTGACTCTCTGATCGATACTCAACCAGTGGATCACGCTGTCCGACACTTCGCCAATGAATACCTTCGCGTAGATGCTGCATATTCTCAAGGTGCTGCATCCAAAGAGTGTCAAGGACGGCCATGTAAACTTCACGCTCAACCCCACGAAGATGAGTCTCGCCAATCTCGGACTCCTTGCTGGCGTAAACTTCCTTAGCAAGAGCCAAAGCCTCCTCGCTACGCTGCTTGTCTTTCTTTATCTTGCCAACCTTTGTGATCTTTTCTTCGTCAACTGGGAATACAAAAGTAAAGTTCTCGACTAGTTTTGGATCATTCTTTGAAGGCACAATAACTAGCTCGTCGACCTTTTCTTTTATCAGTCGCTCGATCTCAGGCTTAATGTTATCGCCCTCAAGAATTCGTCGACGAATCGAGTACACTGCCTTGCGGTGGCGGTTGATCACGTCGTCATACTGCACAACTTGCTTTCGAGTATCGAAGTTGTAACCCTCTACTCGTTTTTGCGCAGCTTCAAGAGTCTTAGACACAGCCTTGTTTTGGATAGGAGTTTCTTCGTCTACGCCTAGCCGATCCATCAGTGCGGCAATACGCTCGCCCTGGAAAATTCTCATTAGGTCATCCTCTGTTGACACATAGAACTGGCTCTCGCCAGGGTCGCCCTGACGTCCACCGCGACCTCGTAGCTGATTGTCGATTCGTCGTGACTCATGTCGCTCTGAACCGATAACAACTAGTCCGCCGAGTTCAACCACTCCCTTGCCGAGCTTAATGTCTGTACCTCGACCAGCGATATTAGTCGCTAGTGTCACAGCACCCTTTTGGCCAGCCTGCTCAATAATTGCCGCCTCACGCTCATTATTTTTGGCGTTTAGAAGCTCAAACTTAATACCCTCTTTTTCTAGGTAACTAGCGATCATCTCGTTTTTAGCAATCGATCCAGAACCAACCAACACTGGACGACCAGCCTTGTTATGCTCCTTAATTGCCTCGGCTACTGCCTTGAGCTTAGCCTTTTCAGTTTTAAAGATCAGATCTTCTTTATCAATACGGGCAATCTTGCGGTTCGGAGGTATCTGAACGACATCCAGGCTATAGATCTGCTGGAACTCCTCTGCTTCAGTAAAGGCCGTACCGGTCATACCGGATAGTTTTTTGTACTGGCGGAAGTAATTCTGGAATGAAATCGTTGCAAGCGTCATACTCTCTTGCAGGACGGCGACACCTTCCTTGGCCTCAATTGCCTGATGAAGCCCTTCGTTGTAGCGGCGACCCTGCATCAGTCGACCGGTGTGCTCGTCGACAATAATCACTTCGCCGTCGTTGGTTACAACGTAATCTTTATCTCGCTTAAAAATCGTCTGCGCCCTAAGAGCCTGGTCTATATGATAAATACTTCGAACATTCTCTGGCGTATATAAGTTCTTGATGCCGAGCATTTTCTGTATCTTCTCTACGCCAACGTCGGTTAGAGAAACCTGTCGTCGCTTCTCTTCAAGCGTGTAATCCTCTTCTGTTAGCTTGGCAGCAATCTTAGCAAAAGTATAGTAGCTCTCTGGGTTTTCTGCAGCTGGAGCCGAGATAATCAATGGCGTCCTAGCCTCATCAATCAAAATTGAGTCCACTTCGTCGACGATAGCAAAATTCAATTCACGCTGACGCAGTAGCTCTCGATCGTTAACCATGTTGTCGCGAAGATAGTCAAATCCAAACTCATTGTTTGTACCGTAAGTAACATCAGCAGCGTAAGCCTCTTTTCGAGAAACAGGACGAAGCTTTTGCATGCGTGGGTCTGTGTGATTTTCATTTACATAATCTTTGTCGTAGACAAATGATGCCTCGTTGATGATACAACCAGTAGACATACCCAAAAAGTCAAACATCTCACCGTTCCAGCCGGCGTCTCGCTGTGCCAGATAGTCGTTGACTGTCACAACATGCACGCCCTTTCCCTCTAATGCGTTAAGATAGCTTGGCAGAGTTGCCACAAGAGTCTTACCTTCACCAGTTTTCATCTCAGCTACATTGCCATCGTGTAGTGCCATACCGCCAATTAGCTGCACGTCGAATGGTCGCATCTTTAGAGTACGGTGGGCTGCCTCTCGGGCTACAGCAAAGGCATCTGGCAAAATAGCATCTATCGTTACGCCTTTTTTCTTAAGACGTTTTTTTAGTACGTCAGTTTGCTTTTGCAAATCAGTATCTGACATTTTCTCATATTTATCAGATAAGGCATTGATTGCACCAACACGCTTCTCTAGTTTCTTCAAAATTTTTAATTGCGGATCACCAAACACCTTAGTTAGTGCTTTTTGCCTCGATAACGCCATCTAAAACTCCCTCGCTTACTGCCTATTCTTAAAAACTAAACTTATTATACCTCTTTTTGCCAATAGTTTAAAGAGTAAAATGCCCGAGTTTTCATCGGGCATTTACTAAAATTGTCTAGCTATTTTAGTTTTCGCGCTGATAGCTACGCTTTAGTTTGGCCAGGTGGCGCCTGAAGCCAATATGTGGCACAGTAGATTCCTTATATTTGCGAAGCTGAGTAGATAGCTTGGCCTCAACAATGTCTACAGCTGCCAAAACATTCATAGTTGAATCTTTAGCAGTAATCACCTTGTCTGGCACATTAATCATAACTTCAACTTCATACTTGTTGCCGTCTGGATTACCAATTTGCTTAATTTTAACATCAGCCGAAACGCTCTTTCTGGCGTGTCGTGGCAAGTACTTATCGAGTGCACCAATTTTCTTAGTTACGTACTTCTTGGTCGTGTCAGTTAGTTCGTACTTTACGCCGCTGATTGTTAGGTTATTTATCATTTCCCCTCCTTTATCTGCTTATACCTATCATATCACAATTCGACCGCCCATGTAGGGTCGGAGAACCTCGGGAACAGCTAGTGTACCATCTGAATTTTGATAATTTTCCAAGATCACCACCAGGGACCTAGCAAGGCTAACCGCCGTACCGTTTAGAGTGTGCAACACGTCAGTTGTGCCGTCCTTGCGCCTGACGCGGATGTTAAGATTTCTAGCCTGAAAGTCAGTACAGTTCGAGCAACTTGTTAGTTCTCGGTAATTTTCGTCTACTGGAGACCAGTACTCGATGTCGTACTTCTTGGCAGCCGGTGCGCCCAGATCTCCAGCAGCGATATTGATGATTCGATATGCGATACCCAAATCCTGCCATATCTCTTCTTCTATGTCTAGTATCTGCTGGTGAATTTCCTGAGACTTTTCAGGCAAAGCAAAGGCATACATCTCGAGTTTATTGAACTGATGTACCCTAAATAATCCACGGGTATGCTTACCTGAAGCCCCAGCCTCTTTGCGGTAGCACGGGCTAAGGCCTGCATACATTAGCGGTAGCTTATCCTCGTCGATAATCTCGTCAGCGTGATAACCAGTTAACGGTATCTCGGCGGTAGCTATTAGACTCAGATCCTCGCCTTCAATCGAATACTCATCCGACTGATCGCTAGTTCGTGGTGCAAAACCAGTGCCGGTCATCGTTCGCTGATTAACCATATTTGGCACCGTCATAAACGTCAGACCTTTAGCAACCAACTTATTTAATGCAAACTGAATAATCGCGTTTTCAAGAAGAGCCAGGTCGCCCTTCAAGTAGTAAAATTTAGCCCCAGCAACCTTAGCACCACGCTCAAAATCTACCCAGTCACGAGAAGTCGCATAGTCCAAATGATCGGTAGCACCAGACTTCTTCTCGCCCCACGCCTTAATCTCAACGCTATCCTCTTCGCCACCCTCAGGAACATCATCAAATATTACGTTCGGGATGCCATTAAGCTGAGCCTGGTAGTCGGCGTCGACTTCGTTAAATTTTACCTCGAGGTCCATCAGGTCTTCTTTTATCGACTTGCCCTCGGCAATCAAATCTGGACTTGGTCTACCGCCCTTCATCTGCGAAGCCACCGCATTACGCCTCTCTCGCAGCGAGTCAACCTGCTGCTGCAACTCACGGCGGCGTTCGTCAGCCATAAGCAAATCTTTTATGCTAACTCGATAGCCTTTCTTATCGGCCGAATCTTGAACTTTTTCTGGATTTTCTCGGATAAACTTAATGTCTAGCATGATCTAATTATAGCACGAAGACTAAATAGCAGTGACGACGCCCAGACTAAGCAATCCCAGCAGCAAGACTCCGATGATTACTCGATACCAAATAAATAGCGCGAAGTTATTGCTCGCAACAAATTTCAGCAGCCAAGCGATCGATGCATAACCAACCGCAAACGACACCGCCATTGCCAGCAAGGTATTTCCCCAGCCGATACCGCCACCCACTAGGTGATAATTGGTGGCTGCCTGCAAAATTCCAGCTGCGACCAGCGCCGGTATGCCCAGAAAGAAGCTAAGTTTTGTCACCGTCACTCGATCAAAGCCGCGAAGCAATCCAGCCGATATCGTTGCCCCAGACCGTGACACGCCCGGTATCAGTGACATGCACTGCACGATACCAATGATCAGCGTATCACGCCAAGTGGTATCTTTTTCAGTTCTTTTACCCTGACCGTACTTGTCTGCCAGCCACATAACGACGCTCCAGCCAATTAAGCCAAATGCCACAAACCACAGACTCCTAAGTACAGTTTCTATCTCGTCCTTAAACAGCAGACCAGTAACCGCAATCGGCACAGAACCCAGAATGATCGCCCATCCATACTTATACTCGAACTTTTTACGCTCAGAGCTTCGCCACAAACCCAGCCACCACGCACTCAGCACTCGCCAGATGTCCGACCAGAAATAAATTATTGCTGCAGCAATCGCCCCTATCTGAATAATCGCTGTAAAAGCAGTCAAGCTCGGGTCGTCCAGAGGCATGCCCATTAGTTTCTGGATGATTGTCAGATGACCCGTCGAAGATATCGGCAGAAACTCAGTTACACCTTCAACTATACCCAAGATTATCGCTTGCCACCAATCCATATTGTTCTATTGTACTATAAATCTTATTCGTTCACCCAAACTTATTCAGTCCGCAGTGCTTCAATCGGATCAAGCTTAGCAGCCTTGCGTGCCGGAGAGTAGCCAGCAGCAATTGCTACCACCGACAGGGCTACGACCAAGATCGCAATCGATAGTGGGTCAAATACCAGCAGGTAGTTGCCCTCGCCCAGCCCCAGCTGCTCGGTTATCCATGGGTTCATTGCGGTACCGGCAGCAAACGCAATTGCTGAGCCGATAACTCCACCGATCAAACCAAGACTAGCAGCCTCGTAGCGGAACAATTTCGCAACGTGACGGCCACGCATACCCAGAGCCTTCATTAGACCAATCTGCTGCGTGCGCTCGAGCACCGAGATGTACTGAGTATTAATTACCCCGAATACTGACGCAATCAGCGCCAAAACACCAAAGCCAATCACTATGCCTTGAAGTAAATTAACGACCGAGAAAATCATTGACTGGAAATCCTTAGCTGTCTTTGCATAATACCCTGCTGACTCAACACCAGTCTTGACGTCCTCCGGGACTAAATCAGCTGCCACTCTGGCAGTTACCGCTGGGTACTTTCCATAGTAGTCAGTTCCTTTTGTAGCAAAGTTATACATGTCAAGTGCAGTCGATGCTGGAATTTGCGGTGTCGACAACGTCTCCATCACAGCCATTGAAGGTGACTTTGTGACAGCACGGATCGTAAGCTCATACTGCTTCGTCTCGGAACCAGCAAGCTTGGCTACCGCAGTTGGTCCACCCGAAGCCATCGCCTCGGCTATCTCTGACTCCGCTGGAACTCGACCAGCTCGCTCTAGGGTAATCGTAACCTTCTTACCAACCGCATCCTTGGGATTATCGATATTAATCGTCTCCAAGTAGGACTCGGGCACGACCATCTCGTCATCTGCTAGCTGCGCACCCGAATCAGGCAGGCTACCAGCCGAAGCCTCAACTACCAAGCCCGAGCCATACATCATAATCTGACTAGTAAATTTACGCTCATCACCCTCAAATTGCAGATACTTTGGCTGCACCTGAACGACCGGCTTTGGCTCTTCGATGCCCTTAATCTTATCGATTTTGTCTAGGTCATCGCTGCCCATCATCTTGATCGACATCCTACCAACGCTGCCTTGATTTTCGCTATACTCAGTTAGGCCCGCTTGAGTAGCACCCGACATGTCACCGCTACCAAGCACTGTTTGGTCGCTAGCTATCAATATAAGTTGCTCATCGACATTTGATTGAATCAGCTTCTCTGTATAGTCACGCGTACCTGTACCGGCGGCCAATGACAGGGTGACAGTAAAAGCACCGACAGCAATAGCCAAACTAGTCAAAAAAGTTCGAAGCTTTGCCTCCCTGAGACTTCGGCCGGCCCGCCTTACTACGTCTGGTAATTTCATATTTGAACAACTCCCCTCGGCGATTTACTAGCAAGACCCTCGCTAGCCTTGCGATCTGTAACTGATTCGATATTACCGTCTTTGATGTTCACTAAGATGTCGCACTTAGCAGCCAGGTCCTCATCGTGAGTCACAATAATTAGCGTCACTCCCTGATCTCGGTTATAGCCAAATAGCATATCCTCAACCAGTTCACTAGTTACGCTGTCTAGGTTGCCAGTTGGCTCGTCAGCAAAAATAATTTTAGGATGGTTAGCAATCGCCCTAGCAATTGCCAGTCGCTGCTTCTGTCCACCAGATAGATTCTTTGCCTTGTTACGTACCTTATCCAGCATCTCCACGCTAGTTAGTGCCCGCTGTATTCGCTTCTTACGCTCCGATCGCGGAACCCTGGCTATCTCGAGAGGCAAGCCAACGTTGTCGTAGACACTTTCGTTGCCCTGTACGAAAAAGCTTTGGAAAATAAAACCAATTTTTTCAGCGCGGAACTTATCAACCGCCTTCTGTTTCAGCTTCAAAATATTCTCACCGTCGATTACCACCTCGCCCTGCTCTGGTCGATCCAGCCCGCTCATCGCATGCATCAATGTCGACTTGCCGCTACCAGATTTACCAAGAATCGCCACGCTAGCACCGTCTGGTATCGTCAAACTGACGTTATTTAGTGCCCGAAAAGCATTCTGCTTCTTGCCATAGGTCTTAGTCACATTCTTTACTTCAATCATCGCCCCTCCTTCTACATTAATTATACCACCGACAGGCTATCTCGACAGAAACTACTCTGTCCTTAGTGCCTCGATCGGATCAAGTTTTGCCGCCTTACGACTCGGGAAATGCCCAGACAGTACGGCGATCAATATGAGTGAAACGACCAATACGCCATTCATCAACCAATCCATCTTTAGCAGCTCAGTTCCCTGCTCGAGCTCGATTGTCTTGGCGATTATCGGATTGGCCAAGGTGACTAACCAAGCCAAAATTACACCAATAACTCCACCAATTAGACCAATCCAAGCAGCCTCTAGCTTGAACAACCGTCCGACATCACGTCGCCGCATACCGAGGGCCTTCATCAGGCCAATCTGCTGTGTTCGCTCCAATACCGATATATACTGTGTATTTATAATACCAAATACACTCGCAATTATCGCCAACAGACCAAATCCCATCAGCCCATACTGCACAATATTTACCATCTGCATTACACTCGTTCGCATCTCGGCAAATGTCATCGCTTCATAGCTGCCAGAATCCAATATATCCTGCTTTAATTTTTCAATATCGACACCGGGCTTGGCCGTAACCATTAGCGAATAGTAGTCCTCTTCGGAACCCTCAGGCCGCTGAAGCGTTGCAATTTCCTGGCCATCAGCGTTCGAAATCCGAAAATCATCCTGATAAAATGCCAGCGGACTAGTCGGCTCCGCATCAACCGCAACTATATTGAACTCTCGAACAAATGTAGAACCATCCGCTTTATTAAAAGTAATCTTTACCTTCTCGCCAAGTGCCGATTCAGCATCCTTGAACCCAAACGACTCGACATACTTATGCGGCAAAACAATCTGGCTCGGCTTAATCTCGTAATTATCCGCCAACTTACCCGCGCTAAGCTCGATCGCCGTGCCGTCATACTGCACCGAAACTACTCCCTGATACTCGTCACTACCATTAGCCGACACCGACAGCATAGAAACGCCATGTATTGGCAGGGCTTTTTCTACTCCAGCAATTTTAGCAATCTTCTGACGATCTGTTAGAGTCATTGAACGAAACTCACGCGTCGTAGCCTCTTCATTAAGCTTCTTTGGCTTATCGTCTGCGCTATTATCAAAATCCTGCTTAGCACTCACTTGAATCGTTCGCATATCTCCAGCGCCACTTACCACACCGTCAATATAGCTTCGTCCACCATTACCAGCCGCCATAGCCAGGGCGATCGTAAACGCCCCGACTCCGATAGCTAAGCTTGTTAAAATAGTTCGTCCCTTTGCCTGGCGCAAATTGCGCCCAGCCCGCTTCAAAATATCAAAATACCTCATACTTTAATGTCCTCAAACTTACTGCCGCCATCGCCATCACCGACGTTGACGCTAATGCATGGAGACTCATAAGTGGAAGCCTCAACCTCCTGGCCATTAAGTGTCATCCTGCCAGAGCTAACTCCGGCCACCGATATAGTCGAATCGACTCGGTCCAGCCTCTGACAAGCATCAGCATAGCTTACCGACAAGTTCCGCACCACACCTGCACTAATCCAGCCACTTCTACTGCCATCCACTATTAGGTCGTAAACCGTGCTCGAGTCGGCGTCCACATACCCAGCATTGTTAACTTCAAGTTTCTGGTAGGTGCCGCTCAGCTGAACCGATGTTGCCGCCAAAGTATCAACTCGAAGTGTTTTTTGACCGTTTTGATACTCAGAAGTATAAAGGAAACCTCCCTGCTCAACGATTATCTCGTCCAGCGCCGGCCCATATATTGTCAAGCTAGGAGTGCTGAATCCGCCCAAGAAATATGCATGATTCTGCTTGATTGAATTTTTAAAAACAATCTTTGCCTTGCCGTCCTCGACTTTAATCTCCGGCCGAGTATCATCTGAAGATCTCAATACATAGCGCGGTACACCCGGATCGACTACGTAATTAATCGACATGTCGTGGTGCATATTAGACTTGTTAAGCGAATAAGCACTTGCCTTAAGACTCTTAACATTAGCGAACTCAGCCGGCAGATTAACCTTTCTTTCGACCATCGACTGCTCCGCCGCATTTCTCTCGCTATAGACTAAATCCACAGCCATGCCAATACCCGAGCCAAACGTCAGTATTCCACTAGCGATAATCGCAACCATCGCAATCAGCATCTTTCTGGTAAACTTACGGGCAAACGCCGCATAGGCCAACAACACCCCGAGTGCCGCTAGTAGAAGTCCACTAAGTACCAATAAGCAAAGGACCGTCCACGCCAACGGTGCAGTATGACTAAGCACAGCCACCATTTTATTAACCGCAATCAACGCGGCACCACCGCCGAAGATAGTCAGAGCCAAGGCACCAATAGCCAGACCGACAGCCGCAATCCCGGCCACATCCAGAAGTATCCTGCCGGCCGTTGATGATCTCTGAGGCAGCTTCTCGGTTCGCTCGCTCATCTCACGAATCGCCGCCAAAGTCGGCTCACGTCCCTCTAGCTCTAGCTTCTCCGCCGCGGTCCTGGCTGGCGGCAAAGCCACCCACAATACAAAGTAAACCACCAGCACAGTACCGAACGACACCAGTAGTAGCACCACAAAAATCAGCCTAGCCCACAAAGGATTAATCCCCATATACTTAGCAATACCGCTCAAAACTCCACCGAGCACTGCTCCATCGATGTCTCGATACAGTCGCTTATTTGCCCGATTGCTCGACGCCTCGGCCTCGGCTAAAACAACTTCATCCGAAGCAAACTCTTCTGGCTCACCAAGAGTTTTGCGTAGATATTCAACCTCGCTGTCAGTAATAACTCCGCCGCTAGTCACGCCGTGCTCGCTCAATAACTCAGTAATTCTAATCTCAATATCTGCCAAAATCTCAGGATCACCAGCATACACCTCTAGCTTGCTCATATATTTCTCAAGGTCTTTCTTGGCCGACAGCTCTATCTCGTATGCTTGCTTGGCGATGTGAATTCTAGTTATTTCTTTCACGACTTTGCTCCTTTCTCGAGCTTATTAAGTGTTGAATTAAGCGTTTTTATGTGACCTCCAAGCCGAGCAACAACACCTCGGCCAAAATCAGTCAGCTTGTAGTATTTACGTGGCGGGCCCTGTTCGCTCTCCTGCCACTCGTGGGCAAGTAGGCCGTCTTTCTGCAAACGGCTAAGTAGCGGATAAATGGTCCCCTCCACCACCACCAACTCAGCACCTCGAAGTTGTAAAATAATATCACTGGTGTACTTGGCTGATTCGCCACAGATTAGCAGCACACAGTACGCCAAAAACCCCTTACGCAACTGAGTCGCCAACTGCTCGGCGTAAGTATCGGCTCGTCGCCCCAGATCCTCGGAGGCATTAATTACACCATCAAAATTGCTATCAACAACCCCTGGGCCATCCTGTATCATACTTCTCCTTTTTTAGATTACTATGCTTGGTCATAGTTCTATGTTATACAAGGTACTATAAAATGTCAAGCGGAGTTGGGTGGAATTTTGAACACAGAAGATGAAAAATAGAATTCAGATTATAGATTATGGAGTGTGGAGTGTGGATTATAGAATGTGGATTATGCAAGAATAGAGATTAGAGGTCAGAATGCGGCGACTCATACATGGTTTAGACACTAAAACATGGAGCTCATAAGCCAGAGCGAACAGCCTGACACCTAGCCCCGATAGCCCCGTATTTTATGATCCATATTCTAAATTCCATATTCTATTTTCCGTATTCCATAATCTATAATCTAAATTCTACCCCTAGCCCCTGCCCCTCCAGCCACGACGGCGCTTCGGCTGGTGCCGCTTTTCGTGCCGCGGCTCCCCTAGGTTCTGATAATAGTTATCGCCAACAAATGTCTCTAGCTTTGACAGTGCCAACAAATTCCGCTTTTCATCAGCCGACAATTGATCAATCGAGATAATGCCTCCCGAGCGAATCTTGACCTCCTGCTCAATCTGTCGCATCGAAATCTTCGGTACCCGTCGATGAAAGCGCGACAACTGACGACTTTGCCACTCTAGTTGAGAATAGGCCCACTTGGCAAATTCTCGCACAAACAGCGTGCGATTGTCTCGACTATCCTCGGTAACAGGTATTGATTGCCCCTGTAGGACCTTTTTGCCCATACGAATCTGCTGCCGCTCAGCCAGCCCTCCAATTCGCGGATCGTAAAATAACTTACCTCGACGACTACCGAACAGGTCGGGCGCCAAATCTACCAACCAACGCGTATCGACTATCGTTACATCCGTCACTAGCCGTAGCGTCTCTAGGTCGCCCCGATGAGTTGGCACCTCCAGGTCAAACGGCGTACCGCAAACAAGTAGCGGATTACGCACCACACTACTGCTTGACAGCTCTCGCTCCTTGCCAGTAAAAATATGCTCGACTCTACCGCGATCGTTCATCGCCCACAGCTGATCAATCTGCCCAGCGACAATGCTCTTTAGTAATGGCGTTTCTTCTTGACTCGACACTGGCGACAACTCAATGTCAAGCAGTCCTAGGTCTCGGTGCAACCGCTCAATCACCTCTTTGGCTTTGATGATATTCTTAGCGATTATGCCCATATCTTCAAATTCATCGGGTAGTATATCTGCTGATTTTAGATAGACATCATACTGAGCCAACAGATCTGATTTGGTCTGCCTAGTAAGTTTTCGCCAGCCGGTAAAACGATTACCGCCCTTGATTATGCCACCGACCTCCTGGATACCAATAATTGCTGCCAGCTTCGCCTGAACCTCTTTGCTATACTTCTCGCCCTCGATCAACATGCGTGCATAGCTCGACTCAACTGGAAATCGCTCCATTGCCCGACCGATATTTGTCACTTCGCCCTGCGAGGTCATCGCCCCCAATGCCTTAAGTGTTCGCTTAGCCCGCTGAATAGCCTGTCGGCTAGGGTCATGATAGAAATCAAGCATTTCGATATCAATTCCAACATTTGCCAACCTAAGTGTTAATCGGTCGATGTGCTTACGCAAAATCTCTGGTGTTGGATACTCATCACGCTCTTCAAACGGCAAGCACGGCATAGTGTCATACGGTGCCAAAATATATTCACCAGGCTTGGTGCGTCCGGCCCTACCAGACCGCTGCAGGCTATCAGCCTGAGAGATCTGAGCAATAAACAGCCCCTCAACGCCATTACGAACTTCACTTCGTCGCTCCAGGCCGCTATCGATCACCAGATCGATATCATTAATCGTCACGCTGGTCTGAGCGATATTGGTAGATAAAATAATCTTGCCGTTAGGATAACTGGCAAAAGCCTTTTGCTGCATCTCGACCTCTAGCTGGCTATGAAGTGGGATAATTGGCACGCCAACCTCTTCAGCCTTTCTAGTAATTACGTCCGTTATATCCTGGATCTCAGCTTTGCCTGGCAGAAAAGTCAGTATATTATGACCAGGATTATCCAACTGAGCCATGATCTCACTCAGCACATCCGTGCCTGTGCGTTTTTTGACTTCAAAGTAACGACCAGGGACATCGATCACCGCATTGGTCCCGTAAAATTCCGCCAAACTAGCAGTTTCGATGGTGGCACTCATAATTACAACCTTAAACTTCGGATCCTCCTGAACCCGCTTCTTAGACCAGGCAATCAAAACCTCCATGTTTTCGTTCCATTCGTGAACTTCGTCAAGCACCAAGACCTGCTTGCTGCGAATACCAACGCCAGTCAGCTCACGGACTAACTGCAGACCATCGGTACAGTAGAGTATCTTCGTCTGGCCGCTGTCATCTCGCTCGTGAGCCGTACGGTAACCGATAATTTCACTACTGTCCTCAGAATTTCGCTCGGACCACTCTTCGCGAACACGATAAGTTAGATTTCTAGCCGCCAAAATCCTTGGCTGAGTCACAATCACCCTATCATACCCATGCTCCGCTAGGTATTGTGGCACCTGAGTACTCTTGCCGGCGCCGGTTTCGGCGGTCAATATCACCACCTGATTTCTATCGACCGCATCGACTATTTGCTCGCGGAATTCCAGGGTAGGCAGATCATTAAAACCACCAGAGAGGCTCATAGCTACTTGCCTCTCTTGGCATTTACGCCCATACTTGCTAACGACTCGGCAATCTCTTGAGCTAGCTTGTGATCTACCTGAATCTTGCGCCTTATCAACTCATTATCATGGTCGATTTCCTGCAGCTCCTTGAGAGTAGCCCTCATCTCTCTAGATATCCTCTCCATTGTTCTCGACTGCCTTAGACTAGTCATACTGCCGACAATAGCCAGGGTTACGGCCACTAGGCTAAATCCAAATGTTATGAACTCAAATAACGCCAGTTCTGATCTTGAAGCGTGGCTAATTAGCAGACCTAACCCAACTATCGCACCGAGGGCTGTTGCCCATAGTAATCCCTGAAATACCCACTCTACGTTTCTATTGTTCATTATGCCCCTTTTCTATAGGACATATTGTATCAGAATACGCACTTTTAGGCGGCTGTTTTGCGGTCTATTTCCAGAAACATACTGGCATCACCGTCATCGTTTGTTTCATAGACCTCAAATCCTAGCGATGAGAACAGTGGCTGAGAGGCCGGCAGCGCCCAGGTGAATATCTCTTTGGCCCGTCGATCCACGCATAGCTCGATGGCCCCTCTAGCCAACGCCCTAGCGTAGCCCTTACCCCTTTCGGGTGGGTCAACTGCGAGCGAATCAATCTTGAACAAGCCGCCCCTTTTACAGTCCAGTACAGATATTGCGCCGACTATCTGATTACTGTCATCACGAACCACCAGATAGTCCAGTCCGTCCATCACGCTCCGTAGGGTTTCTGGATTATCTAGTACAAAATCAGTATGAGTATTACCAATCAATCTCCACAGCTTATCTATCTTCAGCAGATCATCATACCTAGCATGATCATAAGGGTCCATAGGGGCTTTCATGTCAACCTTACTGACAACAGTCGGCGCATCAAACTCAGCTATGTTACTTTTTTCCAACAGCATATAATCCTATTATATCATAAATACTATATTAAATCAATATTAACTAGATCTTATTACAGATCAAAATCCGGATAGATCGCCTTGGTCGTCTCGTCCACTTCGTGCCTTAGCTGAGGAAAAGGTACACCCTCTCGGGCCGATATGCCCTCTAAGCTCCAAAAAACTCGCTCGCTATAGCCCAAGCCACAAGCTGGGGGCATTCCGTACTCCAAAGCTTCAACAAAATCGATATCAAGCATCTGCGCTTCATCATCGCCCGCATCACGCATAGCCTGCTGTTCGCGGAAACGATTAAGCTGATCGATCGGGTCATTGAGCTCGCTATAGGCCTTGCACATTTCACTGCCACCAAATACCAAGTTAAACTGTTGACTTAGGCGCGGGTCATCTGCCTGCACCTTGGCAAGAGGCTGCATAAATGTCGGGATATCAACCAAAAATACCGGACCAGCTATTGATTTTCGATATTTCTTCCAGAGCTTGTCCAGGGAGCGAATCCGATTATCAACCTTCTCAACCTCTAGTCCATGCTCTTTGAGCTTCGCCTGGATATCCTCGATTGGTGAGTCAAAAACATCTAGCTGATACTGATCCCTTAGTACGTCAATAAAACTAATTCGAGGAAAATGCTGATCATCGTCACCAAAGTCCACCACCTGTCCATCGGCTAGCGTAAACTTACGAGTACCCCAAGTCTTGTCGCAAAGGAAGCGAATCATCCGCTCGGTCAGCTCCATGCCCTGCTGCCAATCGGCATAGGCCCAGTACCATTCCATGGCGTTGTGCTCAGGCAAGTGCTCGTCGGTATAGTTTTCGTTCCTAAACCTAGCACCAATGTCGTAAACCTTCTCAAAACCGGCCACCAGTAATCGCTTCAAGGGCAGCTCATGAGATATTCGCAGGTAAAATTCCTGGTCCAGCGCATCCATATGAGTCACAAAAGGATTAGCATCAGCACCACCAGCGGTATTTTCAAGAACTGTATTATTTACCTCGATAAAGCCCTCGTTGTTAAGGAAATCTCGGGTCGCCTGCCAGAACTTGCTACGACGGA
>DISN01000007.1:0-935 GCA_002421965.1 Candidatus Saccharibacteria bacterium UBA6209
ATTGGCGCACTGGTCGCTATGACAATCGTCAAACTCTCGCCAAAAGCCGCCCTAAAACCGGTCGGCTCGGCCGTAAAATCAACAGTTATTGCACTATCGGCCTTAATTCCAACCCTAATTATGGTCCAGGTATTTACCAACTCTGGTGTCAATACACCGGGGCTTACATCGATGCCGCTATATATTGCCGAGACATTGTCGGCTAGCTTTAACAGTCTTTGGTTGGCCGTAGCGCCACTTCTAGGAGCTACTGGAGCTCTGATTGCTGGTAGCGCCACCGTATCAACTCTGACTATGGCGCCCGTCCAGTACAGTATCGCCCTGGACTCAGGCATACCTTTTGTCATGGTCCTGGCGATGCAGATGGTTGGCGCCTCCGCCGGAAACTTACTGGCCATCCATAACGTAGTATCGGTCAGCGTGGTCGTCGGTCTAATTCACCGCGAAAACACCATTATGAGGCGACTATTCGTCCCATCACTAATATATTTAGCTATCACCGTAGCTATCGGGCTAGGTGTCTATTGGTATCTAAATTAACAAACAGTTTGCTGGTGGGCCAGGGGGGACTTGAACCCCCACGAGCTATTGCTCACCAGATTTTGAGTCTAGCGCGTCTACCGATTCCGCCACCAGCCCATCAGCAAATCATTTGTTAAGCGTAATTCTTAGAAATACTCTCGGTGCCTTGGTTGTTTCCGGGTCTTATTGTACAATAGAATACATCAGGAATCCATATGAAACCACAAAATGATCAATCAATTACGCGAGTGGGCGCGCTAACGACAGATCAACCACGCTCACCAATCGTCGCCGCCCCTCGACCAACCACTACCAGTCCGCCCAGCAATGCGGCGGCTGATGTTGTACGTAGTCAACTTGATCATATCTACTCCGGTGGCAGCGACCAACAGACACCACACACGACACCAATT
>DISN01000007.1:1006-11053 GCA_002421965.1 Candidatus Saccharibacteria bacterium UBA6209
GCAAGTGCCGTACGCCAGCCGTCAAAAGACGATTGGCAGCAATATCATACGGCGTGGCAGACTTATTATCAGATGTACTACGAGCGACTAAGTGCCATCCAAAAAGCAAACAGCGCTAGCGCCACAAATCAGCAATCAGCCCAAGAAAACACAGCCATCGGCAGCAGCGAAACGACTGAGTCTATCAACCAAAAGCAAGCCATGGAAGAGCTCAGATCGTCGATTCGCAGCAAAGTCAGCGAGTCAGCCGATAAAGTTCGCAAATCTCGCCACTTTATACCAGCAATCGCCGGATTTGCGGTTTTTATGGTGTTTGTCGTTATCCAGTTTAATCGACCAATCGTTGGCATGGTTATGGCCTACACCGCACCGGGAAGTATTGAGCCAGAAAATATCATTGTCGACCCAACAACCGAGGTGGATGTCGGTCCCGAGCCAAAGATGATTATCCCCAAGATCAATATCGACGCACCTGTTGTCTACGGCATTGGACCGGACTACAACTCACAGATGGCAGCTATGGAGAAGGGTATAGCCCACTTCGCAATTGCTGGCGCCAACGCTGTACCTGGCCAAATCGGTAACGCCGTCTTTGCCGCTCACTCCAGCAACGACGCCTTCGCAAGGGGCGACTATAAATTTATCTTTGCCAAAAACGAGAAGCTAGTTAAGGGTGATTTAATTTACATGAACTACGAAGGAAAAAGGTATACTTACTCCGTAACCACCACCGAAGTTGTCATGCCAAACGAAGTTTCAAAAGTTCAGATCCAAACTGACAAACCAATGCTAACCTTGATTAGCTGCGTGCCGCTAGGTACTGCCGAGAAGCGACTGTTGGTATTTGCTGAGCAAATCTCACCCAATCCCAGCGGTGCAGATACTGCCGAAACCAACGAAACATCAACCCCCGAAGCTACGAACATACCCGGCCAACCATCACCGACATTACTCGAAAAACTATTCGGTGCTCGATAAACCGGACAGATTAAATATAAATAGTAGACTAAATAGTCATCGACATTCGTCGAAGCTCGAGCACGCCATCACTAGATAGCCAAGAGTAAAGATATTTGCCGTCATTAGTCAGCAGACTATCGTAATCAGCGCTTGAAGGCATTAGCTGAGCAGTATTTAAGCCGTCAAATTCCTGCATAATCCTAAGTCCAGAGCCATCAACCTGAGTAATATGGTATCCGTCCAGCCAACTAACCGGAGAAGGCGAATACTTAACGATGTTCTGAGATACTTCTACGCGCTCAATATCAAACGACATCAACGACTTGCCGTCTTCTGCTACCAGAAACCGCCCGTTGTCGCTAAACTGTAAACTCTCAACTGCGTGGTTAAACGTAAAACTCTTTCCCGTCTTGAGTAGAGAAGCCAAACTTTCTTTGTTGGTCGGGATATCTCCCCGATAATAAGTCACCTGTCGATCGATGCTAACTGCTATGGTATCTTTGTTGAAATATCGCCCAGTAGCGATATTTATCGCTTGATTGTCGCTAGTCAAACTCCTGGCGATTACCGTCGGCTCCTTGCCGCGAAGCCACAGCCCAGCAACAGTGTAGTCACCGTCCTTGGCAATATAGGTCAGCCTGTCATCATCATAGACACCAAAGGAACTAGCACCACTAACAAGCGGTCTGGATATTGAGCCATCACTAATCGAGGCCTCTCGCATATCCTGCCCCGCCAATACCATCACCTTGCGATTATCTAGCGGCTGCACATCATTCAGGTCCATCCCTAAAAGATTAGTCAGATTTACCATCGACTCTGGCGACTCTCGATCAATCCATAGCCACTCGCTCTTTGGCGCCTCGTTATCAAACTGATACACATGCTTAACGGTCATAAACCTACTATCTTTGCTCCAGGTGGTCGAGGTCATCTGATGAGACTGAGCAGGATTATTAAGATCTAGCCCACTCATTTGCTCTACTACAGGCGTATAGTCAACGGCCGAAGGTCTCTGTGAATTGCGAAAATCAATCAATCCAAAAACTGGAACACCGCTATCGAATCGCCACAAAGCCATGTACCGTCTGTCGGGCGAGGAGACTATTTGTTCTGCAGTCGGTACGCTATAAGCTGTCGTAATATTCTTTTTGGTTGGCACTAGTCTAGCATAGTTGAGCCAAGTAATGACCCCTGGCTTTACGTCAACAGTTTTTTGCCAAGATTCATAGCCAGGTAACTGCATCGCAAACTGGATCTTGCCCGGAGCAACGGTGCTCTTAGTCGGGGTCCGACTACTCAGAGCGCGGCCATCTATACTAACCACTGCCGAATTAGGAAATGAATTGAACTGCACCAAACCCGTCTGCTCAACTGAACGAGTCTTGAGGTCCCATTGGTAACCAAGCACCGCCATCATCAGCACAGTCAGCAGCACCAAGACAGATGTCACCATTAGTCCATAGACTAAAGTTCGCTTTGCTAGCTCTTTTTTTCGAGATAACCTAGGGTTCATATATTATCTAATTATACCACAGTAATTACTCTTGCAAAACAAACCAAGCCTCCTGTATAGTAGACTCATAAGCGCTATAGGATGGTTAGGCGCGCAAACAAAAGGGGAGTATCAAGTGGACAGCAACAAGCACTATGTAATTATCAATAATCGGGCATACGATCCAATAACTGGACTACCGGTTGATCAGATTCACGCTGCTCAGCCAGCCGAAGCCGCTCCAGCTATAACTAATGTTCAGCCTAACAGGGGTCTTAGCTCAGCCGGTCGGACCACTCAGCGCTCAGAGACCCTAAGCCGGCGCTATGTAAAAAGGCCATCATTGCAGCCAGTCGAATCAGCTCAGCCTGAACCAATTGTTGCGGCATACTCTCCAGTTAACCTTGCTGCCATGAACGCTAAGCAAACCGAATCCATCAAAAAGTTTGCACCCGCACCACAGTCAATAGATATCACCCAGAAGCGCGCCGACCTACCAGCAGACAAGCACCCTATGGCGCAGCGTATAGCACAACAGCAGGCTGCAGCCTCTATTCAGCGACAGCGTGCCAACGCCCAGCAAAAACAAAGCCTTGAGGTCAGGTCAAATCACCAGAATAGTGTCCAGCCAAAAGAATTAAAATCAGCAGCAGTTCTCAAAAACGAAGCAATCCTAGAGGCAATGAACCGCGAAATCGCTCCACAAAAGAGCGTTCGAGCCAAAAAACAGCGCAAATCAAACCGCTGGTCAAGGTTCATGGGCATGGCTACGGCTAGCCTAGCTATCGTTATGCTTGCAGGCTACTTCACTTACCTAAATATGCCTAACCTAAACATGCGCATGGCTGCAATTCAATCTGGGATTGACGCCCGCTACCCGGGCTACAGCCCTGACGGTTATGCACTCAATGGACCAATTCAGTTTAAGGACGGCGAGGTTACGATGAAATTCGCTTACGCCGATGGCGTCCAGGGCTACACGTTGACACAGCAAAAAAGCAACTGGGATTCATCTGCAGTCAAACAATACGTCGACTCACAGAGCGACAGTGCGATAGCAACCCAAGTTGACGGGCTAACGATCTTTACCTACCAGGGAAGCGCCGCCTGGGTAAACAGAGGCATCCTCTATACAGTCAACGGATCGGCCCCACTATCTAGTGACCAGATACAGCGCATCGCTACAAGTATGTAGTTCAAACAATGCTATTGACAAATTAGACTAAAGTGTGTTATAATAAAAAGATAGGCCTCGTACAGCACCAGTACGAGGTTTTCTTATCTGTTGGTGTGATAAAATAGACTATATGACAAATATTCGTACTCGATTCGCCCCAAGCCCAACTGGCTTTTTGCATGTTGGCGGTATTCGGACAGCACTTTTTGCTTATCTAGTTGCTCGACAAAATAACGGTAAATTCGTCCTTAGGCTCGAAGACACCGACAAAAACAGGGAAGTACCGGGCAGTCGCGAGCATCTAATAGCCAGCCTCAAGGCTCTTGGGCTAAACTACGACGAAGGTCCCGATGTTGGCGGAGATTTTGGACCATATGTTCAATCAGAGCGCCTCGACATCTATCGACAGTACGCCCAAAAACTAATTGACGCTGGTCTTGCTTACGCCGACCCATACGATGCCAGCCAGATACAAGCCTTTCGCGAACAGGCCCAAGCTGACAAGCGAGCATTTCGATATATCGATCATCGCCCAGAAAACCCACCGGTATGGGACGGAAGCATGCCGCTACGCTTTAAAAGCACCCCAAAAAGCTTTACTTATCACGATGAGGTTATGGGAGACATCACGACCAGCCCCGAAGTTATCGACGATATTATCTTGATTAAATCTGACGGCTACCCAACCTATAATTTTGCTCATATTATTGATGATCTAGAGATGGGCATAACTCATGTTATCCGTGGCCAAGAATTCATTAGTAGCATGCCCAATTTTCTAGCACTCTACGAGGCGCTCGGATTTGACATGACCACGCAGCATAAGGGCAAACCTCTTCCTAAATTTGCCCACATGCCACACATTATGAATGAGCAAGGCAACAAAAAACTCGGCAAACGCGACGGCGCCAAAGACGTACTTGACTACATCCGTGATGGTTATCTGCCAGAGGCGCTGGATAGCTTTATTGCGACCATGGGCTGGAATGACGGCACCGAACAAGAAGTATTTACGATGGACGAGTTAGTCCAAAAGTTTAGCCTGTCACGCGTCCAACGATCAGGCGCCAGATTTGACGAGAAACGACTGCTGTGGGTTAACGGTCACTTCATCCGAGAGCTGTCAGTCGATGAGCTGTACAAGCGTGTTGAATTTTTCTGGCCTGAGTCGGCCGGCAAGCACCCAGAACACTACAAAAAACAGGTCCTGCTCCTAGCCCAAGATCGACTCAAGACTCTGCGCGACTTAGCACCACTCACAAGTTATTTCTTTGAGGAGCCAAACCCAGACTACTCACTGATAAATGACAATAAACAGCTCAAAAAACTCTCAAGTGACGAAACCAAATCACTCATAAATGCCACAATTACCGCACTGTCAGCAATTAGTGACTGGACAACCGAAAATATCCAGGCAGCACTCAATGACTTACTGGAACAGACCGGCCAAAAACCAGGCATTTTGTTCAGTCTAATTCGAATTGTCACCACCTGGGCACCATTTAGTCCGCAGCTGAACGATACTCTGGAGCTGATTGGCAAAGAGCGAGTTATCGACCGTCTGACAAGCGTCCAAAATCAGTAGCGCTTATGCTATACTGATTTTATGGATTACACACCACCTACGCAACCTGTAAAACCCCTAAAAGCTAAGCCAAAATTCCTCGTTTGGCTCAAAAAACATTGGATATCAGCAACCCTGATTGCGCTAGCTGTAGTTTTAGCTGGCGGATTTATAGCACTAGCCCTGACAATTACACCCGAAAAAGTCGAGGTCGAAAAGGTTGCCAAGGTCAAGAAAAAAGAGAAGTTCTACTCGCTCCTAACCGGCCTAGAAGTAGCCGACAAATCGGCCGCCGAACAGGCGGTTACTGGTGTAATGATCGAAAACTCGCCTGAATCAAGACCGCAATCTGGCCTCAAAGATGCCGGTATCGTTTATGAAGCAACTGCCGAGGGTGGAATCACTCGATTTATGGCTCTATACCAGCAAAATAAACCCGAGCTCATCGGACCAGTCCGCAGCCTCAGGATTTACTACCTAGACTGGGCAGCACCATACCAGGCGTCAATCGCTCACGTTGGCGGCAGCAGTAATGCACTCGACACCGTCCGAAACGGTTACCGCGATATTGACCAATTCTTTAATGCTGGTACCTACTGGAGGGCGTCCGATCGCTATGCGCCGCACAATGTCTACACTAGTGGTACAAAAATCGACGAACTGAACGCTTCCAAGGGATATACTTCATCGAAATTTACTGGATTTGATCGAACTGACGGTAAACCTGCAGCTGAGCCAAATGCAACGTCAATAAACGTTGGTTTCAGCAGCCCACTGTATGCTACCAGCTACGCTTACGATAGCGCCACCAATACATACAATCGATCCCTAGCTGGCGCTGCCCATCAAGATAGAGAAAAGGGGCAAATCTCACCAAATGTTGTAGTCGTTATCCGAGTTGGATCGGAGCTCAGGAGCGGACCTGATGGCTACGAAGATCTAGTTACTAGCGGCAATGGCCAAGCATACGTATTCCAAAATGGCACCGTCACCGAAGCTACCTGGCACAAAGCCGACCGAGACACAAGCCTCTCACTAACTGACAGCAGCGGCAGCCAGATTAAACTTAACCGTGGACAGACGTGGGTGAGCGCAATCACCGACCGTGGCAGCGTATCATGGCAGTAGACAAAAATCCTGCAAGTGTCAGAGATTTTAGAAAGCGGTTTAATGCTCGTAGTATCTGGCTACTCGTAACTATCGGCTTTGTAGCCGGCTTACTCCAGGCAGGACTAGTGTCGCTTGTTTGCGGTCACTTATTTGATATCGGACAACTACTACTCGTCCTTGCGGCTACAGTGACAATCAATATCGGCATGGTTATTACCATATTCTACCGGCTCAGTAAACCCCTTTACACAATCCTGGCGGCAATTGCTCACAAAAACAACGAACTCACCACAACGACTCCACCTAATCCCAACACTTCATACAACGAGCGGACCGGCCTAAAAAATATTCTTCTGTCAATTTACGAATCCAGCTCAAAATCTGACGAAAATGTCTCGCCTAGCCAAGCCAACTCAGTACTAACTGCTGGTCTAAATAATACTAGCTGTGGAGTAGTTATCTACGATCAGCAAGGCAAGATAGTTAGCGCCAACAAAGCAGCTCCAATTGCTTATACTCAAGATGGTGAAGCCTTTTTGGCGCTTAATTTTGTTGATGACAATAACATCACCAACTGGCTGTCCACACTAGAGGACAAGGTAATTAATGCCGAAAAGCGCTGGGAGAGGGTGGGCGTGCAAACCGACCTAGTCAAAAAGAGCCGCTTCTACGATATTATCGCATCATACGAACGAGGGTCCAACGCAGAAACAGTAGTTGTGCTAATTGACCAAACTAATAGATATCAGCCAGAAGAGGATGATCTAAACTTCATTGCCTTTGCTGCCCACGAACTTCGTGGCCCAATAACAGTTATCCGTGGATATCTAGATATATTTGAACAAGAAGTTGGTGAACGATTAACTGGTGATGAGCCAGAACTACTAAGTCGCCTGTCTGTGTCCGCTAGCCGCTTATCTAGCTACATCAACAACATATTAAATGTTGCCAAATTTGATCGTCACCACCTGCAGACACATCTCTACGAAGACACTGTCGCCGCCATCTATGCAACCATCGCCGACGACATGATGCTTCGTGCCAACACCCAACACCGACTAATCAATGTCTCGATACCTAAAGACTTGCCAACTGTAGCCGCAGACAGAGGCAGTATCGGCGAAGCACTCGGTAACCTAATAGACAATGCCATAAAATATAGCTTCGAAGGTGGGCTAATCCAGGTGTCAGCCCAGACTAAAGGCGATTTTGTCGAGATATCAGTCAAAGACAACGGCATCGGTATGCCATCAAACGTTGTCAGCAACTTATTCCGTAAATTTTATCGATCCCACAGGTCCAGAGAAGCTGTTGCTGGTACCGGTATCGGCCTTTACATCACCAAGGCCTTTATCGAATCCCACGGTGGATCAATATCAGTTACCAGTAAAGAAAACGAGGGGTCAACATTCTCATTCACACTGCCAATTTACTCTACCGTATCAGATAGACTGCTCGAGGACGGACAGCTCAATCAGGGTCTAGTCAAAAAGGGCGACAATTGGATAAAAAATCACGCAATGTACAGGAGGTAGCATGACTATAAAGACAATTCTATGTGTTGAAGATGACAGATTTATTGGTGAAATGTACATTCGTAGCCTCAGAAAAGCTGGCTATGATGTCGAATGGGTGGTAGATGGCAACGATGGACTAGTGGCGGCTCGCAATAAGCAATACGACCTAATAATCCTAGACATCATGCTGCCCGAACAGCGCGGCGATCAGATACTTGCGTCCTTGCGCAACGACGAAGTAGACCTGGTGCCTAATTCCAAAATCATCATCATGACTAATTTCGAGCAAAATGATCACGAAAGAGACGCAATCAGCAAGAGAGTGGACGGCTATCTCATCAAAGCCGATATCACACCAAGACGGCTACTAGAGTTCATCAAAGAGATCGAAGCCCAAGGCTAGCCAGAGCAGCAAAGCGCTATGAGTAAAATTTAGTCGGCGTACATCCGCATTATCCGGGAAGGTTGCTTCGCAACTTTCACTTGCTTGATAGAAAAATACCTTCGGTGCTTTTCTATCTACACTGCGCTCAACCGAACCCTCCGGGTTCGTCTCTCAGAGAGAGACACCATAGAAAAAACGCCACCAAGGTGACGTTCTTTCTATGGTGATCCCACCGGGAATCGAACCCGGGTTGCCAGGATGAGAACCTGGTGTCCTAACCGCTAGACGATGGGACCAATCAGGAATTATTATATCACGCTATAAGTTAGATGACTAGTACTTGAGATTTAGCGAACCATCAAGCATAATAATACTTATGCTAGGGGGCAAATCTACTAAATACCGCGGCATCAGTCGTTTTTGGCTGCGAAGGCTATGTGAGTCGGCGCTATTTATTAGCGCCCTAATTATTGGCCTATACGCCTGGGCTAGGTTTATGCCAAGCGGCCTGGACTTGGCTCTAGGCATGGCTGTAAGCGATGCAACTGCAATAACAGCAACCGCTGTGTGTGTGGTCATGACCGCACTTTGCCTATGGCTTCCGCAGAAGCACACGGATATGATCGCACTTGCGGTATACTTTATGGCCGTAGCTCTAGTTAGTCTACTAATATTCACCAGTGGCAGCACAGACTCACCATTTATAAGCGCCTGGTTAGCCGTTAGTTTATTTGCTGGATTTTTCGGTATCGGTGCTGTTGGTATTCTGGCGGTCCTGGCCGTGGCGAATACCGCCTTGTCTTATTTCAATCAACCAATGGATCTGCCGATTCTAGTTGGTCATGCAGTGCTAGGCCTTGCTCCGATAATACTCGGAGTCATACTCTGGCATCGACAGCCATCGTCAAAAAAGAGCAATGACTCGTTCAGAGACCTAGCAAACAAGCTTAGCTCGGTTGAAGGCAAGTCGGATATTGTTATTAACTCGATCGACGACGGCGTTGTATCCATTGATCGCACCGGCATAATTGATCTTATAAACCCGGCAGCAGAGACGCTTCTGGGGTGGAATCAAGGAGACGCACTGGGCCTCGACTGGCGCAGTGTCTTTAAGTTGTGTGACATCGAGGGCAGAGAGATAGACGAGACAGAAAATCCAATAGCCCAATCACTGCTCAGTAACCAGCCGGTTCATAACGACAGCCTACAGCTTATCACAAATGGTGAAAAACGACGGATGGTATCTATAGTTAGTTCGCCAATCGGTCAAAATGACGGTGGAATCATCATCGTATTTCGAGATATCACCAATGAAAAGGCAGAGGAGAGGGAGCAGGCGGAATTTATTTCAACTGCCAGCCATGAGATGCGCACACCTGTGGCATCAATCGAAGGTTACTTGGGACTCGCGCTTAACCCCGCGACCGCTCAAATAGACGAGAAGGCTCGTGACTACATTACCAAAGCTCACGAATCGGCCAAACACCTAGGTGAGCTATTTCAAAATCTCTTGGACATCAGTAAGTCCGAAGATGGCCGACTCAAGAGTAACCCAGAAGTCATTGACGTAGCGTCATTAATGGCAAATATTTTTAGCGACTTCGAGCCAATTGCCCGCGAAAAGGGCCTGCGCTACATATATAAACCAAACCCCTCGCTTGACATAGCCAGCACAGAACGTAAGCTGCAGCCTGTATTTTACGTATTTACTGACCCGTCATTTCTGCGCGAAGTATCAGCTAACCTCATAGAAAATGCCATCAAATACACCCCTAATGGTGACGTAACTGTAGACGTAGGTGGCGATGACAAATTCGTAACCATCAGCATACAAGACTC
>DISN01000013.1 GCA_002421965.1 Candidatus Saccharibacteria bacterium UBA6209
CTAGAGGCCGACCCCGAACAGCATCCGCTAATAGTAAAAGCCGCAGCGAAGTGCGGCCTTACTCACGAAACTACCAACGATTACTGCTTAGCTCTGCGACTTATAGGCGCCCAGAGTTAGCGTTTTTTGCTGCTCTTTGCCGTCACGGATAATTGTTAGTGTTACCTTTTCGCCCGGCATAAACTCTGCCACCAGACTGCCTAGTCCGCCCTGATTACCAACAGACTTTTCATTTACTTTTGTAATAATGTCGCCGTCTTTTATGCCAGCCTCATCAGCCGGACCGTTACTCTCGACAGCCGAACCGCTACCCGATCGAACCAAAGCACCTTGATCGACCGACAATTTGTATTCCGTGCGAACATCCGGAGTTATGGCAACATACTGAACGCCCAGATATGCCTTTTCGGCCTTACCGTTGGCAATCACCCCTCTGATCATACCCTTGGCTGCGTTAATTGGTATCGCAAAGCCAATACCCTGAGCATCGGCAGCAATAGCGGTGTTAATACCGACCACTTGCCCAGCAGAGTTAATTAGCGGACCGCCAGAGTTGCCCGGATTGATTGCTGCATCCGTCTGAAGCAAATCTGTGAGCGACTCAACCCTAGAGTTTAGCTCGCTCGATGCTGCCGTTACTGGACGACCCAGGCCAGATACGATGCCGCTTGTTACTGTGTTTTGATATTGGCCAAGTGAGTTACCGATGGCAATAACATCTTGGCCGACCCGCATAGCACCAGAATCGCCCAGAGTCGCTACCTTTAGGTCACTGACATTTTTTACTTTCAAAAATGCAATGTCATTTAGCGGATCGCTACCAACAACAGCTACATCGCTATACCTAGTGCCATCACTCATAACCACCTGGACACTTCGAGCTTCGCTAATAACATGCTTATTAGTTAAGATATAGCCATCCTCACTGATGACAATTCCTGTTCCTGCACCCTCTACTTCTTGCTGGAAAAATCCCTGCCCTGACACCTGGCTGGTAACTATCGATACTACAGTTGGTGAAGTTTTCTCTACTAGCTCTGCTAAGTCAGCCTCTTTTTGGCTAATAACCACATTGCTGCCCCGGTCAGACACCTCTGGCTGTCGCCCGCCATCTAACCAACGCACTAACATTGTTGCACCAACACCGAGCCACGCCAATGCGATGACTACAACTATAATAATTGCTAATTTCTTCTGTCGACCTGTCGACATAAATAACACCTCCTATCCTTTTTACTAAATCACTACAGAATTGAAAAACAACATAATCACTATTACAAGTAGCCCCGAAAATACCGCCGGCAGCACAACATCGCCCACAACAATTTGCTTATTATTAACTGATGAACGATATATTCTCTCGCCAACAAATGCCAACAGTGTTGCGACTATAGTAATCTGCGGCACCTGAAGTGCCGGCATACCTGGTAGTGAATACCCATAGGCCCAGTAGTAGGCCAACCAACCAAGTTCAGCCAATAGCAAACCCCATATTGCGCTGAGAAAGATCATCTGCGTCTCTTCGTAGCTGTAAAGGAAATGCCTAGCAGCACTATAGCCTATGGCGTACATCGCCAAAACTACAATAACCACCGGCCACTCATAAGAGGATGAGTATAGAGCCATCGTGCCTAATATAACCGCAGCAAAGGCCTGAGCTGTCATATATTTATGGCCAGACTTAGGCTTTAGAATCACCAACCACAGAGCATAAATAACCGCTAGCGCCGCTTGCATGAAGACCGGCAACTGAGGTAGATACATCAGACTAACTATACTGACGCCAACTATAATGTCGACCATATTGGCCTGAATATTCGTCCACCAAAATCGTGGACGGACGGCTAGTACTCGCCACTTACTAAGCAGAACCAGCACAATAGCCAAGAACGGCGACTGGATCGTCTGCGTTAGTATAAATAGCACCGAAGCAAGACCAATGTTTAACGTGTAGTACGTAAGTTCATTCCAGACAGACCGCCGCCTTACTAGCTTGAGAAAATCTACCATCTAGTTTATTATACCATTTTCCTCGGGCTGAGGCCCGATAACCACCACATAGTCAACTTCTGCGGCAATACTATAAGGCAGCGTGCCACTGGTGCCCACCTTAAGAATCTTCTCTAACTCAGCCTTAGTTAGTGGCAGGCTACCCTCCTGCCCCAGTTTATATATTGCATATGAAGCAGTAATGTCCTCATCTGCGTTGCCGACATAGACTACATCAAACCCATTCTCCGTGAGCTCATCAGCCTCTAGCTGAGCCTGCCCAGCCGGCCCACCGCCATTAAGCACTGCTATTTTTGCCCCTTCCTTGGATAGTGGCGTGGCAAAAATATTATCCTTTAGGTATTTGCGAATCTGCGAATAATCGTATAGTCCAGCGACCGGCCTAACAATACTCTGGCCATCAGGTGAGCTGCCAGTAGTCATTAGCATATTATCCTCTTCAATAAAGCTCAGCCTATGTATGTCAGATTCCTGGGTATCAGCCGCCAATTTCATAATTGTCTGTATTTCCTTGGCGTCAATATTAGTCCTAAGGTTATTGCCCATAGCGTCGATAAGTGACACAACCTTTGTGATATCCGTCAGAGTTCCAGTCGATGTCGCCTGGTTTTTTAGCGCCATCAATACTAGCTGTTGGTTCTTTTCTCTAGAGAAATTAGACCCACTTAGTCCATATGACGGCACACCCATGCCCCTGGCCTGAGAAAACGCCATCGCTTGATTGCCGTTCATCTTGTTTGGGCCATTTGGAAACTGCATGTAGTGACCATTGGGACAGAGACCCGGAGCGCCCCTACACATATCATCAAAGGTCGAGTCCAGGACTCCACGCTCGTCATCACTCTCAACATTAACCGTTACGCCACCAACTGCGTCTACGCCGTCACGAATCACCACCGTATTTACGTGAACTACATATTGGATATCCATACCGAATATACCGCCGACTAATTCCTTGGTTGCGTTCATCCTGGCGGCTTCGTCCTCTTCGGTGTCCCCATCTGAAGCACAAGTATAGTAAGCATTGATCTTGCCTTCATAGCCAGTGAAGCATGCCCTATCATACTTGGTCCACAAATCTCTTGGGATACTAAACATATAGGCATCTTTTTTCTTCTGATCAACACTTATGACCATCATCGAGTCGGTTAGCGTCGCGCCGTCACGACCAGCCATATCGTCAGTCGATCCCAAGATCAAAACGTTACTCCTGCCATGCTCGTCCATCTTTAACTCTTGCTGCTGGAAAATATTTAGCAGATTACCCTGGAACATCTTGGCGCCAGCCATCCAGGCCTTATATAGACCAAATCCAATCAGCCCAGCCACCATTAGGCCAAAAATAATTGATATAATTTTGACGATCTTGCGTTTTTTGCGTCTATTTTTCTTTTTTTTGATATGCTTTGAAGCATCTTCGTCAATTGCTCTCAAAGATCCGTTAATATCATCGATTACTGTTGATTTGCTGGTAGATTTTTTTGGCACACTAGCATCAACCCTCCGCGAAGACTTAGTCTCGGCTGAAGTCATATTGCCACTATGAAGCGCTGCACCCGGAGTACCTAACCTAGTCCTCTGAGGTTGCCTCGCAACAAATCCATCAATTGAAGTGTTTTTCCTGTGGTTCACGTCTATCAATTATACCACATGGACGGCACCGCAAACACCATGATTGTTCTTTTATTTTCAAGATGCTTGTGTCATAGTAGATGAGATGGAAGCCTCTTTCTTTGATCGTCACCCCCAAATAAAAGACAGCCTGAGTCTGATAATTTTTATCGTTGGCGTGATTATCGGCACCCTAATCATTAATACCTTTATATTTCGAAGTTTCAACGTCGAAGGCCCTAGCATGGAGACTACGATGTTCACTGGCGATCGCCTGATTGTTAATCGCCTGCCTGTCACCATAGCTCAACTACAAAATAAGCGCTATCTTCCCGAGCGAGGTCAAGTTATCGTCTTTAAAAATCCCAACTACAACCCCTCTACCGGACGCGAAGAGTATATTGTAAAGCGCGTAATTGCCTATGCCGGCGAGAGAGTCGTAGTCAAAAACGGCAAAGTTACTGTCTACACTGCCGACCAGCCAGCCGGATTCGACCCAGACTCAACTTTTGGCAATAACGAACCAGGCCAGCCAACCTCAGGGTCAGTCGACACTGTCGTCGCCGAAGGTACAATATTTGTTATGGGTGACCACCGCGAGGGCAACTACTCTTGTGACTCACGAGATTGCATGGGCACTATCCCACTATTCGATATCGTCGGTCCAGTTGGCCTACGAATATACCCATTCGATAAGATACGAACTTTCTAGGCAACCCTTTTCTAAAATAGACGGCGCGCTAGCCTAATAGTCTCTGAATCTGTTGAAACTCTTCTTCACTACTGAAGGAAATAGTTATCTTGCCGGCGCCCTTTGCGTTAGTATTAATGGTCACCGGTGCTTTAAGTCGACTAGATAGGTGGTCGATCGCAGACTGATGAGGGTTGTCGGTCTCGGGAGCTTTATCGCCCAGCTTTTTAGCACTTTTGTTTAGAGTAATCCACTGCTCAATGCGTCGTACACTCCAATCCTCTCTGATAATTCGCTCCATAAGCTCAACTGCGTCTTCTTCAGGCAAACCAATTATCGGCCTAGCCTGGCCCTCGCTAAGGCGACCATTAAATATTGCCTCCTTGACAGCCTGAGGCAACTTCAATAAACGTAAAGTATTACTAACGGCACTAGTCGACTTCCCGCCGACTCGTGCACCAATTTGCTCCAAGGTCATATTGAACTGATCTCGAAGTTTCACATAGGCAGTTGCGGTCTCTATAGGGTTTAGGTCACGGCGCTGCAAATTCTCAATCAGCGATATCTCTAGCCGGTGCTGAGCGCT
>DISN01000010.1:0-2977 GCA_002421965.1 Candidatus Saccharibacteria bacterium UBA6209
GGCGTGTTTCATGATCCGTTCTGCTTTAGAATGGAAGAGCCGCTCGTCGTCGAGTTATCGGCAACATCTGCAGCCCGAGTCTCTACCGATGCAGACTCAATAGAGACACGGTGCGAAGCCGTTACGGATGGCTCCGTCGGCGAAAAGGCGACCGCTGCCAAACAGCAGGAGCTAATCGACCTTCTCCACTACCACCTCGACCTCTTCGATAAATGGCGGCCACAACTAGGTCGACCATACGAAACCCTTAAGAGATTCTTTAAGATCTATATACGTGATTTTGATGGCGCAAAAGAAATGCGTGATCAGTTGATGCACACCAAAACTACCGATGAAGCTCGGGCACTACTGGGCGACAGCTAGTCTATAAAGCCCCACTACCCACGCCGAACATTTTATTTAAAAATCCAGGCTTTTGATGTAAAATTAAAATAAGCATGGGAAAACTAAACAAAATCACTCGGAGTGCTAGCGCCGGCTTAACGATTGTGGAACTACTCATTGTAATCGTCGTGATTGGAATTTTAGCAGCGGTCGGCTTCGTTACCTATCGGAACATCCAGGAACAAGCTCGTAAAGCATCCGTTTCCGCGCAGCTAAAAAGCGCTGAACGAGCCATTTTAGCCTACGCCGCCGAAAACGCAAACCTCCCGAGTGACATAGGGGCCGTCGGGATTAAAAACTCCGGTGCCGTAACGTTTGAATACGAGCCAAACGAAGATGGCACATTCTGTATTACAGGAACCAACAGTAACGTCAGCATGAACTTGAACCAAACTGGAATCGTTACCGAAGGTGGCTGCCCAGGACACGGTGCTGGCGGGGTAGCGGCAATTACAAATTTTGTGCCAAACCCAGGGTTTGAGCTGAGCAGAGATGGATGGGGATGGGCGAACGGCAGTGGCTACTCAGGCTCTATTTCGACGACACAAAAACATAGCGGCAACTCATCTTTTGCCATTACCGCACCGGCAAGCGGGGTAGCGGACCGGTATTTTGAAGGCTACGTTTACACAGAAGCAACTGGAACCTACACTATTAGCGCCTACGTGTACTTAACAGCTACGGGTGAAACGTTCCAAAATCGCGACGTCTTGTTTGGTATGGGCATCGGCCCTGGAGTCAATGTCGGGCCTGATCCCAAATACGACCGAACCAAAACTAATCAATGGCAACGAATAACTCGTACGGTTACATTCACTCAACCTACTAGTGCAGTCCGAATCCGCTTCTACGCTCCGCTTGGCGGTACAATATACATTGATAGCGTAATGCTAACCCCCGGAACTACAGTGCCGGACTATGCCGACGGCAGCTCGCCTGGATGGAAGTGGCTCGGCATTCCGCATAATTCAGCCTCGCGCGGCACTCCAAAATAGCCAAACAAAATACCCCGGCAAAAACCAGGGTATTTTTATTTGACAAAAATAGCTAACCTATCGTCGCTTACGTCGCTGCAGGTCAGCGACCTTCAGTCTGACTAAGTGACGGTCTATCAGCTGGTGAGCTTTCTCGCGCTCGACTTGATCATCGGTCTCGTCGCGTAGTTTTATCGCACGATCAAGTGCTGCCTTGGTCTCGGCCTCAATGATATCCTCGCCGTGATCGGCCTCGTCGACCAATACTCGGATTCTTTCATGAGTTATCTCAACCACACCACCAGATATAGCAAAGTACTCGACTTCGTCACCGTCCTTCTGAGAGGTTACGGCGATAACACCGTTTTTTGCCATAGTAACAAGTGGCTCGTGGCTTGGGAAAACCGAAATCTCGCCATCAATCGTCGGGATGGTCGCCGAATATATCTCTTGATCGAGCTTGACGCCCGACAGGGTAATCAGCTCAAACTTCATTACTTATCCTTCTTTTTTGAGTCTTTAGCTTCGTTGGCCAGTTGGTCACTCAAAGATCCCTGAACCATGTAGAACCAGCTTTCTGGCTTGTCATCGTACTTGCCAGCCAAGATGTCTGAAGCGTCACGGATAGTATCTTCGAGCTTGACGTAAACGCCAGGGTTGCCAGTAAACTTCTCGGCAACATGGAACGGCTGAGCCAAGAATCGCTGAATTCGACGCGCCCTAGCCACAGTTTGCTTCTGATCATCAGATAGCTCTTCCATACCAAGGATAGCGATGATGTCCTGAAGCTCTTTGTACTGCTGTAGTACTCGCTGAACCTCTCGGGCGACACGGTAGTGCTCTTCGCCAACAACTTCTGGATCAAGCGCACTCGAGCTTGAGTCAAGCACGTCAACTGCCGGGTAGATACCGATTTCTGTTAGCGCACGGTTCATCACAATCGTTGCATCAAGGTGAGCAAAGGTCGTAGCAGGTGCTGGGTCAGTCAAGTCGTCAGCAGGCACATAAACAGCCTGGACAGAGGTAATCGAACCCTTTTTAGTTGAAGTAATTCGCTCCTGTAAAGCACCCATTTCTTGCTGCAAGTTTGGCTGATAGCCCACTGCAGATGGTAAACGACCAAGTAGAGCTGACACCTCGGCACCAGCCTGAGTGTAGCGATAGATATTGTCAACGAACAGCAGAACGTCCTTGCCTTCGTCACGGAAAGCTTCGGCCATAGTTAGACCAGACAGAGCAACACGCAGACGCGCACCAGGTGGCTCATTCATCTGACCAAAGACCAGCGAAGTCTTATCAAGCACGCCGGCCTCTTCCATTTCGTAGTAAAGGTCGTTACCTTCACGAGTTCGCTCACCAACACCGGCAAAAACCGAGTTGCCAGAGTGAAACTTTGCGATATTGTTGATCAGCTCGGTAATTAGAACCGTCTTACCAACACCAGCACCGGCAAATAGACCAGCTTTGCCACCCTTGGTTAATGGGGCAATTAGGTCAACAACCTTGATACCAGTCTCAAGAATCTCAGTCTTGTTTGACTGCTCAGATAGGGTAGGTGGCTGGCGGTGAATTGGCGAAGTCTTGCCCTTAGGTTGCGGCTTATCATCAATTGCCTCACC
>DISN01000010.1:3022-10629 GCA_002421965.1 Candidatus Saccharibacteria bacterium UBA6209
TTAACTCGTAATGCATCGTTGATCGCTGGAACCTTGTCAGTAAACTCGACGTCAACCACCACACCGACTATTTGTATAATTTTTCCTGTATTATTCGCTTCACTCATGGGTTACTCCTTTGCCATTTCATTCGTCATTCTTATCTATATCGCCTTAGTTGGCTACTCCGACATCGCTTCCACGCCGCCGCTAATTTCTGCCAATTCTTGGGTAATCGCCCCCTGACGGGCTTTGTTCATTGCAAGTGTCAGGTCATCAATCAAATCAGCTGCGTTGTCGGTCGCATTCTTCATAGCCAACATCCTCATGCTGTGCTCAGATGCACGAGCGTCAAGCAGTGCCTGAAATAGCCTAGCGCCAATCATTCGTCGAACAACTTCATTCAAAACAACTTCAGCATTTGGCTCGTATTTTACCTCCTTAGCTGGCTCTGGATCGTCAGTCTCACTGCTCGATATTGTCGTACCAGCAGGCAGAAGTCGCTGCCAACTGGGTTCCTGAACTACGCTACTGACAAAATCAGTGTAGACCAAAGTTACGGCATCGACTTTTTCTTCAATAAATTGGTCGAGAATTGTGTTTAAGATAGTCCTAAAAGCCAGACCCGCAGGGTGATCAGGTAGGCCATCATACGAACCAATCACTTCGGTGTCTTTTAGCCTAGTAGCAAACTGTGAAGCCTTACGACCAACAGTCAAAGTCAGGTTCTTGATACCTCGCTCATCATCACGCTTTAGTAGCTCAAGGTATTTCTTGGACACGTTAGCATTGTAAGCTCCGGCCAAGCCCTTGTCAGATGCAATAAAGACAATCAGTCGGCTTTTAATCTCTCGACGCGCAAACAACGGATGGTCCTGAGTCTTGATGTGCGTCGCCAGGTCCATCAGCAGCTCACTACCAGCCGATGCGTATGGCGTTGAAGCCTTGGTGGCCTCTTGCGAGCGACGCATCTTGCTCGCCGCCACCATCTGCATGGCTCGAGTAATCTGCTTGGTATTACCAACCGAGCGGATACGAGTTTTTAGTTGTCGCGTCGATGCCATAGATTAATCCTCGAACCCTTTAGCTGCCTTCTTGGTCACTTCTTCGATAGTCTTTGTCTGCTCGTCAGTCGGCTTATCGCCCTTGTTCAGCTGACGCATAGCGTCCTTGTGGTCTTTCCATAGGCGAGTTAACGCAGCCGCCTGAGCTTCCTTAATCTTCTCGACAGGAACACCATCAAAGGCGCCACTAGTCACTGCATAGATCGACACATACTGCTCCCAGATACTCATTGGCTGATACTGAGGTTGCTTTAGCAGCTCTGTCAGTCGCTGACCACGATCGATTTGCGCCTTAGTGGCGGCGTCTAGGTCAGAACCAAACTGTGAAAAGGCTGCTAGTTCGCGGAACTGACTTAGACCAAGCTTCAAGTTACCGCCAACCGACTTAACTGCCTTAGTTTGAGCCGCACCACCAACACGAGACACCGAAAGTCCAGCAGAAATCGCTGGGCGGATACCCTGGTAGAACAAGTCTGTTTCGAGGAATATCTGACCGTCAGTGATCGAAATAACGTTTGTTGGGATATAGGCAGAAATGTCACCAGCCTGAGTCTCGATAATCGGTAGAGCTGTTAGCGAACCGGCACCCAATGCATCTGAAAGCTTAGCTGATCGCTCAAGTAGGCGAGAGTGCAAGTAGAAAACATCACCAGGGTAAGCCTCGCGTCCAGGTGGACGGCGAAGTAGAAGTGACATCTGTCGATATGCTACAGCATGTTTGGTTAGGTCGTCATAAATCATCAGTGCGTGCTCGCCCTTATCGCGGAAATACTCGCCCATAGCTGTACCAGCATATGGCGCAAGATAAAGCAGGGAAGCGGCGTCGCTTGGGCTAGTTGCCACCACGATAGTCTGGTCCATCACACCTTCTTCTTTTAATCGCTCAACCAGTCGAGTCACCTTAGATAGCTTCTGACCGATTGCCACGTAAACGTTGACCACGCCAGTTTTTTGCTTAGCCTGGTTGATCATGGTGTCGATAGCAATTGCAGTCTTACCAGTCTGACGGTCACCAATGATTAGCTCACGCTGACCACGACCAATTGGGAACATTGCGTCAATCGCCATAATTCCAGTCATCAGTGGCTCGTGAACCGACTTACGACCCATAACGCCAATTGCTGGACGCTCGATCAAGCCTTGATTCTTGGTTTTAATAGCTGGACCGCCATCTAGTGGACGACCAAGTGGGTCAACCACACGACCAAGCAGCTCTTCGCCAACTGGCACGGTCAAAACTTCACCCTTGCGAGTTACCTTAGCACCAGCACTAACCTTAGTTTCACCACCAAGGATAACCGCACCGATCTCATCTTCCATCAAGTTCAAAGCAAACGCCTCAACTGGGCCATCAGGTGACTCAATCTCTAGCACCTCGCTGTAACCAGCCTTACTCAGGCCATGAACCCAAGCCACGCCGTCACCGACACGAACGACAACTCCAACATCTTCGAGACCTTCTGAGCTCTCTAGCTTAGCAATTGCGCTCCGCAGGTTGTTTGATAATTCTGTTACGTCTATTTTACTCATATCTCTCCTCTATATCTCTGCCGTTCGCAGCATTTCAAGTTTTTTGGCAATAGTGCTATCTAGCGACTGCGTTGGAGTAGTAATCTTGACCCCACCAATAAGCTCTGGTCGAACCGTTTCCTTGATATGCACTTCGTGCTGATCAAACATCGATTCAATTTCTTTCTTAATGGCTACATCTAGCGGACGCGCAGTATCGACCCGAACAATCATCTGTCCAGAATCAGCCAGTATCGATTCAATATCTCGCACCAGTAAGTCGGCCTCACGCTCACGTCGCTCTTCTATGAGCAGTGCCGCCAGCCAGTCAATAATCTGATCATTGCCAGTCAACAACTCTTTAGCCACAAAAGTAGCCAATGCTCTACGTGAAAGCCGACCCGCCATTATTTCGACCCCTTAAGTGCTTTAGCGATAATCTCTGCGTCTTTTTTAGCATCAACTTTATCGCCCAAAATTTTACTAGAAGCCTCTGCCACTAGACCGATAGTTTCGGTTGCAAGTGCTTTCTTTGCTAAGGCAACTTCTTTATTTAACTCATCTCGTGCGCTAGCAAGCATAGCATCGGCCTTGGCCTCAGCTTTTTTAGTAGCATCTTCTACGAACTTTGCAGCCTCTTCCTTAGCGGTCGAAACAATATCTGCAGCTTCTTGCTTGGCTTCATCCAGTAATTCTGCTGTCCTAGCTTCTGCCTCGGCAGCATGCTTTTCGGCCTCCATGGCAGCGTCTGCGCTAGCCCTGACGGCGTCATCTCGCTTATCTAACATCGCCACAAGTGGCGGATAGACAAACTTCTTTAGGATAAACAGCAAAATCAAAAACGCAACAGTCTGCAAGCCAAGCAGCGTCCAGTTGACACCAAGCGACGAGAACAAGTCACCCCCTTGCTCGGATGTCGATGCTACCGTTACTAGTTGTCGTGTTATATATTCCACAAAATACCTTTCGGAAATTACATAACCTTACCGACGATAGCGACGATGAAACCGATGATCGCTAGGGCGTCAATAAATGAGATACCAAGGATCATCATTGTACGCAGGTCGTTAATCTTCTCTGGGTTACGGCCAGCTGCGTTCATTGCGGCTGCTCCAACTAGACCAGCGCCGATTGCTGCAAATGCTGCAGGTAGTGCGTAAGCAAGTGAAAATGCTAGTGATTCCATATTATTAATTCTCCTTTATTAATTATTTTTTAACTGGTTAATGCTTCATTCTCTGCAGTTTTATTTAGAGCAGGGGAATGATCGTCGTCATGAGCCTCATCGCCATGATGGCTTAGGCCTAGGGAAATAAACACCACGGTTAGCATAAAGAATATGTACGCCTGTATGCCGCCAATAAATAACTCAAACAAGTAAAACGGCTGCAAAGCAAGAGGGGAGATAAACTGAGTCAAGTAAGCAATCATAATCAACAGAACCTCACCCGCCAACACGTTTCCGAACAAACGGAAGCTTAAGCCAAGCAATCGAGAAAACTCAGCGACTAGCTCGAGTATGCCAACAAATGCCATAATCGGATCCTTGAGTGGATTGATAAAATACCGCCCCATATTGCCCTTAAAGCCCATGTACTTAAAGGCGTAAATTTGCGCCGCAACAATTGTGACAATCGCCAGTGCAAAGGTCATATTTAGATCAGCTACAAATGGTCTGAACAGCGGCGTGCCCTCGCCAACAGTAATCGGACCAACGATCGGCAAGATACCCATCCAGTACTGAGCAATGACAAAGAAGAATATTGTGATTGCTACCGGTGCAACTTTTTTGGCCCACTTCTCATCTGGGATAACCTGACGAACTGTGCCGTATAGACCCTCAAATGTCCAAGTTATCAGTCTGGTAGCGAAGTTAGGCTTTTTCTTTCCAAGGGCCACAGCTCTTGCGCCGAACAACAACCAAACCAAAATAATAATACCCAGTAGACCAAGCATATGCGAGTTGGTGATTGACACTCCACCTAGATTTAAAATCTCCTCAGCTTTGATTGAGATATGTGGACCGGCGGCAGCAAAAAAATGTATCATTTAGTCGACTCCTTGCGAGATTTTATGCCTGATATTTGTTTCTTGACCAGTAGTGCGGCACCCGTACAGCCAACGACAATACCAACAACCATCAGCCATGGCTTAGTATCAAGCTGTACGTCGGCCCAAACACCGAGTAGGGTAAACCCGACCGATGGCACAAACATCCGCCACGTCGTATCACCGATGGTTGCCAAAATAGTCCCAAGTGCCTCTGGTTCGCCGGCAGTTTGGCTATTTTTTTTGCCATCAGAAATAGGTGGTTTACTCTCCATTACTTCTAATGTATCACATTTTAGCTTATAATGTCCAGTGACTATGCCTCGCAGAAATTACTCCAAAAAACGCCAAACGACACCATATGTAGCGCCCACACCAGATGTAGCGTGCCGCGAAAAGCGTCGATTTCCGACTGAAAAGCAGTCTATCTATGCAGCAGAGACTCAGGAGCTACATCACCCAGAGATTGAACTAAGGACCTACATGTGTCAGTTTTGTGGTGGCTGGCACCTGACTCGATCTAAAAAATAACTGGCGGCAGAACGTTAACGTAAGGTCTGGCTGCGGGCGTAGCGCTATTGATTGTAGTGCCGTCGCCAAGTTGACCATTTGAGTTATTGCCAACTGTATATATCTGACCAGCGGTTGACAGTACCACTGTCGTGCCTAAACCAGACTGTACAGACTTCGCCTTTACGCCAGTGGGAAGATTCATCTTCTGCGGCGTTATATAGTAACCGCCAAATGTACCAATACCCAGGGTGCCGAGCTGGTTTGAGCCAGAGCCCATAACATCTCCATTATCCAGAACAACAAAGGTATTAGAGTAAGCATTCAAAGAGTCGTGTGACCCCGCCATAGTAGTATAGACATCAACGGCCTTGCGTCCAGCCGGCAGTATCATTTTCTTTAGTACTGCGCTAAATGACCGGGTAATACCAATGCCTAATTGACCGCTATGGTTAGCCCCCGCACCCCATATCTCGCCATTATCTAGCAATACAAGCGTCGACCTCTGGTCTGTTGTAACCCTTACCGCCTTAGTACCTTCGGGCAAAGGCACCTCACGAGTAGTATTGGCGTTTTCTATTAGCCACTCCTGGGTCGTATTATTGGCGTCCGTGCATGCACCAAGTTTGACGGTCGTAGGAATAGCCGCGTCAAGGCATTTATCTGTGAACTTATTATAAAGCTTGTAGCCGCTGACAACTCCTATCTCCCAATCCTGCCGCTCAATGTAGGCACTGCTACAGGACCCGCTAACAAGATTAGTTCCAATGGCCGTGCCGCCGGTATATCTTTCTATACAATAGCCGGAAGACTCAACTCGCGTATCCGGCCGAAAAGCAAATAGCTGATTTGCTGTGGCCGAAGTCCCACAAGCCCTAAGTGTCAGAGGCAGGCCTGGGCCCTCATAGGTTAAACATTTCGTAGGATCGGCCCGGTACTTAAGCCTAGAGCTAGCCCCGAGCAACATACCCGACGTTAAATACGCCTCCTGAGATGCACGGCCAACCACAAATAGCCTACCGGTATCCGTCACAATATAGAGAGTACCACCATCAAATGCAAGCTGCTTGGCCATTGGCTGACCAGTGTTGCCAAATGTACCAATCTGAACGGGGGTTGTCATATCTGTTGTATTGCCTGTGCCCATCTGCCCATTAACATTTAAGCCCCACCCATAAACACGTCCGCCGATCGTTCGGACAAACACCGATGGATTGTCGGTGGTTATATTTGTTGACTGTGTCCAATCAGAGTCTAGCACTGGTCTAGTAAGATCACTCGTCGGAGTAGGCATACTAACCATAACTGGTGTTGACGTGTTGGTGCAAGTTGAGCCATTTCCTAAGGCCCCCTGACGACAAAGTCCAGTTGCATAAATCCTATGATTGCCTAGGGAGTCTTGCCCAACAAAATACGCGTTACCCGTAGTTACCGCAACAGACCTTGTCTTAAACCCGGCCGGCAGACTAACCCTCTGCGGCGTCGCCTCGTAGGTAGAATAACGGCCAATACCCAGCTCACCATCGACATTTCGCCCCGCAGCATACAAATTACCATCAGAACCTGTCACAAACAGATATCTACCTTGAGACAAAAAGCTCGTAAACATCCGCTCGGCCTTCACCCCGCTAGGCAATTGATAGTTTACTGGCGTAGTTTGGTTAATGATAGTGCCATTACCGAGCTGACCCTCACCGTTGTAGCCAGCCGTCATCGCTCTACCCTGGGAATCAATCACCCCAAAGAAAGCGCCACTCAGACTATAGCCGAACGTCACAGAGCCAAAGGATGTAGTCGCGCCAATATTCGCATATCCAGAGTTCGTATAGCTGCTCCAGACCGTAGAAGTCCCACTACGAAGTAATTCAACTGTTGCCACAACAGTTATCCGCTGAGCACCAGATGAATTACTTTGCGGCAGCCCAATATGATACGAAGACCGCACCGTGCTGCCAGATACTATAAATGCGGGCGCTGAGCCATCTACAACTCCATTACAGTTGGTATTTTGTCTAAGTGGCGATGCGTTAGTCCATTGCGCAACATAGCCATTATCCTTTAAGCAATCTGTCGCATGGGCAACACCACTCTCTACCGCCTCTCGGGCCAGCTGACTATAGTATATATCCCTTAGCGAGCTAGCCGACTGCGATACGAATCGCATAGCCAGCGTCAGCACACCGAACATAATTATCGATACGATCATCACAGATGGTAGAGTAAATCCCGTTTTTGGAGATAGCCACTTTGTCATACAGTAAGTATAACTGCTTTAGCTTGTACCTACAATATATGCTATAATAGCTATATAGATAATACTTTTGAATGGGGGAAATTCATGAGCGAAGACACAACAACAACACATCAGGATTCTAAGGTAATTGTTTACTCAACCAGCTGGTGCGCGTTTTGCCATACAGAGATGGAATGGCTAAAGAAACTAGGCGTAGAGTATACTGCAAAGGATATTGAAGCAGAGCCAGCGGCTCGTGATGA
>DISN01000010.1:10721-15975 GCA_002421965.1 Candidatus Saccharibacteria bacterium UBA6209
AGCATCGAAATCATCTGAAACCTAGCTTTTTGGCCACCGCTCAAACGACGCACTGGAGTATGGCCGTCACCCTCGGTGAATAAATAGTCACTCAGCAGCTGCCGGATCTTTGTCGTCGTAATTGTTAATTTTCGATCAAGGTACATCCGCTCGATCGCCGCCTCAAGCGGCAGGTCAAAGTATGTCGGTGACACCTCTTGCTCATAAATACCGACTCGTACCTGGCTGTCCAATGTCAGCTCGCCGCTAAAAAACACTATGTCTTGTTTTTTTGAGCTACCCTTATTAGACACATCCAAATTAGCCGAACCCCCGAGTAGCGCCTTGATCAAAGTCGTCTTGCCAGCGCCGTTCCTACCACGTAGCTCAACTGCCTCGCCCTCACGAAGATCAATATCAACACCCTCAAATAAAACCGTATCGCCATAGCCAAGCGCCAAATCTCTAGCCGTCACTAGCACATGCTTGGACCGAGACTCATCATTTTTTAAGCCAATTCGGACATTTTTAGCCTTAAATTTACCATACTGCGCCGCTGTTTTGTAGTTCAGATTTTCGGCAGACTCTTTGTCTATCCAAAAAGTCGGCTTCTCTTTGGTCTCTAGCTCGGCTAGCTCCTCACGCGACTGCATCTCTAGGCGCTTAAACTTCTGAATAGTGCCGGGATTGCGCGATTTCTCCTTGAGTCGCTGATAGTCAATAATCTTTTGTTTAAGATTGGTTATTCGCTTCTCGATCATCTCAAATTCATTCATCTGCGTGCCAGTCGATAGAGCATTTTGCTTCAGATAAGCATCGTAATTGCCCTTAAAGCTCATACAACCGCCATCCTTGAGCTCAACAATTCGGTCAACCTGGCTCAGAACATCGCGGTCATGAGTAATCACCAGCATCGCCTCACGCGCCGACTGCATCCAGTCGATAAACTGCTGCTTAGCCACATAATCCATGTGGTTAGTAGGCTCGTCAATCAACGCCAGATGGGCGTCGGAGTGCATAATCTTTATCACCTCGACCAGTCGCTTCTGACCGCCACTTAGGGTAGAGAAGGGGCGATGTGCAACGTCTGGCAACTGGAAGTTAATCAACTCTCTCTCAATCTGCTCCTCGATTTGGTAAAATCCTTTGTCGTCAAATCTCGCCAGGGCGTCAGTATACTGAGTGATTTTATGCATATCATCGCCCATGGTCGTTGGGTAAGTCTCGATAATATGGCTCAACTTTGCGTACTCAGGTAGTCCCTGCAGTACGTACTGCAGAACTGTTGTCTCGCCCATATCATGATGCTCCTGAGCAGTAGCAACCACCGTAGTGCCACGACGATAAATTATCTCACCAGTATAGTCTTTGTCAGCGCCGGTCAATATCCCAAACAGTGTCGATTTACCGACGCCGTTACGGCCAATTATGCCGACCTTCTCGCCATCATCAACGCTAAACTTGATGTCTTTAATTAGATTCTTATTGCCAAAAGATTTTTCTGTTATGTGAATATCGGCGATCATCTCTGTTATTTTAACATAAAATGCGACACTTAGCCACACTAATTACCCTAATCCAACACAGCTGCAATTCACGATGACAGTAGCTCAACTCAACTCATCCAGACAATAAGTATTGACTAGTTCAATTCAAGACCTTATTCTGTCTATATTAAGCGAGAGGTGTAATCATGAAAGAAACTCAACCATCTGGCGATAAACCAAACAAGCAGCCGCGGAAAATACCGCCAGACAGCCTGCGCGACCGACTGGGCAGTGCGGCGGTCTGGCTAACTGTTGGATCGGTCATGGCGGTAGTTGGTGGGGCTGTGACACTTGGGCTGTCTATCAGAAATGGTCTGCATACGTTGCAGAACAAACGCTCAACAGATCCAGATACCCAGGAAAAGTAGTTCGTTTCTAGATTGGTATTGCTTTTTTGTCAATTCTATGGTAATATAGATATATGAGTCCAACTGAACAATATTTCAACAACAGCAACGCAGCTGATCTGTCTACGAACAATCAGCAGTTTAGTGAAGTAATCAGTCTAGCATCTGAAATTGACAAACGACGTGAATTAGACGAACTATTAAAGACAGTTACGCTGTTGGACACTCTAGAAAATAGCATTAGACTAGAGCAGCAGAATATTGCAAAGGAACAAGGCATAAATCCATCCGGATCAAGGATTTGGAAATCAGATAACGAAAAAGTCTATGGCGAAGATCAGAATTATTACCCAGAAATCTTAGATGAAGAAGGCGAAGCTCGTATTCAGGAGCTGACGATTAAGCTAAACGGCATACTGGTACAAAGCCGATTGAGCAATTCCATCGTCAATAAGGCAAACATCATCCCAGACATGTACGACATCGCCGCGTTCGTAAATAGCCTGAGTCACAGGCTACGTAGCACTGTTGACGAGCTACAAAACGACAAAATGATAGACACCATGCACAAAATCGGCGAAAAGGCCGTTGAACAGGCTGTAGCCGAGTACTACCCAGATCAAGCATAGCTCTCGCATCTTGCCATATTTGTATTTTGTGTCAAAAAATCAGGTCCGCTAGACACAGCTATATCCAGCTCAAAGGTTATTTCGTCAATCTACACACTGACCGACAGCTCAGCCACCGCAATTCCCAGACCGCTCGCAGTTAATAGTCAGCGTCTTAAAAAATATTACCCCATCAGATATAAGACTAACAATGTGGTACCATAGACTATATGTCCAAAAAAACTTCCAAACAGCGCAGCCGCTCCGCAGCCCAAATAATCAACCGTCGAGCACGGTTTGATTATCAACTGGGCGAGGAGGTTGTTGCTGGGCTAGTACTGACTGGACCCGAGGTCAGGGCTGCACGCGAAGGCCATGTCCAGCTCAAAGGTGCCTTTGTTAGTTTACGAGGTGGTGAATTATGGCTAAACAACGCTAGTTTCTCACTAAAAATTAACCAGCGAGGTCTGGCTAGTGCCAGAACAGTCGATACTACGGTTCGCAAACTACTAGTGAGTCGACGACAGATCGAACATTTTATGGCCGCCAAGCAACAAGGCATGACGATTGTCCCAACGAAACTCCTAACAAACGGCAAATACATCAAAATTGTCATCGCCCTAGGCAAAGGTAAGAAAAACTATGACAAACGCCAAACTATCAAGCGCCGTGACCAAGAGCGTGATACTAAGCGGATGCTCTCTGGTCGATAACTTCTTGGTATAGCGTCTCTAGCTTACGCACCTGACGTCGCTCAGTGTATTTTGAAGCTAACTTTTTACTCATAGCGCCGTATTCCTGACGCTTTTTTGGACTACCAAGTAGCTTAATTACGCCATCAGCCACACTCTTTGGTTTATTGTTAACAAAAATTCCACTCTCGCCGTCACGAACCACCTCTGAAACTTGACGATCAATAATCACAATTGGTTTGCTGGCATGTGCCGCCTCATGCAAGACCCAGCCCTGAGTATCCTTGAGCGACGTAAAACAAAACACATCTAAGGTTTCGTAAACTACGCCGAGCTCCTCGCGGGGAAGAGCGCCAGTAAAAATAATCCTATCAGCGTACTTAGTGGCGGCAGCCTTTTCTTCAAGCACCTTGCGGTACTCAAAATCACCGACAAACAGCAGCTTGGATTTTGGTCTAGCCTTAGCGATGTATTTATCGAAAGCTGTTATCAGGATGTCCAAGTTTTTCTCTTCGCCCAAGCGTCCAACAAAACCAAAAATCTCATCACTAGCCCTAAAACCCCATCTCTGACGGAATTCCGCTAGCTTGCTGTCGCTCGGTCGAGGCAGCGCGTTAACGCCATTCGGCATCAAAGTTATATCGTAGCGATAGTCTTGACCCTGCCATGACAGCAGCTGGTCGCGGCTCTTCCTAGACAAGGCGATCACTGCATCTGCCTTGCTATAAAGCATAGTTATTACCGTCTCGATAATATCCTTGTTCCACTTAGTAACCCCGCGCGGTCGATACAACCTAACAATCTTGCCAATATCGCGAGCCTTAAGTTTAACCGACATTGGAAATATAATACCAGCCAGTGCCAAAATACCCGGCAAAACCGCAGGGTAGTGCTCGGCAAACTCATACATATCCGTACAATGCTGAATAACACAGGGTATCTCGTACTTATGGGACGCCCGAACGCCAATAAGTCCAATCTGCGATGGCGTAAATATATGAATAACATCAAGTTCTAGCTTCTTAATTCTCAGTAGCTCACGTGGCGGAAAAAATATCGACGTATCGTAATCATCAAAAAACGCCCCTTTAAGGCTAGGGAAGCGAATAATGTGACCGTTATCGGTCTGATCGTCATCCTTACTGGGGTTAATTGTCTTGGCCGGGCAGAACACAAAAACCTCATGACCAAGTGCCTCAAGCTCGCGTTTTAGCGACTCAACGACATAAACAATTCCATTGATCGACGGCCGGTAGCTGTCGGTAAATAATCCGATACGCATGTTATTACAACTGATTATATCATATAACCCACTAATCAAGGAGGGTACGGTAGAAATCCACCGCCTGGTAGGCACCGGTTGAACTATCAAACCTCTTAGCAATATTCTTAGCCCTAGCCTGAGCCGTCTTGTAGTATTTTGCATCAGATCGAAGCCTCTGAACTGCATCGATAAACTCCTGGTCTGTGGTCGCCATAATAGCATCGGACCGAAATGTATCATCATATTGAGGTATATTGCGTAGAATAATCGGAAGACTAGCACCCGCCGCCTCCAAAACGCACATCGGATGATTCTCTTGAGCTGCTGGCAGAACAAAAACATCAGCGGCAGCATAGTACTTACGCACATCCTCAAGTGGAATCAACCCCGTGACCGTAACATTGCTAGGCATTCGTTTAATAAGTTTCTGCATATTAGCGTAGTCGGCACCTAGTTGCTTGAACGGCATACCACCAACCCAGTAAAACTTAACATCTGGCATAGCCTTAGCTATCGAGATAAATGTATCTAGCCGCTTGCGGGGTTGTATCTGACCATTACCAATCACCACAAAATCCCCGGACTTTAGCCCTAGTTCATTACGGGCAACTCTACGGTCAGCGCTACTAATTTTATACTGACTCATGTCAACAGTATTGTAGAGCAGTGCGACATTTTTTAGACCCATGTCTTTCTCTAGCTCTTCCTTAACCATGCCCGAGCAGGCGAGGACCAGGTCCGCTCTACTGTAGAAAAATTTTAACCACAATCTACCAATAGGCCGCCAGTACTGCGCCGCCCGCAACGAGCCGATGAA
>DISN01000024.1 GCA_002421965.1 Candidatus Saccharibacteria bacterium UBA6209
GCTTGCTTGAGCAAAGATACTGCCTGGGCAGAGCGGTTGCCACTACGACAGTAGACGTAAAGTTGCGTGTGCTTGGCTGCTTCAGGTAACTTGCCAGCGATAATATCCTCGACATCCAAGTTGATTGCACCTGCAAAGTGGCCAGAATCAAATTCCTCAGCAGTCCGAACATCCAGTAGCTGCGCTCCGTCATTGATTTTGCTCTGAATTAACGCAAATTCGCTCACCTCGGCCATCATTTCACGTAATTGCTCGACAGCACGATCTTTACGATCATTAGTCCAGTAGGTATCCGGCTTAACCTGCTCGCCATCAGCCGTAGCCTCTTGCTCGAACCTGCCGACAATTTGGCCGCTACGATACACCGTTACGTCCGGAACGGATATTCGCGGATTGCCATCGTCGTCCTTCGGCAAATAGTCTTGCAGCTTGGTTACTAGTTTTTGATAAACCTCATCATTGTTGGAGCGCGACTCTTTAATATTTAGATAGTAAATCTTATCAATTTTTTCTGACTGAGCCGCCTGCTGCATAATAGGAACCAGCTGCTGACACCAAGGACACTCAGGAAACCCTAGAAAAACCACGCCGTCGCCGCCATCGATAATGTCCAGTATCTCGGCTGGCTCGGCATATACAAACTTATGCCCCGGAGTGGCCTTTGGGTATTGGTTTATAAATTTGTCTTCGATGGCATGATTGTCCTGCCTTTTGTTGGTAGAACTATCGACAGAGATGATCGCCCAAGACGTACCGATAATCAAACACACGATGGCGATAAGTCCGATTTTTGTATTTTTGTTAATTTTCACTGGCCTATCCTTTCATTATATCATACTAATTATGCTTTGTCAATATATCTAGTAGGTCTGCCTCTGTTATAACTTTCGTATTGTACTGCTCCGCCTTCTTGAGTTTTGACGCCCCTACCTTACCCCCCGCCACCAAATAGGTAGTGTCCTTGGACACTGATGACTGAAAAACACCCCCCAGCGCCCGAATCTTATCGGCCGCTTCATCACGACTCATCGTCTCGAGCGACCCAGTAATCACAAAGTTCTTACCTAGCAGCGCTCCTGTTTTTTGCTCATAATGCGGCGTCACACCAAGATACTTAAATTTATCAAGCAGCGCAATATTATCCTCGTCAGCAAACCAAGCAACCACGCTTTCGGCCACAACTTCGCCCACACCATCGACAGCACGTAGCTGGTCGATTGTTGCATCAATAAGTCTATCCATATTTTCAAATGCCGCAACAAGATCAATCGCCGTCTGCGTGCCAACATGACGGATGCCTAGACCAAATAAAAACCGCTCGAGAGATGGCTGTTTTTTAGCAGCAATAGCGTCAACCAGCTTCTGTGCTGATATTTCAGCAAACCGCTCGATTCCAAGCAGCTGATCTTTTGTGAGTGTGTAAATATCTGCGAGGTCATTTACTAGTCCAGCATCGACTAGCGCTTCAACATTTTTCTCGCCTAATGTATCAATATCCAAAGCGCCTTTTGATGCAAAATGCTTGAGAGCGCGCTTGAGGATAATTGGACCAGTCAGCCCCTTGACTCGATATACCGCCTCGCCCTCCGGACGGATAAACTCGAGCTCTGGGTATTGTCGAGCCAGCTCCTGCTGGTAGTCAATCGCCGTAGAATCATCAGGCCTGAGATCGAGCAGCACACTCTGAACCTGGGGTATGATATCGCCCGCCTTAAATATAATCACCGTATCACCACGCCTAACGTCCAGCCTGGCAATCTCATCAGCGTTGTGCAGACTTGCGTGCTGAACCGTCGTACCAGCAACCTCCACTGGATCAAAAACCGCCACGGGCGTCGCCGCCCCAGTACGGCCAATCGAGATAACAATATCCTTAACGACTGTAGTTGCTTCTTCGGCGGCAAACTTGTAGGCAACAGCTGCGCGTGGAGTCTTGCCCACAACTCCAAGCTCTGCAAACTGCAGCCGGTCATTAAGTTTTACTACTACACCATCGGTATTGAATGGTAGGTCTTCGCGAATCTCACCAATATGCTCGATATAACTCATGATTTCATCAACACCACGAACGACCTGAGTCTGTCGACTAGTGGCAACACCAAGTTCTTGCATCATCTGATAACCAAATTCAATAGTCGGCGTGTCCTCAATATTGTCACGAATAATATCGTAGCCAATAAAATTAAGCGGGCGCTCAGCGACCAACTTTGGGTCAAGCTGTCGAATAGTGCCAGCGGCAAGATTTCGTGGATTTTTAAATAATGGCAGACCAAGCTCAGCACGCTGCTCATTCAACTGATCAAACTGCCCCTTGAACATGACAATCTCGCCGCGAATTTCGGTTCGACCCTGCAAGAAATGTGTGAATTTCTGGTTTCTTCTGAGTGCAAGTGGAACATTTTCGATAGTTCTGACATTAGCGGTAACATCCTCGCCAACTCGACTGTCACCCCTGGTAACTGCCTGAACCAGCACGCCATCTTCGTATATTAGTGAACAGGCCAAGCCGTCCATTTTAATATCACACAGAAATTCATTGCCAACCGTTGGTAGCGCTCGCTCCATGCGCTTAATCCACGCCTCGACCTCACTACGGTCAAACACATCGCTGAGGCTAATCATCCTGGTGCGGTGAGTAACTTTGTTAAACTTGTCCAACGCCTGCCCAGCGACTCGCTGCGTTGGGCTATCTGGCGTAATCAGCTCCGGATACTTAGCCTCTAACTGAGACAGTTCATGTTTTAGGCTATCCGCTGCCGCCTCACTCATGATTGATTCGTCAAGCACATGATAATGATAACGATAGTCATTAATCAAATTGCGGAGTTTCTCGATCCTATCCTTAGGCGGGGGCACTGTCATCATCTATAATCCTTCGATAAAATACATAGACATACGCTGCCTCAAATACCACCGACCATGCCATTAGGATAATTGCCGTTATTGGAACCAGCGGTAGCCAGGAGAGGTCTGGTATTGCAGATTTTAGAGCGCCATCCAGCAGAATAACCGGCAACAAAATCACTAGCCAGAAGATGAACAACAGTACCACCGACCATAGCAACCTAAGCAATATTCTAACTCGTCGGCCAATAGCCAAATCACCAGCGATCTTTATAGCCTGCATAGGGTACATGCCCGGCAGAGTCGCTACAACCATAGCTATAACGGTACTTGTCATCCAGTAAAGCGACAGCACGCCGAGAAGTATTGCACCACCACCGAATAGCATCAATACAGCAGTCTGATCAAGTAGACCAGAGACATCGGCTGCGGCATAAACGATTAAAGCGACAGCGGCAGGTATCATTTGAACAAGAAGTATGAGCGCCAGAGCCACCATTGACAAGACCGGACCACCAGAGCCATATAGCCCGTCCCTAAGCCGAGGCTTCTTGCCCGACATAATCGACCTAAGCAGCCAGATAACCGCCAGCCACGTATATAGTCCGAATAAGACTCCGAATATTTGTTGCGACGAACCAGCCTCGCCAAAAGACGCTCCGCTGAGCTGACTGGTGAACACCCCCCAAAACAATGAGAGATTCACAGCCAGGGCACCATACGCACCGTCTTCGTTGGCCGAGTCAATCAACTCCTTGAGCTCATCGTATGTATCCTGAGACATCATGCTCGATAACAATATTGTCAGCAGCCCATACAACAAAGCCAAACCAATAAACAATCGTTTATTTTTCTTAATAATCATCAGGATCTGGACAGTCAGTGACCAATAGCCAGGCAGCTTTAGTGAGCGCTTGTAATCTCGCCGCCTAGTACGCCGAAAGCTTCGATGCGGGCGACGCTTCAGGTAATCATCTCGTCGTTTTTTTAGTTTGTTCCATTTATTCTTTATACCGCTAACTATCCGCTTGTGCCATGGTTTATTTAAGTTTTCTTCACGCTTTTTTGACATAGCTATTACATCTTTGTCGCATTATTGCGTAGACGCGCTATCCTCTCGTCGAGTGGCGGATGTGTACTAAATAATTTTGCAAAAAAACCTGGCTTGAGTGGATTACTCAAGAATAAATTAGCTGTTGACGTGGTTTGTTTTTGCATTGGACGGCCGTAGTCCCTAAGTTTGCCTAGTGCAGACGCCAGGCCCTCTGAGTCCCTAGTCATCAAGGCGCCAGAGGCGTCGGCCAAATATTCTCGCTGACGACTAATCGCCATCTGAGTAATTGCTGCGAGTATCGGAGCCAATATCACTACAGCCAGCCCTAAGATATAAACCATAGGATGGACGTTGCGATCTCGACTATCGCCAAAAAACATCATTCTCAGTGCAACATCGGCCAGCAGGCCTATTGCGCTAACCAAACCAAAAGCGATCATACTAACTCGTATGTCGTAGTTCTGCACGTGGCTCATCTCGTGTGCCATAACGGCCTCGAGCTCACGCTTATCCATAATCTCTAGCAGTCCCGTAGTTGCACCGACAATTGCATGCTTTGGATCGCGACCAGTCGCAAAAGCATTGGGTGCGGGATCGTTTATTAGATATACTTTTGGCATCGGCACACCCGAGGCTATTGCTAAATTCTCAACAGTCCGCCAAAGCTCTGGCGCATCTTGCTTCTGGATTTCCTTTGCGCCCGTCATCGCCATTGCCAGACTACTAGCCGCAAAATACTGAATCAAAGCATAAATAGCAGCCATAACTAAAATAGTCACAGACAGACTATAATTGTCATTCAAGTACCCGACCACTATTCCAATAACACCGATCAGAGCGACAAAAACCGCCATGATCAATACGGTGTTACGCTTGTTCTTACTAATAGCACTATACATGTAGGCTATTATAGCAAAAAACACCGCCCAAGTACACGGGCGGTGTTTTGATTAAGACGAGTTGCTAGAACTGTACTTCAACTGGATTTTCTACTGCAGCCCGATCCTCAACCTCGAAGAACTCGCGAGACTGGAATCCGAACATGCCAGCAACCAGGTTAACTGGGAAAGTCTGAATTTTAGTATTAAGATCACGCACACCACCGTTATAGAAACGACGTGAGGCCTGGATCTTGTCCTCGGTATCTACAAGCTCCTGCTGTAGTTGTAGAAAATTCTGATTAGCCTTAAGGTCAGGATATGCTTCTGCTACTGCGAAAAGACTTTTTAGTGCACCTTCGAGCATATTCTCACCATCGGCTGTCTGCTGAACAGTCTTTGCGTCCATGATAGCTGACCGTGCTTTAGTTACAGCGTCAAATACACCCTGCTCGTGCGCAGCGTAGCCCTTAACTGTATTTACGAGGTTAGGAATTAGGTCGGTTCGTCGCTTTAGCTGTACAGTAATATCACTCCACGCTTCTTCGACACGATTCTTTAGCTTAACTAGGCCGTTGTACGTGGCAATCAAAAATCCAATAACCAGTAGTAACAGTACGCCGATGACAATTAGTGTAATTAATCCTGCTCCCATAAAAATCTCCTTTTTGATTATGTTATTTATTATAGCAGTAGTAGCCAATGGCTTGCAAGATAAAGTTAGGGAACGGGCCTCGACTCACTACGTGCCGTCAAGGACGGGAATGTTCGCAAGCGAACGCTTCGCCCGAACCACGTGCGGGCTCAATTCCATGACGTTGCCATAACCAAAGGCTGACCCGACCCGCCAGCCCTGACTTTTGCATTTTTTGATGTTCCCCCCCGCCGAATTTCTTTTTTCTGTTTGGAAAAAGCCAGGTCTGTCGGGTCGGCTGCCCAAGAGGGCAGAAACGGCGTGACAGAACAGGGGTATTAAGCCAAAAATGGTATAATATAAGTAGGAAAGGAGATTAAAATGAAAGTAAAACTTGAAGATCTTGATAATGTACAAAAGCAGCTATTGAACGAGTTTTTAGAAACTGTAAAAACTGGCAATCCAAACCTGTTATCTAATATACGAAGCGTGGTTTTCACGGCAGAAGAAAGTTATGTAGTGTTTGCTGACCCTCAAGAGAAATAAGTTGAGACTTGCCATAGGTGAGCGTGATGGAATGGCAGACATGCCCACTTGCCTGAGTCTCTAATATTTTAGAGGCTCAACAAGTGGGTGCCGAAAGGCGTGCGAGTTCGAATCTCGCCGCTCACACCAAATATCTACTGATACGATTCGCCAGTTTTCTCTAAGAGTCTCAAAGCCCGCCTAAGCGTACCATCAAAAGCATAGTGTTCGAAATCTCGTTCAACTTCGACAAGGAAATCGATTTCTTTCTTGTATTCCTTCCGTTGTCTATATCCGGCTGCTATGCACCTACAGATGAACTCCGTCCTGTAGCCCTCATTAAACAACTTAAACGCTCGTTCTATAGATTTTTCAGGTTCAGTTTTACCGAGATGCCAGATTTTTACCACTTTTTTATGGAGTTTCTCTCTAGCTCCTGGCGTTAGCTCCAGAGACTTGTCTATACCCGCCATGGCGACTTGTCTCGTTTTTATACAAGACTATCAATAATTTTGTTTAACCTAATAGTATCTGGTGATGGCTTTTTGCTAGCGCTCAAGTCAGACCTAAAGCGGTCTAGAATACCTCTAAGTTGCCACTGAAAATTATATCCATAATCTACCTTTGCTTGCATTAGCGTATCTAAGGCAGATCGGTAATCATCTTTCTTTATGTAAGCCCTAGCTAGAGCTTCGTAAATTGCCGGTGCTCGATATCCAGAATCAATAAGCTTGTGTGCTGAGCTGATAGCCTGGTCAGGGTTAAGGTCTGCAAGGGTATTAACGCTTTCAAGTTGAGCGATAGACTTGTTGAATTGTGTTGTTGGCATAGTGTCAGTCATATCTTCTTCTATATGTTCTGATTTCCTGTATTGGGTCGCTAGCTTGTTGATTGCGATATCAAGTTCATCAGCAAGCTCTCTTGTTCGTGCCGAGTTCATGACGGTCTTATTAGATTTTCTAATTGTTGTATTAGGGTGTAGCGTAAGACGGACACTTGTATGTGCTTTATCTAACAAAGAATAGACAACTTTTTCAAACCCATCATCACGTTGTAGGATCGGTATCTTAAAGTTTTCTGAATAACTATTTAATGAATTGTTGTTTAGACGCCCTGTGTCATCTCCAGCTGGTGTAAACTTACTAAAGAATGGTCCGCCTATTTTCTTCTCTAAATCATCTATCGCTTGCTGGAGTTTTTTATTAAATAAATCCGGCTGCTGCTTTATGTATCGCGTATTAGTAAATCCTGCTCGACTAGCGTATTTCAGCACTACTGTAGGAGTTAGCGACATTTTGTGATAAGCCCTTAGCCATGCGGGATCAAATAGATGTTCCTCGATTTCTGGCGTTTTATCTAGAATATTTTTACCTCTGATAACACTTGCTAAAGCTAAATCATTATATGCATATGCACCTATATCATGGTGTTTTAATAGTAGCTTTACTTCCTCTACGGCAGCTTCATAATCACCCAATATTAGATGACGGTTCAGACCGTATAGATACAAAAATACGTAGCTTAACCAAGTTGGTTGCGACACATCTCTAAGCCAGTTTAGATATTGGAATCGCATTTCAGGCGACAGTCCGTCATACCTTGGGTAATAATAGGGCTGTTTGGGCAACTCCGAATTATTTGGTGCCACAGGTAGTTGTGTCCATATTAAGCTTGGCTCGTCATATAGTGTTTCGTTATCTTCAATATATTTCTGAATAGTGAAATCGCCAAAGGGTATTTTAGATCCGTCGCTCGACATCAAATAAGGGATTTTATCACCGTAAGGTAGCGGTCTAAGTCCACTTATCTGAGAATGATAGACAGCTTCTCCGGTTATTGGGTTAAAGCCAACTATATTTTCGTCAGTATCTGGCAGTTCATCTGTGATCCATAATAATGATCTGGTTCTTTCTGGTATTAACAGACTTTCGGTTAATCCATTGACCCTGACTAGTTTATTATTGATGTCTATTGATTTATTTATCATTATTAATTATCGGTATAATTACGGAAATAAGCTCAACATATTCTTGCTTTCGTCTTTCTCTTGCAGCTTTTCGAGCTAGCTTGGCTTCTTGTTTGAGCTTCTCGGCTTTTATTCTCTTTCTATCCCACCTTGCCTTTACGGTATTCCGTCGTAGCTCGCGAGGGTCTGGTTTTCTCGTCTGCGACCGCCACCACATAAGCAGGACAATAATTGACAATGTAATTCCGAAAAATGCATCCATATCTGTAACCTTTCTATCTATATTATACCATTTTTGGCTTAATACCCCTGTTCTGTCACGCCGTTTCTGCCCTCTTGGGCAGCCGACCCGACAGACCTGGCTTTTTCCAAACAGAAAAAAGAAATTCGGCGGTGGGGAACATCAAAAAATGCAAAAGTCAGGGCTGGCGGGTCGGGTCAGCCTTTGGCTGGCAAGCGGCGGGGCTTGTGTTTGTTAGGCGTTTTCCTCAAAATAGGTTCTAGCCTTGTCGTAAAAGGACATCAAAGATAAAGCCGAGGACGGGCCTCGACTTTATCTTTGGTGCGCAAGGCGGGAATCGAACCCGCACGACTTTTGGTCAAGGGATTTTAAGTCCCTCGCGTCTACCTATTCCGCCACTCGCGCTTATCTAATATAATACACCACCTTTGGGCATATTTATAGATAGATAACACAAAAAGACGCAAAAAGCGTCTCTATGAATATGGAGGCACGGACGGGAGTCGAACCCGTCTACAAGGTTTTGCAGACCTCTGCGTAACCGCTCCGCCACCGCGCCACTGTCGTTAAGTATACCAAATTATTGAATTTTTGTAACGACATCACACCCCTTGACACCGATCACTTTGCGTTAATAAAAGTAGAGCAGGTTCGGAAAATATGCTAGGAACTAAATTACACCACGATTTCGTAGTGTAATTTAGTTGGTGCACTCAAAGCGACTAACTTTGAACTACTCCATAGTATAGCAGAATGGCTATTTGAAAACAACGAACCAGACGCGTTTAAGCTGCCTCAGATGACTATAAAACAGAGGTCGCAACAGATAGCAGAGGCCGTCTACAACTACTAATAGTATCTCTAACTAAAGAGATTTGAACTACCACTGCTTAGCATTAAGTATCTTTGCCGCCTCTTCTTCGCCAAGTTGTGCACGAATGTCTTTGTCGATAAAGTCTTCTGGCAGTGTCGGTATCACAAACCCTCTGATGATATGCTCCGTGCTATCTTGCTCGATATTCATATCAATACCTTGCTGCGGTCGCCCCTCGGTGCGGTCTGTAATCTCTTTCGTACATCTCAGCGCAAGCTCATCGTTACCTAAAGCGGCTTGTATTTTCGATAGCGCAATACGCTGGTTTTGATTGTATGGCTTAAAACTGTCAAACTCCTCATCGCTCATACGGCCTAGTTTGTTGTACCAATAGCTAATCGACTCGTCTTTATCCCATTTACCGTTATTACGACGCTCTGGGTGAGTATGGAAGCCAGTAGACGGTATATTGCCAGCGACAAATCTACCGTTTTCATCGCGGCCATTTACCGCTTGCTTTGTAGCGGTGTCTACCTCTGTTTCATTCATATCGTCGTTCATACTCTTATTTTATCGTGAGTATGTGCGAAAAGGCTGGGCGTTTTATAGCTGGGGCGTATGATTTTGATAACAACCCTGCACAGCTCTCGCTCGTGAGGCTTCTGTCGGTAGGCTACGCGCTTCGGCCAGACAAGCGTTTAGCGCCGCGTATGGGTCGCTCTGTCCTGTGCCTGATGAATTACCACTATTGCTATTCGGGGGGCTTGAGGGCGTCGAGGGTGTTTCTGATGGAGTACTCGTGCTGCCTACGCTACTCGATGATGAGCTGCTAGGTGAGCTATGTGCTGCGTAGTATTTATCTGAACACGCTAAGTATTCACTCTCGCTTAGTGAGTAGTCGCAACCAGTTACGCTGTTCTTGCTAGATGAGCTGCTGCTTGATGAGGTATAGGTATTTTTGTAGTCGCCAGATGAGTCGAGGGCGTTATCTCGTGCGTACTCTGTCGAGCTGCGAGATACTGCGCCGTTCGCGTCGGGGTATTTATCATAACACGCCAGCTGCGCGTCATAGCCAGAGATGAGTTTCGGATAGAAGTTTGTGTCGGACGTATCGGGAGTAGGATTTTTAGCAGCCGCGTCCGCAATACACTGCGACAATTTACTATCACTATCATCGGTTTGTTGTGTCGTATTTGCTGCATAATCCTTATCTGAGTTGTTTTTCGTATCTGTTGAGCCAAAATAAGCGGCCACACCCCACACTGCGCCTACAAGCAAAAGCAGCACTACTAGAGCCTTTAGTGCAGGCTTGAACTTATCGAGCTTACTGTCCTCAAATCCTGCGGCAAAATCATTATCAAATAGCGTGTTTGATGATTGCTGTCGCCCTTGCTTTTTCGATTTATTTATTTGCATTACTTTTCACCTTTCTTTCGTATGACTCATCTATGCTCACCAAAACTGCTCTTTTAAGTGCGCCATTGCCCAGTCTACCTACCAGCCCCTCATCTTCGAGTCGCCGTACAATCGCCTCGGCCTGAGAGTTGCCTATGGATAGCTGGTCGCGTATGAACGTCGTATCGGCAATCTGTGTTCGTGCAACCAGCGATACAGCTTCATCGTATAGTTCGTCATTATCATTCGTCCTCGGCGTCCATCTTGGCTGTAAGTTAAAAAGCGTCTGCCGTCGCGAGCGAGGGTCTTGCACTACTTCGAGTACCTTGGCCGCCTGCTCGATACGCCCATTAGAGAGCTTATCCGTATCAATATCAAATCCTTTTAGGCGTTCGCACTCATAATCGAGGTGTCTTCTGATGACGTTGTGCATCTCAGCTGGCCTAATTAGCTTGCTATATCGTGTAGGGCTACTCGAGAGTTCATACTGTTTTCTATTACGAGTTACTCGGTACGGCTTTTTGAGCTGCTTACCGTCGTAGTCGATGTACACGGTAAAATCATCTGGTAGACTATACAACATCACCTCAAACCTTATCGTATACAGCTTGCAGTCCAGTACTTGTCGTAGCAGCTCCGTATCCTGCATTACTTTTCTCTCATCGTAAACAGCTTTACGCCGCCCACCTCAATATCTTTACTTTTTGGCGTGCTTGCTTCGCCTAAACTTACTAGCTCGAGTATGTGCAGCTGCTCGTTCGTCAGCTCACCTGCGTGGTGCTTTTTGATGTACGCTAGGTGAGATTTCTGTTGTGCAGGATTGAGCCTCTTAAAGTCGTCTAGCAACACCTGCCACTTATGCTCTTCTTCTGCCTGTGTGCGCGACAGTTCCGACTCTTGCAAGTACTCCTGATAGCTCAATTTTATTGACTCAAACTGCTCACGAACAGCCAAACGGTCGCCCTTGTCACCAGCTCGGCTATATCTTTCAATAACTTGTAGTAGTCCCTCACGGCCAGCTTCCGCCTCTACCTCATCACAAATCCAATCAAGCTCATCGGTTGAAAAGTGAATATCAAACCTTTCAGCACGCTTCTGTATTGCTTCCTGTGCTTCATCTCTGGCCTGTTCCAGCTCATTGCGAGCAGCTTTGATAGCTTGCTCGGTCGCCTCCGCCGTGGCTTTATCTTCACGACTACTATTTATCCAGTACGCCACACCTAGAATGATAACGAGTGCGACTATCGAGGTTGCTTCCACTGCCTTTATCCTTTCTGTGTCCAGAAAATAAAAAGGACACCGTGCAGGTGTTCTAGGCCTTTTATCCACATTCAAGCGATAAAGCTCGACTGTTTCGCTCGGTGTCCTTTTCAGAACTTTATCCGTGCGAAAATAATCGCATTGCTTAAATGTGGTAAACCTAGAACATCTCTATTATACCAGATTTTATCGTGCTTATTGACTCTTTTTTATACAACGATGTATAATTCTAAATATGTTCCCTAAGGTACTAGACACCCTACTTATGCCGCGCCTCACTCCCGAGGTAAAAACATTCTTTGGTATGTCGAGCCTTATAAAATCTGGCCTACGAACTACTGACCTAGGTGTTGAGAAGAAAATCGACAAACTCTTAAATGAGCCTCTGTTTACTCTATCGGACCTCGGCAAAAAATACCGTACCATTAACTATCTCGAGCAAACAGGCCTGATTGATGATACAAGAGGAAAAAAGGGTAAAGGTTGGCGCAAGCTAGGCCTCTCCGAATATATCTACATCTCTATCTTGCTTGAACTCCGCAAATACGGCCTCAAGTCTAACCACCTCAAGCACTTCAAATCACTGTACGACGAGTACTTCATACTTGCAATCTTTGCCGTGCTCGCTGGGCACGAGATTACTATGATATTCAAGCCTAATGGCTTCTGTGCCTTACTCGACCCGACATTCTTGAGTATCTACGAAGAGGAAGACGAACGCTTTATGGATATAACGCCTCGGCGTGACGCTGGTGAGATACAGCTAAAGCTCTCGTATTTTACAAGCAACGCTCTCGCACTCATCAACAAGCCGACACCAGTTATTCACTACTCTTACGCAAAGAGTGCAAGCGCGGCTATGGCGCAAAAAATTGAGGCGCTTAGAGAATATGAAAAGCAGCTACTCAAAGAGGTAGAGCAGCTTGATTATAGTAAAGACGAACACTTGCTTGTCCAGCGACTGAAAGATAGAACGCTCCTGATTAAGCGCGGTGAGCGCCTGCCGAATGATAGTGATTTAGCGTCCCAGTTGAACTCTCTGGTCGATGAGGGCTTTTGTGATTTGAAAGTAACAAAGCGAGATGGAAAGGTGGTGGACTTAGTACAAACAAATGCTAAAAAGCTCAATATGAACTAAATCTATCCTGAGCCAAAAACAGCAGGGCTAGATTAGCGAATAAGCAACCAGTAGTTATATCAAGAAGTACTTGGGTAATTACGCAATTTGAAAGCGTAATTACCTATGGAAAAATCAGCAGGTGAAAACTTGGTAGAACTGGTAGAGGTACTAAACAGCATTGACGTTACCCCAGAGAAAATCGAACAGAACGCCACGTTTATGAGAGATACTGACGGCAACATCATCGAATACTAAGACACCTTATATACGGACAATGGGCAAGAAGCTACAACGAGCAAAACCATTCTCTTACGAGCCAACCAAGCCCTTGAGGTATGTGCTCTATGCACGCAAGTCATCAGAGGGTGAAGACGCGCAGGAAAAGTCTATACCTGACCAGATACAGTATTGTGAAGAATACGCAGAGCGTACAGAACTGCTCGTCGTAAAGACTATCGAGGAGAAAAAGTCTGCTAAAGTATCTGGTAGGCGCGAGAAGTTTACTCAAATATTAGAAGACATCGCCAATGATAAGTACGACGGCATACTAGCCTATCACCCCGACAGGCTGGCGAGAAACTCGCTTGAGAGCGGTATGATAGTCGATATGCTCGACAGCGGCATAATTAAAGACTTAAAGTTCCCGACACTGCACTTTACAAATGACGCGAGCGGCAAGTTACTATTGAACGTCTTGTTTGCTATGTCTAAGCAATATTCTGAGCACCTGAGCGAGAGCGTTACGCGTGGTGTCACTACGAACTTTGAGCAGGGTAAGTCATCGGCTTACAAATGGGGTTATAGCCGTGATGAAGTGACTGGTCGCTATGAACCCGACAACAACTTTGAACTGATAAAGAGCGGCTGGCAAATGCGGCTCGAGGGATACACGCAACAAGAGGTGGTCGATTTCTGGCTGCAAAATGATGTACACCGTATGACAAAGATAACTCGCAAGAATAAACGTATCCGTAAAATCACAATCAGTAAACAAATGGCCTCAAATATCTTTGCCAGTCCCTTTTACTTCGGTATCCTCATTCAGAACGAACAAGAGGTAGACTTGAGAAAAATATCAGACTTTACACCTATGATTGATGAAGAAACGTACAACGCCGTACAGGCAATGGGTCGCAAGAAAGCCAGAGTTCCAATTTACAGCGAAAAGAAGACGTTTTATCCATTCCGCGATATGGTATTTTGCAGTGTCTGTAACAGCGACACCTCAATGCGTGTAGGCAAAAATAAATCATCAGACGGCACATACGGCCTTACTTACCGTTGTGACACCGAGGGCTGTACGAGAGCTATTAAAAGTGTACGTGCAAAGTATTTTCTCAATGACCTCTACGATAAGCTCGATATGATGAAACTAACTGACAAAGAATACGACGAATACAGTAAAGAGATTGATAGCCATACCGACAATAACCTTATCAAAATACGCACAGAGAAGCGTAGTCTTGAGGGTAGAAGAAAGCACCTGCAAGCCAATGTAGACAAACTGTCACGTCAATATGCCGCCTTACCAGAGAATACACCCGAAACTGTACGCACAAGGCTCATACAAGACATCGAGGAGCTGCAATCATCAGTTGTCGATATTGAGAGCGATGTAGAAATGCTCAAAAAGAAAATAGCAAATCCTGCCCAAATCAAACTATCTAAGGAAGAGTTTTTGAACTTGGTAAATACGGCTGGCGACAAGATGAGAGCAGGCACGCCAGTAGAAAAGGACATCTTAGCCCGAAAATTACTTTTGAACATACATCTAGATAACGAAAGAGCCCCCTCCTACCTCTGGAAAGAGCCCTTTGCTACATTACTTGAAATCAAGCAAATCAATTCTGGTGCGGCGAAGAGGACTTGAACCTCCACAGGATTGCTCCCACTACCACCTCAAGGTAGCGCGTCTACCAATTCCGCCACCGCCGCATACTAAATGAATTAAATGTACTATATTAGTTTAATGTCACTCTCGGACATACGCGCTAGCGCGTCTACGATTACTTGCGTTTCACGCAGCCACCACCATGGCCGCATAATATAGAAGGTAAGGTACGTTTTGCCAGTTTTATGTCTTTATGGGAACTGACGCGCTCGTATCTACGAATATTTACGTTTCACGCAGCCGCTAGCCGCCGCATGGTCGTGAATTATTATAGCAGACAATCTAGCCTCAGGCCATACGCCAGGTGCCCAGCCTACGGAGTCTTGTATACAGGGTGGGTGTCCGACGACCAATAGATCACATTATAGAAACGATCTTCTGCCGACACAAGCCTTGTGTTCTCGTCTATAGCCTCGACATTTTTTGAATGAATATACTCAACATTTGGCTGATACAGCGCAACAGCCGGTATGTCACTCAGCCATTGCCGGACAAATATACGATACCTCTCGTCACGATAAGCCTTGTCGGTACGGGTACGTCCGCCAGCCAGAGCATCATCGGCTATGATGTTGCTGTAATTAGCGAAATTAAGACCGCCCGTTGTTGCCTGAGAAGAGTGCCAATATGCGTACGGATCAGGATCGCCACCAAGAACCAGTTCATATATCAAGATGTCAAAGTTACGAGGCTGCAAGATTGTCTGCAGGACGCTCTGGCTAGCATCAAGGGGGTCTACCATCTGTACATCCACCTTTATGTTGAGTTCATCTTGCCAGACCTTAGCTAACTCGTTTGCGGTTTGACTAGATCCAGTTCCCTTTAATACTACAAGACGAAGCGACAAGTCCTGGCCATCTTTCTTTCTGGTGCCGCCAGACACCACCCAGCCCGCATCACTGAGTAGCTGTTTGGCTTTCTCGGTATCGTAGGCTGACGCACTCGGCAAGCCGCTCGCCTGACTAGCCAAAACCGGACCATCGAGCGGAGTTGCCGCAGACGACAACTTACCAACCAGCTGCTGACGATTGACAGACAGTGAAAGTGCCTCGCGCACCGGCTTATCCTTGGTTATCTCCGCCCTCATATTAAATAATGCATACACACCATTATTGATAGCGTAAGAGTGCTCAGCGTACATACTCTTTATTTGGTCACTCTGTGACTCATAGCTAAGTTCCGGAGTCGCCATAATCTCACTGGTCTTTAGAGCCTGCTCAATTTCGCCGCGGCTACCATAGACATGCAACTGAAATCGCTCAAGTTGCGCAGCACCACGGTGATAGTAGGGGTTGGCAACCAGATGAGCAACCTTTTGCGATCTGTCAGAAGCAACCGATTGAAGCAAACGCAAAGCGAACGGGCCGCTGCCGACTGGGCGCCGACCGAAAACATCTTCGTGAAGCGATGCCGGCTCGACATTAGCTAGTACATGCTCAGGCAGTACAGGGAATGTCAGGGCGTCCATAAATGGAGCATACGCACCCGGCAGGATAAACTTAACTGTATGGCTATCTACCTGCTCTGCTTTAATAGAGTTCCAGCCAGAAATCTCAGCACGCACTGTTGGATTTTTTAGTAGATTTACGGTAAATACCACGTCCTTAGCCGTCAACGGTGCCCCGTCGGACCACTTCAACGATGAGCGAAGTGTAACGGTGTACTCGGTTTGTGTTTCATTGACGGTCACAGACTTTGCAAGGTCACCCTTTAGATTGCCCGTGGTATCGTAATTGTATAAACCAGCAAAAAGCAGTCTAGCGGCAGACTTCTCGGCACTTGTTCTAGCAAAAATAGGGTTTAGACTTTCAAGCGGACCGAGCACCCCCTCAGAGTAAGCACCTCCTTTGATAGGAGCTTCCGTTAAATAAGCAGCTCGAAACCCAAACCACTGAGCCAGGCTAACTCCAGCAAGGATAACTACAAGCGCAACCCAGCCAACGACAACACGACGAACCAACGATAGTCTGTCCAGGCGTGCTGTCACAAATCTGCGAGCATGTCGCAAGCTTGACTTCTCCATCTTGCGAACCCGCCTGCTAAAATCGCCTTTTTTATACCTAATTGACTCAAAACGCTTCCAAGAGTACTTTTTGCCAGGCTCTCTCATAGTCGACTACCCCTGAAGGCCAGGTATAATCATGCTAGCAAGGATCGAAACCACAAATATGACCGCAAAGATGATAGTCACATCGAACAAGTTCTTATCGAAACCTCGCCTAGTAGTAAACAGTTCTCCCGATGAACCAAAGCCAGCACCCAACGATGCGCCTCTCTGCTGCAACAATATTGCGACAACCATCAAAAAGGCCGAGGCCAGAGTGATATAGGGTAAAATACTTTCTAATGACATATCAAAACTCCTTATTTGTGCGCAGCATCCTTTAGGTCGATTGCGCTACTTACTATATAGTTTACCAGACTTAAGATAATTCCGGCAATAATCGCGTTACCAAACGTGATATCTATTCCAGGTGACAATTTTAAGGATAGATAAACCATCAATCCATTGATAATTAGCGTAAATAACCCGAGCGTCAGAACTATGGCCGGCAAAGATACAATGACAATAATTGGCCTAAGCACACTATTGACCACCGAGAACACAAACCCAGCAAATGCAAGCACTAGCAAGGACACTATCCATTGATCGCTAAATAAACCGACGCCCAATATCCTAACAGCGACCCATAAGCCAAGCGAATTTAACGCCCAACGAATTAAAAATACCGAAAACTGTCTTCTTATGCTCATAAGATTATTATATCATTACTCTTTTTCGCTCTGTAGTCGTGAAATTATCAGCTTGGCCTTGGCCGGGCCAACAACATCGCTAATATCCGATTCACTGGCGGCCGCAATTTGCTTAATACTGCCGAATTTCTTCAACAATAGCGATCGCGATTTTGGACCGATACCCGCTATGCCGTCAAGTAAGCTAGAGTTCTGCCTAGAACTCCGGATAACCTGATGGTAGCTTATAGCGAAGCGATGCGACTCGTCACGAATCCTCTGAATTAACCTAACGACGTCATCGTGCATCGAGGCCTGCCCACTAGAGCGCAGGTTCATAGCATGACCACTAGACTTTACGGCGCCAGGATGAAGGTTAATAAACAGATAGTCGCCTTCGCTAACCACGCCCGCACCAGGACTAAGCCTTGGGCTATCAATAGTAACGTTTGATTTTGTGCTATGTACAACAATCTCATCGTTACGCTTGGCGATTGATATGATCGGCCCGTTATATCCCTGCGCCCTGGCAGCCTCCAGCGCAGCACCCAGCTGCGGCCTGCCACCATCAATCAATACCAGATCTGGCACCCCCCAGGACTTTTGATTTTTTTGCGAAAACCGCCTAGTAACTATCTCTGACATATTGGCAGTATCATCGTTTATCTCGCGAGACAACTTGAACTTTCGATACTCCGACCGCGCTGACACACCATTCACAAATGCCACCATGCTTGCAACTACTCCAGTTCCGGACAAATGAGATATGTCAAAACACTCTATTCGCGCTGGCTCAGAATTCAGGCCCAGCAGGTCGGTCAAATCACTAAGTGCCCGATCTTTCGAGATATCAGTAAACTCACTATCACCAAACATCACGCGTCGCCTCAGCTCAGATAAGGCTGTTAGTTTATTTCTAATTTTTGCCGCTTTCTCGAAATCCTCCGCCTTCGCCGCCTGCTTCATCTCTCGCTCTAGCTCCCTAGCTATATCTGTTCTTCGCCCCCGAATATACTGCATCAATAGTCGCAAATCAGCCTTGTAAGCCTCGGACCCATCAGACAGACGTGGGCTAATTCCCAAATGCTCGTCCAGCTGAGACTGCCCAGTGCGACGCTCCTTAGTGAGGTACGGAAATATCCTCCTCAAATACCTAAGTGCCCGCCTGACCGCCAGACCGTTATAAAACGGGCCAATGTACTCAGCGCCATCATCGAGCGGATTACGCGTCATCGTCAAAGTCGGCCACTCACTCTTCATATCGATCCGCACGAAGCTCTGAGACTTGTCATCCCGAAGCAAAATATTATAGCGCGGCATGTAACGCTTAACCATTTCGCTTTCCAGAAACAGTGCGTCAACCTCGCTCTCTGTCTCAATCCAATCAGTGTCGTCAATCTCGGCCACTAGCGCCATCGTTTTATTGTCACGACTTCGACTATTCTGAAAATACTGCCGTACACGATTTTTAAGTACCGCAGCCTTGCCGACGTAGATTATCTCACCAGAAATAGACTTATGAAAATATACCCCAGGAGACAGTGGCAGCTGTTTTAATTTTTCCTGAAGCTTATCATTCACTAATTCTTAATCTCTATACTAGCCATCACAACATCACCAATAATATTCAAAACCGGTGCGTTCTTAGCCGTTGGCTTAGCGGTTTTATTTTCAACCTCACCAAGAATATTCATAGTCGAGCAACGAACCTCTACTGTCTCGGGAACCCGAAGCTCAACACCGCCCATTAATGTAAAGATTTCGATTGTGGCCTCTTTTTTGATACTAACTTTGCTCATGTCGTATGTTACACCGCCAAGCACAGCGGTAATTTTACTGAACTTAAAATCGTCAGAACGATTATGCTGCTCAGAGCCTGACAATATGGCAGTAACATCATCGCTAACATCTTTTGACACCTTCTTGCTTGCACCATCACCCACTGTCAAGCGATTAGCTATAATAGATACACCAATAACAATAATAATCACTGGCCAAATTAACTGCCAAATATTTACGTCAATCAAATCAAGCGCATTTAGCTGTAGAATATTACCAATCGCAATCACCAAAATAGCCCATAGGTAGTGCTGTTTATTGGTAAATAGCATGGCAATACCAAGCAATATGATCGATACAGGCCACAGTTTAGCTATTATCTCACTAAGCCCGGGCATGCCCAGGCCACTGAGAAGAAGCGACACGCCAATTATGATAATTAATAAACCGATGATTAGTCTAATGGGAGATACTTTGTTCATAACCTTATTATACCATCTATGTCGCCAAAGTTTTAGGACTTCTGATAGTGCTTGGCTAGTTTTACGTAAGACTTTGTCATAAAAGCCAGACATGCAGCCAGCACCATAATCACTCCCGAGAATAAGAACACTAGGGCGATCCCTCTAGCCTCACCCTCGCCGAGCAGCCAGCCGACAGATTTCTTGCCTTCTGCTGAGTTTATATAAGGAATAATCAGAAACTCAGCAATAGGTGCAACTATAAACGCAGTAATCGGTGCTGCTGCTGACTCGAAAGCCTGAGCAAATCCGAATACCCGGCCCTGTTTCTTATATGGCACAACCCGCTGGATAATCGTCTGCTCTGCGGCCTCGGCAATTGGCATGATCACCATATACACCCATATGCCTGTCACGAACACCCACCACCACTCACGTATCGTAAACAGTGCACCGACAGCACCAATGACTATCACAGCATAGAGTAGTGTCTTAATCGGATTCTTGCCAAGACCAAACTTAGCAACCAGCGCCCCACCGATGACAAATCCCGTTCCAGCAATCCCAAAAACAATGCCCCACATTTCAACCGAAAAAATAGTCAGCCCGTACGGATCCATCAGCGCCATATACACACCACCAATCAAGTTATTGAAAGTAGAAAATATCAACAAACCAAATAACCCAGGCACGGCCACGATCGCTGCAATGCTATCGCGTATATCGACTTTTTTGTGTTCAACACCCGGCTCTAACACAATATCTTTCTCGGGTATTTTTACCAGGATTAACTGCAAGACTGTCGCCGCCATCAACGCTATTGCAATCCCCAAAGTCCAGCCCATGCCCAAGATACCAATGCTTAAACCGCTAAATACACTCGTAACGATAAACCCAATACCGCTAACTGTGCCTACCAGGCCATTAGCGTTGGCTCTTTTTTCTGCAGGCACAAGTAATGTCACAGTCGTCGACAGCGCAATATTACGCATGTTGCCGGCCACTGCCCCAGCTAAGATAACTCCAGAAAATAGCCAAAGTAGTGGGCCAGATACATCTAGCAGAACCACCTCACCGCAGACCAAAAACATAATGCCTGCCAACAAAAATGCGCCAAAAGAAATAATATTTGACACCATCATCACTAGCTTTTTCTTATGGTGATCGACGATAGCACCAAACGACATACTGCTAAGCGCCACTAGTACCATATACGTCCCGCCAAGTATACCTGTAACCAGCACCGACTTCGTCTCAAGGTACAGCCAAAAAACCAACGCAAACCACAAAAAACTCGTCACCACGTTTGCAATCAGCGAATTGACCAAGATCTGGTAGAATTGTTTTATCGTTTTATTGTAGTACTAGCGACTCCACCAGAATATTAATCCCAATTCTTCCCTATAGGGTATCTCAGCAAGGTACTGTTGTTCGGCTTTTCCATGTTTACCATTTCAGACGGAGGTAGGCCTTTGCTAACGCACTGTGCCATCCGATAGAAACCCGCATGCCCAACAATCAGTAGCGACGAACTTATGCCAACTTGAGCCAGATGATACAGTATTTGTTGATTTACCTGCTCGACCCTCTTAGCAAATACATCAAACGTCTCCCCTCCAGCCCGTACAATATTCTCATCACTCACGCCTCTAAGCTCTTCTGGAGATATGCAACCCTCAAGTTCACCATACCCTTTTTCTTTTAGCCCATCTAGCAAAACAATATCTTCAACAGGGAAATTATTTCCTTGAGCAATGATCTTTGCCGTATCATGTGCACGCATAAGCGGTGACGATATCATTCCACCAATATGAAACTTTCGCTTTATCTTTTGAGATTCTTTCGTAGCTTGATTAACGCCCTCCTCGGTCAGGGGGTAGTCCCTCCAGCCCGCTACTAAATTAGCAGCATTTGCCTCACTATGACCATGACGTACAAAATAAATCTCAGCCACCCTTAGACCCTACCGCACCCTGGCTACACTCTCGCGACAGCGGTGAGCCGTATACCGCATCAAACTGCAAGCCCGCAAGTCTTATGCCTTCGCCAAGTTCGCGTGCCTGTGCTCTGCCAAGCTCTGTCAGCGGCAAATCACGGTGTCCACTTAAGATTCCGTTGGCGCTATCTTCGTTCTGCCCATGCCAAGCAATAAATATTTCTGTCATGACTCCCGCTTTACAATTCGTTTTCGATATTCATCCGCCATCATAAATGTCGTAGTGTCACGCACCTTATCCACAAACAATACGCCGTTAACATGATCCGCTTCATGCTGAAACACGTGCGCTACAAAACCACCCAAAATTCTCTTATGATACTCACCAAACTCGTCAAACCACTCTGCCTCAATTTCATCAAAGCGCTCCGCCTGCCCATAAAGCAAATCATCACCCGATCCTACGCTCATACACCCCTCCCACTTACCGTTCGGCTCACCAATGCCTTCGTAGGATGGATTGATGATCACCTGCTCAAACAGTTCTAGATCGGGACGATTCGGCGTAGGTTTAATCGCAATAACACTCATTGCCTGGCGTATGCCCACCTGAGGTGCCGCCAGCCCTACACCATACTGCTCCGTCTGACAGGTGTGGCGGATATCGGCAATCACACCCTGAGCCTCTTCGGATAAAATCTCCTGACGAGACAACTGTGGCATCACCTCACGCAAAATCGGATTACCTGCCCGTGTTAGTTGAAGTATTTGCCTTACGTTCATGCCCTCACCCCCAGATCCTCAAGTAGCGCCTCCATGGACTCAACCCTCTGTACTTTTGGATGAAAGTAAAAAATAGTCATGTGGTTCATGTCCCCCAGTAGGTATACCTTGAAATCTACGCTAGACTCTGCCACGGCAATCGCAGCACCCAGCTCAACATACATTCCCTTGCCCGCATCCTGATTGTTCGTACAGATAACATACACATCAGCACTCAATACGCCTCGTATGTCATTTGTCGCTCGCCTAGTAGCCTCCTTGATATTGGCGAGCTTTGATTCACGACTACCAAGCATTTGCGCTCCGGTTTCATTGGTCGTCCAATCATGCGTGATCGTATGACCAGCTGCTTTCAGCGCTTCCTGTACCTCTCTGACAGTTTCAAAATCGTTAATCTGGCCTGACACAAAAATGCGACTCATGCCAGAGCTCCAAATTTTGCCGCATGCTTCTCACGACAAGCTTCTGTATGAAACAGTAGCTCTGGGTTTGTTTTGCAATTTTCACATATCAACACCAGCTCATTACATTCCATATGCGCGCAGTTTTCAAAGTTAGAAGTCTTACCCTCACAATGAGTACACTCACCAATTGTCTTTGCCTTGTCAGAAAAGTTAATCGTCATGCGGTCATCAAACACACGTAGTGCGCCTTCCCACAGACCATCATCACCATAAGCTTCGCCGTATTTCACAATGCCGCCATCAATCTGGTAAACATCCTTAAATCCACGCTTTTTCATCATCGCCGAGATAACTTCGCAGCGCACGCCGCCAGTACAGTAGGTAATAACTTTTTTGCCCTTGATATCATCATATTTATCGCTCTCGAGTTCAGCTATAAAATCCCGTGACGTTCGGGTATCTGGCACGATAGCGTCCTTGAACTTACCGATTTTTGCTTCGTGAGCGTTGCGCCCATCAAAGAACACTACGTCATCACCAAACTTTTCGATCATCTCGTTGACTTCGTGTGGCTTTAAGTGCTGGCCACCACCAATCACGCCGTCCATATCGACATCAAACTCATCATCAGAATTCTTAAATCCGACCAGTTCACGGCGATTCTTGACGCTCATCCGCGGGAAGTCCTCGCGTGCACCATCGGACCACTTAAAGGTAATGTCCTTGAAGCCCGGGAATTGCTTAGTCTGCTTGATGTACTTCTTTAAATCATCCATCTCGCCACCAACCGTGCCGTTTAGTCCATGTCGACTGACTAATATTCGTCCACGCAAGTTTAAGCCGTCACACAGAGTTTTTTGCCACAGCTTTATCGCCTCGGGATCTGATATTGGAGTGAATTTATAGTAGAGTAAAATCTTTTGCATAACTGAGGTATATTGTACGATATATTGACTTTTGCGTCAATCTGTGCTATTATTTAAATATAGGGCTTTACATCGAGCCACTTCTTGAATATACTCTTACTAAGCGACTATGATTTTACCTGTTTTAGGTGGAATCCTCTATTCTTTTTATGTTCAGTCCCGAGTAGTATTCACCTTGGCTGAACCAATACAAATAAAACATTATTTTTATACCATAAGGAGGTTTATGGCAAAGGACACTAAAAATCACCAGCACAAAACAATACTAAAATTATTCTGGGAAATATCTAAGCCATATACATGGCGGCGAAACTTTGCGCTAATCGGTGCGTCGCTAAACTTTGCTGTTGGCATGTTTGTTATCCCATTAATAATTGCTGGATTTCTTGATCTAGTACAAAATAACCAACTCCAAGACGACCTAGTCTGGTGGCTAATCGGCGGCTACGCTCTAGCTCAGCTCTGGGCTGAAGTGATCGGCTGGAGAGTAGTGATTTTTCTAATGTGGACATTTGAGTCAGCGATGCAGCGTGATCTTTATCAAAAGATATTCCAAAAACTTACTGGCGAAACAATGTTCTTTCATTCTAATAAGTTTGGCGGATCACTAGTCAGCCAAAGCAATAAGCTTGTTGGATCGGTCGAGAGATTTTGGGACACTATAATCTGGTCGGTCCTGCCTGTGGCAATTTCAATTGTCGGGTCGGTGGCCATACTGTGGTTTATATTTTGGCAATACGCGGTATTTATGGCAGTTCTGTCGGCTGCCTTTGCTGTCGCCGTATACTTTGGGTCTAGGCACATGGCCAAACTCAACGAGGCCGAGGCCAGCGCCAGCAACAAAGTTAGCGGCCAACTGTCGGATTCTGTGTCTAACATTCTGGCTGTCAAAACTTCGGCTGCACAACAGCGAGAAATGGCGCATTTCTCCGGCAAAGTCCTTGACTGGCGAAGCGCAACACTCGCAACCATGCGAAGCTTCCTAAAAGCCAGCACCGTCTACTCGTCAATCACCGCCATGATACGAATCGGCGCATTGGTATTTGCAGTCTACGCTTCTGGCCAAGGATTTATCTCGGTAGCGGCAATCTACCTAATCGTCACCTACACATCAACAGTGGCCCACAACCTATGGAACATGAACGGCATAATGCGAACATATAACCGTGTCATGGGTGACGCCAAGGAAATGACCAGCATATTGTCGAGCAGTATATCGATTACCGACAGGGCTGACAACAAATTAACCGTCAAAATGGGCGGGATAAAAATCAATAACATGACGTTCACTCATGACGAAGGTGAAGGGGCGACATTATTTAGTGACTTCTCGCTAAATATCAAGCCCGGCGAGAAGGTGGGGCTAGTGGGGTCGTCAGGATCAGGCAAGACGACCCTAACAAAACTACTACTAAGGTTGGCCGACATCGACAACGGCGAGATACTAATCGACGAACAAAATATCGCCGAAGTAACCCAAGCAAGTCTGCACGAATCAATCGCCTATGTACCACAAGAGCCCCTGCTGTTTCATCGAAGTATTCGTGAAAACATTGCCTACGCTAGGCCCGAAGCCTCTGACGAAGAAATTCGTGAGGCTGCCAAAAAAGCTAGCGCCCTAGAGTTCATAGAAGGCCTTAAGGACGGCTTCGATACCCTGGTTGGCGAGCGCGGCGTAAAGCTAAGCGGCGGACAACGCCAGCGTATTGCAATTGCTCGGGCAATCCTAAAAGATGCGCCGATACTAGTGCTAGACGAAGCAACCTCAGCGCTTGACTCGGAAAGCGAGAAGCTCATTCAGGCATCGCTCGAAACACTAATGAAAGACAGAACCTCAATTGTTATCGCACACCGTCTGTCGACTATCGCTAAACTTGATCGCATAATTGTACTTAGCGATGGCAAAATTACCGAAGATGGTGCCCACGAAAAGCTACTTGCTATGAAAGGCGACTATGCCAAACTCTGGAAGCACCAATCTGGTGGATTTATAGAGGACTAAACAAAAATACCCCGCTTGCTGCGGGGTATTTTATTATGGCCGTAAAATCTATTCTGAATCTTTGGCGGCTTTATCGGCAGGCTCTTCGCTGCCATTTTCCGACTCAACTTCATCAGCACTTGCATCTTCGGCGTCGCCACCAGCTGCATCATTTGCAGCCTGCAAGGCACTTGGCTCGTAGACACTAGCGACCACCAGATCCATAACAGTCTGGCGCTCCTCTTCGTCTTCGTCGACACGACCATCGTCGTTGTCAACAATCTCGACATCAGCCGGAACCTTAATGTCAGCGACTGTTACGCGATCACCCGCTTTAGCTAGATCAAGGATTGACACCTCAAGGGCCTCTGGCAGTTCAAGTGGCAGAGCCTTAACTTCGATTTTCTCTAGTGCCTGCAAGATAACCAAGCCACCGCGCTCAGCAACCGACTCGCCTTCACCTACTAGACGAATTGGCACTTCAGCCAAGACCGGCTCGTCAGCACGAACAGCGTGAAATGATATGTGACGAATAGTGTGTTTGACTGGGTCGCGGTCAACATCCTTAATCATAGCAATGCGACGCTTTTTACCCATCAACTGTACTGGAGTGTGTCGACCTGCGGCCTTAACAACCTTGGCAACTTCACCCTCAGCAGCCTGGACGCTAGCAGGCTCCATGTCAGCACCATAAACTGTGCCAGGAACCAGTCCTTGCTTTCGAAGTTTTGCAACTTTTTTACCGTGCACCTCACGTGCCTCGATCTTTAGTATAATCTTATCTCCCATACTTCTCCTTTCGGGTACCTGTTCGGAGGTAATTATTATTGTGCTTATTATTATATCAGATTATCGACACAAGAACTAATCGTGCTACAATAGATAACCATGGAAGCATTTATTCATCTCATCACGGGCCTTGGTGTATTAGCCATTCTATTCGTAGTTTACGCCGAATCTGGACTATTAATTGGATTTGTATTTCCGGGCGACAGCCTACTGTTCACCGCTGGATATATGGTTCAACAAAACATACTACATCTAGGATCTCTGCCGTTTAATATTCACATTTTTGTAGCAATGTTATTTGTAGCTGCCGTACTTGGCGACAGCACTGGCTACGCATTCGGCCATAAAGTTGGTCGTAAGCTATTTGACCGACCAAACTCTAAATTCTTCAAGAAAAAATACCTCGTCCAGGCTGAAAACTTCTATGAGAAACACGGTGCTCTAACCATCGTACTAGCCAGATTCGTGCCAATCATCCGCACATTTGCCCCAATTGTCGCTGGAACTAGCAAGATGCATTACCGCACTTTTCTGCTCTTTAACCTAGTAGGCGCTGCTTTATGGACCGCCTCGTTTACATATCTTGGGTACTTTGCAGGAGCCGCACTGACTAAGGCTGGCATAAACATTGAGGTCGCAGCAATCATTATTATCCTACTGTCTATCTCGCCGATGATTATTCATGCACTTAAGCAAAAAGAAACTCGCGCTTTAATTCGTAGTCAATTTGACAAAATCTTCAAGCGAAAGTCTAAACAAGAATCAAAGTAATTCTTTTAGATATTTACCAGTAAATGAGTCCTGATTTGTGATAACCTTCTCTGGCGTACCGGTTGCAACGACCGTGCCGCCGCCCATGCCGCCCTCGGGGCCCATGTCGATAATATAGTCGGCGCACTTGATCACATCAAGATTGTGCTCAATAATAATCATCGAGTTGCCACCCTCAACAAGCTGATGCAAAATCTTTAGCAATCTCTTAACGTCAGCTGAGTGGAGTCCAGTAGTTGGCTCGTCCAAAATATACATTGTCTTGCCGGTAGAGCGACGAGATAGCTCGGTCGCTAGCTTAATTCGCTGAGCTTCACCACCAGAAAATGTCGTAGCTGGCTGACCTAGCCTAATGTAGCCTAGGCCAACTTCGACTAAGGTCGTTAGCTTTCTAGCAATTGACGGCACGCTCTCGAAAAACACTGCAGCTTCATCGACAGTCATACTCAAGACATCACTAATCGTGTTGTCTTTGTATTTTATCTCCAACGCTTCGCGGTTATATCTTTTACCCTTACATTCATCGCAGACTACATAAACATCCGGCAAGAAATGCATCTCAATTTTGATCATGCCATCGCCCTGACAATTCTCACAGCGACCGCCCTTGACGTTAAAGCTAAATCGTCCAGCTTTGTAGCCACGAACGCCTGACTCTGGCGTACTAGCGAATAGCTCGCGGATTGCCGTAAAGATGCCCGTGTAGGTGGCCGGATTTGACCGCGGAGTACGACCAATTGGCGACTGATCAATAACAATTGCCTTGTCCAGATGCTTAATTCCTTCGATGTTGTCATGTGCTCCCGGCACAGAAGTCGACCTGTTCAAGCGATTAGACAGCTCTTTAGCGACAATATCATTAACTAGAGTTGACTTGCCCGAACCGGACACACCACTCACCACTGTCATAAGTCCTAGCGGAAATGTCACATCGATATTTTTTAGGTTATTTTCCCTTGCGCCACGAACAACCAGCTGACGATCGGCCATTACTTGGCGACGTTTTTTAGGAATTTCAATCTTTTCACGACCACTCAAGTATTGACCGGTTAAGCTTGTTGTTACTTTAGCCACCTCTTCAGGAGTGCCTTGCGCGACAATCATCCCACCAGAAGAGCCAGCACCAGGGCCCATGTCAATTAAGTAGTCGCTGTGGCGAATCGTATCCTCGTCATGCTCAACAACAATCACACTGTTGCCCAGGTCTCGTAGGCGCTTAAGCGTGCCAATAAGTCGGTCATTATCTCTCTGATGTAGGCCAATCGACGGCTCATCTAGCACGTAAAGTACTCCTTGCAAACCAGATCCAATCTGTGTAGCTAGACGGATTCGCTGCGCCTCACCGCCACTTAGAGTATTGGCCGCACGACCAAGCTCTAGGTAGTTTAGGCCAACGTTATTCATAAATCCAAGCCGAGATGTAATCTCTTTGACGACCAATCTAGCAATCTCAGTGTCGCGCTCGTTTAGCTGCAGGTTATTCTTAAATAAATCCAAGGCGTTCTCGACATCCAAATCGGTCACATCCATAATACTCAGGCCATTGATCGTCACCGCTAGAACCGACGGCTTCAGCCTGGCGCCCTTACACGCAAAACAATGTCGCTCGCGCATAAACCGCTCGATATCTTTTCGCATAAAGTCACTATCCGTCTCTTTCCAGCGACGCTCAAGATTTGGGATCACGCCCTCGTAGGTAGTTTTGTAGCTGCGACCAGTCCCGAGCTCAACATCGTACTCGTCATTACCAGTACCGTAAAGTATCTGCTGTCTGGTCTCCTCCGACAGTTGACCGACCGGAGTCCGCACGTCAAAACCGTGCCTCTCACCCACGGCAGTTAGTCGCTTGAGGTACCAGGAGTCAGCGTTCACTCGATTATACGGACGGATTGCACCCTCTGCTAAGGTTAGATTTAAGTTAAAAACTAGCTCTGGATCAACTTCTAGTCGACTACCAAGACCAGTACACACAGGGCAGGCCCCTTGGGGCGCGTTAAAGCTAAATAGTCGCGGCTCTAGCTCAGGGATCTCCTCTTCTGGGTGATCAACACAGGCGTAGCGCTGAGAAAAAATCCTAATCTCATCAGTGTCAGCGTCCATAACCTGAACCACACCCTGACCAATATCAAGCGACTGCTCAATACTCTGGCTAAGCCTCGATGTCATATCCTCCATTAGCACAACTCGGTCAACGACTAGCTCAATATCGTGTTTGTAGCTTTTTTGTAGCTCAGGAAATTCATCAAGTGCATAAACGACGCCATCAACCCTAGCCCTAGCGTAGCCAAGTCGACGATATTGCTCTGGGATGTGTGCGAACTCGCCCTTCTTACCCTTAACAATCGGCGCCAATATAAGTATTCTCTTGCCGTTATAAGTTTTCTCTATCTCTTCAACGATCGCATCCTGGGTGCGCCTGGTCACTGCCTTACCACAAACCGGACAATGAGGCACACCAATCCTGGCAAACAATAGCCTCAGATAATCATAGATTTCAGTAACGGTCGCGACTGTCGAGCGTGGGTTTCGACTTGTTGATTTCTGGTCAATTGAAATTGCTGGGCTTAAACCCTCAATACTATCGACATCGGGTTTATCCATAATTCCCAAAAACTGTCGGGCATAGCTACTCAAACTCTCGACATAGCGACGCTGGCCTTCAGCATAAATTGTATCAAAGGCGAGTGAGGATTTACCTGAGCCGGATAGGCCAGTAATCACCACTAGCTTATTTCTCGGTATCTCAACATCCACATCCTTCAGGTTGTGTTCTCGTGCACCCTGTACTCGAATAACCTCTGCCATAACTGATATAGTATACAGGATTTTGACATTTCTTTCCACCCCATAAAGCTATAGATAGACATCGAACCACACCTCTATCCCACTAGTTAGTTTTAAGCATAATTAATTTATACAACAACATATACCGCTTGTGATTGCAATAGCACTACACCCCTGGTAAACTGAAACAATGAAGCAACTGGTGGCAGTACTTTGTGGGATTATTATAGCGTTGGGCTTATTTTTTGTTGGCTTTTTTGACCAGCTGATACTGTTTGTTCTAGTTGGGCGCATACCGTTTACCGAGGTTACGCTATCGGCCACAACTATGCTAATCGTCTGGCTAGCGATTATCCCCGGACTACTGATAACCCTACCTCTGTTGTCTAAGCTAGCCTGGTCTTTGATTGATAAAATCGGACTACTAAACCAGCGCCGGATTAACACCCGCTGGAACTTACGCCAGAAGATTGAACGTATTTACTCGGTCAACTTAATTGCCGTTACGATGCTGGAAATTGCCGCTCAAATACCAGACAGCTCAACCGATAATCCCGAACTATTCTTCCGTCGTCGTTTTATGCCATTACCAGCCTAGTTGTCCTCAGGGGCAATACTCTCAACCCACAAGCGTAGCTCATCGAGCACAAATTTGTCACCGTCGCTCAGCTCTCGCCTAGATAAGTCCTCGATAGATTTAGCAAACTTAACCAACTGCTTCTCTATGCGACTAGCCCGCCATGACTCCCAGTCAACCTGCTCAGACTCGGACAAGCTTCGTGGAAAATTACGCGCTTTGTAGTGAAGCAACAATTCCGGCAGACGATCATCGTTAAATTCTGGATGAAAGTCCGCCAACTTAGAAACATCGGCATTTCTAACTGCCTCAATTCGAATTCGATCGCCATTACCTACAAAGTCATCGTACAGCCTAGCCTCCGGGTCCGCAGCCCTAGCAATAGGATCGCGTGATTCAAAAATTGAGCGAATATTCTCAGCAAACGCCGGGTGGGCAAGCAATATATCCAGATGCTTATCGATGGTGCTCTTGTCTAGGCTAATCTTTTCCCAACCGTCTCCCTGAGACAACACACCAAGTGGAGCAATCGCCGGACAACGATTATATTGAAGCTGCTTGACTGGGACAGACACAAATCCGTCCTCCTGACGCGCAGTCCAGCTGGCAAACATCGCTTTTTTCAACTGCTCTTCGTTCATACCAACAACCGCTGTCGGATCATATCGTAGGTCATAGACTAAAACATTGCCATGAGGAGCGCTCGTTAATGGAAAGGCCACTGTCGTCTTCGCGTATTGCTTATCATAGCGACCGCTCGTATAGACAAACGGCTGCTTGCTATCTAGATTTACAATCTTTTTGATTTCATTCTTATCACGTTTTTCTAGTAAAAAGTTAAATAGCTGCGGCTGCTTGTTGCGAATCAACCTCGACACATCAATCAACGCAGTAACATCACTTAGGGCATCGTGTGCATTGTCGTGGGAAATGCCATTTACTTTGGTTATCAGCTCTAGTCGATTTGTTGCGTCCCCGTTCTCATCGACCGGCCACTCAATGCCATCTGGCCTCAATGCCCGCGTCATTCGAACAACATCCAGTAAATCCCAGCGACTGCGGCCATCCTTCCACGACCACTCATACGGATCCTGGAAATTACGCCACAAAAGATGCCGAATAAACTCATCGTCAAACCGAACGCTGTTAAATCCAACGACAATCGTATCTGGGGTAAACCACTCTTCAACAACTAATTTCGCAAAGTCCGCCTCCGAATAGCCCTCCTCTCGAGTCTTTTGTGGAGTAATACCGGTTACTAGCAACGCTTCCGGGCTAGGGATCGTATCATCATTAAGTGACACCAGCACGTTAATCGGATCGCCTATTGGCTTTAAGTCTATATCAGTTCGCTGTCCAGCAAACTGCATAATCCGATCCTCCCTGGCACTCAGCCCAGAAGTCTCGAGATCGTAGAAAAAAAATGTTTTTGCCATTAAGTCTATTGTACCCTATAAGCACGCAAAAAAAACACGCCATAGCGGCGTGGGGTAGTTCAATGAGATATGACGCACTAGGTAATGATACGCGGGCAAGCAGAAACTGAATTGCCCGCAACTTCAATAATCCTCCGACAGCCACCAGCTACCCATACTAAAATTTAATCTCAGCAGCACCCTTACTGCTCTAGTAGCGTAAATTCACTATCGCCGATACGAATCAGACTATCCGACTCAGCGCCCTGTCGAACCAGTTCATGGTGGATACCAAGTTTACGCATAATATCGCGAAGACGATTCACCGCTTCGAACTGCTCAAAGTTAGTTCGGCGAGCAAACCTCTCAATTTTAGCGCCATACACTCTAAAACCGCCCTCCTCTGTCTCGATACTCCAAGCATCCTCGGTTTGCTCCTGAGACAGTGATATAACTGGTAGACCTTCATCGATTTCTTCTGTTTCGGTAGCTTCCTCTTGTTCGGCCTTGCGATAAGCCTCGACAGATTGCTTAAGCATGCGCAGTAGATCCGTAATGTTTGAGTGGGTCTGGGAAGATATTGTGACTACCAAAGCATCTGGAGCCACGCCCTGAATTGCAGTTGCCTGCATAGCGATAATCTCATCGTCCAACCCTTCGCACTTGGTTAGGGCAACAATCTCTGGACGCTCCGCAAGCTCCTTGCTGTAGTTAGCTAGTTCTTGGCGAATCGTCTGATACTTCTTTGCTGGATCGTCACTATATGCGTCAATCATATGCAGCAGCACTGCAGTTCGCTCGATATGGCGCAGGAATTGGTCGCCTAGGCCCTTGCCCTCAGAAGCGCCCTCGATTAGGCCCGGTATATCAGCAATCAAGATACTGCCGTCGTCAACATCCGCCACGCCAAGGTTGGGTGTTAGGGTTGTAAACTCATAATTAGCAATTTCTGGTTTTGCATTTGAAACAACAGATAGAAATGTTGATTTTCCAGCGTTTGGAAACCCGACCAAGCCCACATCAGCCAGAAGCTTGAGCTCAAGCTCTGCCTCAAACTCATCACCGTCCTCGCCTAGCTCAGCAATTCGTGGTGCCTGACGAGTCGACGACTTAAAGTGAGCATTACCAAAGCCACCGTCACCACCCCTGGCGATAACTGCTTCTTGGCCATCCTCAAACAAATCAACAATAAGCTCACCGTCACGAGTCACTAGAGTACCGACAGGCACCTTAACAACCAGATTCTCTCCAGCCTTACCACGTCGATCACGCTTTGATCCAGCCTGACCATCCTGAGCGGTTAATTCTGGCTTGTAGCGAAAGTTAAGTAGCGTATTTAGGTCTTTGACAGCTCTAAAAATAACATCCCCACCACGACCACCATCGCCACCATCTGGTCCGCCCCTGTCAACATACTTCTCATGGCGAAAGCTAACAGCGCCATCACCGCCTTTACCTGCCCGAACTTTTACTCTCGCTGTATCAACAAACATTATACTATTTTAACAGAAAACCGCCTGTTTGACGAGGCGGTTATCTAAAAGTGTACTAATTTTAGTGAATATAGTTATAGTGACCAGTACTACTTAGCGGGATCTTGCGCGATGTTATAACGTTATAACCGGCATAGTTCATATCTGTTACATAGAGGTACTCGCTGTCCACCGATTCAACGACTCCAGCGTGTCCATAGCCTCCATAGCCGCCACCGTACTGAAAGACGGCACCTGGAGCAGGGGTTTTGTTGACCGTATAGCCAGCTGCACTAGCACTTGCAGCCCAGTTTGAAGCATTGCCCCACAGGCTACCGATTGGTCGGCCTATTGCAGCTCGTCGCTCATAGGCATACCATGTACAGTTGCCTAGTGCGTATCGGTTGCCAGAGAATACTCGGGCGTAGCCGTAGCTAGAACTCAGAATATTACCACTATTACCACTATACGTAGGGGTTACTGGTCGAGGTGCCACATAGCCTGGGCGCTCTGTCTCTGGAAGCTCACCGCTTGGCAGAACTAGCCGCATACCGGCAACCAGGGCCTCGTCAGAAGCCAAATCGTTATAAAGAACGATTCGCTCAGTATCCACTTTATACTTGTCGGCTAGACTTGCGACTGTATCACCATCTTTTACGGTGTAGACGACACCATCTGTTCGAGGCACTGTCAAGGTAGCACCCTCTTGTGCCGCATCAGATGTGCTGTTATTTGCCCACTTAAGAGTCTGAGCCGATATGCCAAATTGTGCTGCGATTGACTCCATGGTGTCGCCAGACTTCACGACATAGTCAGTAATACCGCGCTCTGTCGAAGTGGTCGGCTGAACAATCTGAGGCTTAGTAATAACCTCTGTGTCGTTCTGGGCGAGTTGTTTCTTGATATATAGGGCTGTAGTCGCTTCACGCAGGTCGCCCGCTACCGGAAGATTAGCCATTTCGGCCAACTGAGTCACGGCAGAAGCAGCACTTAGCTGATCTACAGAAATTTTCTCTTGATTTGATGTTACCTCAGATGATTTTGAAGCAGCCTGTGCCGCAACTGTATCATTTTGCTGTGGTGTTAAGTTTTTACCGCCGTAGCTTAAGGTAAGCAATGTGATGACGAGGAAGAACGCACCAGCGTAAAGCGAAACTGCGACTCCTCTGTTATTGTTTGCCCGTAGGGCTTTTGACTGATTACGAATAATCTTCTCCTTGCGCTCCAGTGTTACCACAGAGTGCAATCTACCATAGTTTGTCTTTCTTCTCGCTTAGAACAGGATACGCTGTCGACCTAATGATTAGTTAATATTGCGTAACGATTAGTTGTAACTGTATCCGTACGACATTTTTGGTAGGCCCTGGGTCAATCCCTTGCAGTAACTGCTAAAGCTTGGCACAAAGCTAGTAACTATTGTACCAACCGTGGACATAAAAGTCAATAAATTGTTTGGTCTGTGTTTTTGTCAAGGGAGAAGACACTTCTGCTGACAGTGATTGCGGATATTATTGTTATGCTCCGCCTCTGTTTTACCGAAGTAGGTCACATCGTCGTCACCGCTTAGGAAGAATAGGTAATCAGTTTTCTGCGGGTCTGCCACGGCGTTAAGCGCACTTAGCCCCGGTACGGCGATTGGGCCCGGAGGTAAGCCAGCGTTAATTCGAGTATTATAGGGGGAATCAAGCAAATAATTCCGCTCAACGCCCAGCTTATCGGCGGCGTAGTGATAAGTAACGTCCGACCCAAGCATCATATTGATATTTAATCGATTGTAAAATACACTAGCTATCTCTCGCTGATCCTCACAAACAGATTTGCCTGGACAGCCAATAGATTCCCTCTCGACAATCGAAGCAAGTGTTATGCCCTCGTATAGCGTCAGCCCCTGGGAAGCAAACTTCTCCTCTAGGTTATTTTCCGCTACCACGCGCGCCATTTCATCAATTGCCCGCTGGACCACCTGTTTAGCTGTTGCGCCCGCTTGGATAAAGTAAGTGTCGCCATACAGATAGCCCTCAAGTCCTGCGCCATCTGGCCGCCCAGCAAAAACCGGACTTTGATAGTCAGCCGCAAAGGCCTCAGTAATCTCTTCATCGCTATACCCGGCCGAACTCAAAGCGGTGTGAATATCGTATTTAGCACCTGCCGAGCCCTTGTCTGCTCGCTCCAGCATAGCACCAGGGTAAAAGGTGATCGAAAACTCGTCTGTTTTACCACTAGATAAGTGTCTGATTATTTCCGCCAAGCTCTGTGAAGCCGACACAACATAAACCCCCGTCTTAAACCCACTAGCACCACCATTTAGTCGCAGGTAAATGCTCATTACCTGGGCGCTGCGGATCACACCCTTTTCCTCAAGAGCTCGCCCAACCTCACCAGCAGACATACCCTGCTTGATGTCAATTCGGACTTCTTTTTTATCAGCAACATTGACTGGCTGCAGTCCACTCTGATACCACAATACACCGGTAGTTATAGCCGCAACAGTAAATGCTAATGCAACTCCGGCAACAATCAGCCAAATTCGATTTTTCTTAATCTGCATAATTTTGCTCCAAATAATCTTGTAAAATTATACTTGCTGCCTCGGCATCAATTTCACCCTTGTCCTTGACTCGGCCAAGCCGTCTCTCAGCCTCGACGCTCGATAGCGACTCGTCCTGAAAAACTAGATCTGCGTCAATCTCGATCTCTGCTAATTCCTTGGCAAATTGCTCAACTGACTCCGTCTGCTTGGTCGCCTCACCTGATTGATTGCGTGGATAACCAATTACTAGGGTATCTATGTCGTGATCAAGCATCAGCTCAGTAATTTGTTGAATTATCTTATCTGATCGTTCTAGGTAGCCGTAAGGTACTGCAATTTTTATCTGGGAGTCAGCCAGCGCCACGCCAACGCGTCGGTCACCGACGTCAAGTGCTAGGATATTCTTCTTAACTGCCATCTTTGATCTTAAACTCAACCGTTATACGATCAACGTCGTTTGGTACAGTTCGGACCCAGAATGGCCAGAACTTAATATCTACGTCCTCTACGCCGTCAATCGCCTCGAGTGCTAGCTGTATCTCACCGTAGTTCTTGCCGAGCGACTGCTCTTTGACTTCGTCCTCCTTGATGACTGGACCAATTTTACCATTGGCAGTCAGTCGAATCTTTGGCTTTTCAGCATCATTCACAAACTGCGAGAACTTAACGTCGCTGGAGCCGTCCGAGTAGATCTTTTGTGACTTCATTCCCTCAATTTCAGACTGAATGCCAGTCTTGAGGAACTTCTGAATCTCCGATCGCTCAACAGCCATCATTGAGGCCGTAACTGTTGACTTGAGCGTCACTGGTCCAGTTGCTTCTTCATTAATCTTTACTGATGGCACAGGGTCGCCACGCTTTTCCTGGAAAGTTTCTTTGATTACTACATTTGACTCGCTAAATGAAGACTCCAGTTTTGACCTTAAGTCGGGCACTTTCTTTTCGCCCAAGGCAGCTGTCGCCTTCGCTAAATCGTCCTCGCTAACAACCGTCACTTCACGACTAGATCCACCTGAGGGCGAAGTCACAAATGCCACCGAAGTCACACCATTAGCACTTGTAGAAGCAGAGCCCGTAGCACCATTATATTCCTCGCCAACATTAGCGGCCGTTACTGCAACAACTATGCCAGCAAGCGCTGATGGACTGCCCTGTGGAAACACCACATCCGCTCCGGTTAAGTAAATACTGCCGCCGCTAGACTGAATCTGCGTACCGGCTGGCACAGTTAATCCCGTCATCAAAATAGTCGTAGCATCTGTCTTGATCCTAACTGTACCTTTAGCCTTCTCGCCAACCTTTTTCTTGCCAGTTGCACTAAATTCAACTGACACATCAGCGGTTTGTTCCTGAAAAATCGATTTGATCGTACTGGCCTTAAAGTCGGTCACACCGTCTACCGCTAGTTGGACATTACTATCAACCGTCACTGGTGTATTTTTAGCAGTAATAATTACCGTGGCTTTTGGCGCAAACCAAATTGCCCAGACCAAAAACCCAACCAATAACACACCCAGCCCGCCAAATACAAACAACCGCTTGCGAAATGTTGAGAAGTTCGGAACTTTTGGCTCAGACTTCTTGCCTCGGACTGGCTTCTTGGCAGCATCACCACTAGTGCTGGTAGTTGCACTGGTGGCTATTACATCATCGACTGCCCTATCAGACGCTGACTTAGACTTAGTGGCCGACGCAATATCACCAATCGGCAAATCATTACCGTCAATTACGTCATTATCGTCAACTTTTAGTACTGGTATCTCGGCAATTTCTGGCTTTGTCTGAAGGTTCTTTGCTACTGGTATGTTAGCCGAAGCCGCCAGAGCGGCAAGGGCGCTACTGTTAGATATAATTACTAGATGCTTCTTGGCAGTATCTGCAGCACGCTTGAGCAGTCGCATATTGACTGCACTCTGAAACACGCCATATCTAGCTGGCGGCACTACTGCGACAATCTTCTCCTTAGAGGATTTTATCTTACCGACTATCGTCGTGATATCGTCTTCGACATCAATGTAAATTACGTCTTTTTTCATCTTATATTTTTAGTAGTTTATTTACTTTATCCATCAGGCCGTTGCCGCCTGCATCTGTAGCTATTGTATCATACCCGACTCTAAGCAGCCCCATGGCAGTAATCATTGTATGGTCGGTAACTTCGCCGGTTTTATCTGTTATGCCAACGACGTCCGACGGCTTAATATGTTGCACATGTGGCTTTTTAGTAAACGGCAAGTCCCTATGCCAGTCCTCATGCTCAAGAGCCTCGACAAGCTTATC
>DISN01000022.1 GCA_002421965.1 Candidatus Saccharibacteria bacterium UBA6209
CAAGCTATCTACGACCTGTGTTTACGGATGGGGGTTACGGTAGTGCGCGAAGAGGGTCTAATGGAAGAGGTCGTGGATAGGGCGGCTGAGTTGGCAAATCCGGGAGATGTAGTTATATTAAGTCCAGCTAGTGCGAGCTTTGACCAATATACGGACTACAATGACCGAGGTGACAAATTCATCGGAGCAGTCAATCGCCTAAAAGACTAGATACGCGTCGGCCGATAGCTTCCGACGGCTCTAAAACTTGGATATCAGGTCCGACATACTCGACAATTAACTCTTTAATCCAATGGTAATGAGTACGGCCTAGAACTATAACATCAACCTGGTTAGCAATCATTTCATCCAGTACAGTGATTACCTCTGAATTATTCAAATCATTGTTTTCTACCATTTGCGCCCAGTTTGAGCAATCTGGCTCGACAACTTGGTAATTTCTGGCATATTTGTCCTTAAGCATTCGGTAAGAGTTGCTACCAAGAGTCGCTGGGGTTGCACAAACACCTATAATTCTGGTTTTTGTGAGGTTAAGCGCTGGTTTGATCATCGGTTCAATACCAATAAACTTTTGGTTTGTATATTTACCCCTCAAAAATTCTATCGCTGCTGTCGTGGCTGAGTTGCAAGCGATTACTATAACATCTGAGCCAAGTATAGGTTGTATGGCGGCATCGGTTAAAAGTCTTATTTGGTGGGATGTTTTATCGCCATAAGGTAAATTTTCTCGGTCGTTAACTAATGTTATCTTGGCTTCTGGAAAGTAATTTCTCAAACTGTTGGCTACGGCTTCACCACCTATTCCGCTATCAAATACACCAATATTCATACGTTAAGTATATCACCTATGCGGCAATGATCTACCGATAGTATGTGGTTCGCATAACCTTGCAAAAAGTGGTACGATAGATGTATATGCAACCACTTAAAAAGAGGATTGAGGCACTCGAGGCGGATGTAGAGCGGGCAAAGCAAGCTCTGCAGTTTTCAGATTTGGAGCAAGAACTAGCGATAGTCGATGAGCAGTTGAGCCAGCCGGAAATTTGGAATAATCCCGACTTTGCTCAGTCTTTGGCCAAAAAATCATCAAGCCTTCGACAGGCTATTCAGCCCTGGCAGATGCTAACTGTGCAGCTTAGTGATATCGCCGAGCTAATGGACCTGGGTGACGACGACCTGCTAGGTGAGTTTGAGCAACAAGTCTTGGCCATGGAGCAGGAGTACGAAAAGCGCAAAATTGATCTACTATTTAATGGTGAATACGACAACCGCGAGGCAGTGGTGCGGATTACCGCTGGCGTTGGTGGCCTAGACGCTCAGGACTTTGCTCAGATGCTAGAGCGAATGTATTTGCGTTGGGCTGAGAGCTCCGAGATGAAAACAGATGTAATCGAGCGATCAACCAATGATGAGGCTGGCATAAAAACCAGTGTGTTTGAGGTTGCCGGTCCTTTTGCTTATGGCCGACTAAGGTCGGAAAACGGCGTGCATCGACTGGTCAGGTTGAGTCCATTCAACTCAGATAATTTGCGTCAGACTAGCTTTGCTCTGGTCGAGGTGCTACCAAAAATAGACACACCCGACGAAGTGCAAATTGACGACAAAGACCTAAAGGTTGACGTTTATCGCAGTGGTGGCCACGGTGGTCAGAGCGTCAACACCACTGACAGCGCTGTACGGGTTACGCATTTGCCGACAGGAATTGTTGTGGCTATCCAAAATGAGCGCTCACAGATCCAGAATAGAGAAACCGCCATGAGTATTTTGAGGTCAAAACTTGTAGCAATGCAGCTTGAGCAGCACGCAGACTCTATATCCGAGTTACGGGCGGGGGAGTCCGCTAACTGGGGTAGTCAGATACGCAATTACGTACTACATCCGTATACTATGGTAAAAGATACTCGCACAAAGTACGAAGAAAAGGATGCACAGAAAGTCCTCGATGGTCACCTCGATGGTTTCATGAACAGTTTTCTTGAAAACGAGACTACGCAAAATCAGTCTAGCGCCGCCTGATTCTGCTCGCGCTTTTTCTAAATAAATGATACAATAAGACAAGTATGATTTTGTTAGATAGGGTCACTAAGGTATACGGCAAGACCGCTGAAGGTGCGGGTAAGCCAGCGCTTAATCGCATTAGTGTGCACGTTAGTGCAGGTGAGTTTGTGATACTGGTTGGTACAAGTGGTGCCGGCAAGTCAACGCTGCTTAAGCTGCTAACCAGAGAAGAAAAGCCGAGCAGCGGCAAAATTGTCGTTGGTGGTATTGACTACGATACCCTAAAGGACAAGCACATACCGCTGCTGCGGCGCAAGATAGGTGTTGTTTTTCAGGACTTTAAATTGCTGCCCAATCGGACAGTTTTTGAAAATATCGCTTTTGCGCTTGAAATTGCCGGCATGACAAGTCGTGAGATCAAATCAACCGTACCAAAGGTTATCGAATTAGTCGGATTAAGCGGCAAGGAAAAGAATTTCCCGCATCAGTTATCTGGTGGTGAGCGCCAGCGAGTGGCTATTGCTAGGGCGGTGGTGCGACAGCCAAAAATTCTGATTGCTGATGAGCCAACAGGAAACCTTGACCCTAAGCACAGCTGGGAGATCGTTAAGCTACTAGAGAAGATTAATAAATATGGCACGACAGTTCTGCTGACAACTCACAATGTCGATATTGTAAATAAACTAAAACGACGCGTGATCACGATTGATAATGGCAAGATTGTGTCAGACGAGGCAAAGGGAAGTTACCGACAATGAGTGCAAAACAAGCCAAAAAATCACCAGTTAAAACCAAGACTAGCAAACAGCGACGTCGTCGTACGCTAACATTTGCGAGAATGTTTCGCTATGGACTTAATAATTTTAGTCGCAACATTTGGTTGACAATTGCAGCCACTGCGGTGATGTCGGTAACTCTGATTATTATTCTTGTGACGCTGGTTTCGAGGAATATTCTGATCGAAACAGTTGCAGACATTGGCAGTAAGGTTGATATGTCTATTTACTTGGACGGCAAGGCCTCCGAAGATAAAATCAATAAGCTCAAATCGCAAATAGAAAAAGTCGACAATGTAAAATCCGTTCGCTATATCAGCGCCAGTGAGGCCAGGGAAGACCAGGCTAAGCAAAACAAGCAAGATACCGATACCCTTGAAGCGATTAAAGAGGCGGCCAACAAGTTACCTGCAGTGCTCAGGGTTAGCCTTGTCGACATAAACGATACGTCATCGCTTGATAAGTTTATAGCAGACAGTGAGCTATTTAAGGAAATAAAAGACCCAACCAAGGAGCCGTCGTTCCAGGGCGATCGCCGCAGTGCAATCAGCCGTATTGCGGAATGGGTCAAATTGGCAGAAGTCGGCGGTGGTGTGATGACGGCTTTGTTCACAGTAATATCTTCGCTGGTGGTTTTTAATACTATTCGTATGGCGATCTTTAATCGTAAAGATGAAATACAGATGATGAAACTGATCGGTGCCGAGAAGGGCTTTATCCGCGGTCCGTTCTTGGTCGAGGCTTCGATGTACGGTCTGATTGCTGCGCTTGTGGCCACAGCAGCTGGCTATGGCTTGATCTTCGCCGCCAGGGCGCCACTTGCACAGTATGGCCTGCCATTTGATCCCACGATAAATCTCATGGTCGACTACTTCGGCCTAGTGCTGCTAGGTATGATAGCAATAGGTGTGTTCATCGGCGTAGTTTCGTCTTATGTCGCGACGCGAAAATACCTAAAAATATAAATGACTATTGACTCGTCAAAACGCTTGTGCTATACTGTTAGTAATGAAGCAAAGGTCCACCACACCACCAGTTTCTAGAAAGTTCCTTGCCCAGTCAACTCTGGTCGCAATGAGCATTCTAGTGGCATCCGCTGGTGTCATTCAATTGGGATCAAATGTCCTAGCTCGAGATTATAATGCCGAGATTCAAGCAAAGCAGCAGGAGGCTGGTAAGCTTGATGCCGAGTCAGAGCGTCTTCGTGGCGTAGCTGCAACTCTTGCCGAAGCGGTTTCTCGTTTGCAAAATCAAATTAATGAAATCCAGGGCCATATTGACGAAAGTCAAAAGAAGCATGATGATTTAGTCGCAGAAATTGCACAAAATGAAATACTTATTCAGAAAAACCGAAATGCACTGGGTGATATTTTGTCAGAAATGTATGTCGACGATCAGATCTCACCGCTAGAGATGCTTGCTAGCAGCAAGAGCATCGGTGACTTTATAGATAAGCAGGAGCAGCGCTCGAGCCTAAAGAGTAGTCTGAACGACAAAATTAAAGAAATTAAACAACTACAGAAGCAGTTAGATGCCAATAAGAAGGATGTCGAAAACGTCCTCAGGGATCAGCAGGCACAGCGTGAGCAATTAGACGGCACTCGTGCTGAGCAGCAAAAACTGTTGAGTGATACTCAGAACGACGAAAGTAATTACCAGAGGCTAGCTGATCAAAAGCGAGCCGAGATCGAGCAGATTCGAGCCGATCAAGTTGAAGCTATCCGAAAAGCAACCGAATCTGCCGGTGGCGGTGGTTCAGTGAATGTACCGCAGGGTATTGCTGGTGGCGGTGGCTATCCTGGACAGTGGGCTTATGCTCCGATTAATGCCTATGTAGACCCATGGGGCTTGTACAGCCGACAATGTGTTAGCTATGTTGCCTGGAAGCTTTGGAGTACTGGCCGTTATGTACCACACTTTGCCGGTGCTGGTAACGCCAATCAGTGGCCTTCGACCGCTGCACGATACGGCATCTCTAGTGGCTCGACTCCAGTTGTTGGATCGGCTGCAGTGATTATGGCTGGCTACTACGGACACGTCATGTATGTTGAGTCAGTCAACGGCGACGGCACAATCACCGTTAGCGACTATAATTATGCTTGGGACGGACTTTACCGTAAATATACTCGTTCAGCCTCAGGACTAATCTACGTCTACTTCTAGTCTCTTTAGCCATTAGCGTGATATAATTAACTAATGACAGAGAACAATCAGGTGAGAGTTCGCGTGCGTTCGAGTACGCTTTTGACAGTGTTAATAGTGGCAATTATTAGTTTCGCCGCAGGTACAAGATCGGATGTAATTTTTGCAAAAGTTGGGTCGCTACTCGGCCTAAAAGTCGATGCCAGCACGCTCGACTTATCTAGTGTCCAGGAGACGTATCGGGCGCTAAAGGCCAACTATGACGGCGATATTGACATCGAATCGCTGATTCATGGAGCTAGCCGCGGCATGGTAGAAGCGGTGGGCGATGCACATACTGTGTATTTAGACCCAGCTGGCGTTAAGGAGCTAGAGGATAGTCTGAGTGGTAATATCGGCGGTGGGATTGGCGTTGAAATAGGACTTAGAAACGATCGAGCCACGATTATTAGGCCGCTTAAAGATAGCCCGGCATTGGCGGCGGGTGTGCAGGCCGGTGATGTGGTGATTGGTGTTAATGGTGAGGATAGCTCTAGTTGGTCGGTTGATCAAGTTGTTGCCAAGATAAGGGGTGAAGTTGGCACAAAGGTCAACCTAGTCTTGCTGCGTAATAACGATAAGATAGACGTGTCGATTACTCGCACCGAGGTATCTTCGCCGACTGTCGAGGCAGAGATTGTCGATGGTGTTGGCATACTGACTGTCAGTCGATTTAACAGCGAAACAGCAGTACTGGCTAGGGCAGAGGCAGAGAAGTTTCTGACTGCCGGAGTCGATAGAGTGATCCTCGATCTTCGTGGCAATCCTGGTGGCGAGGTTTCGGCTGCGCAGGGCCTGGCCGGACTGTGGCTGGACAGTCAGACTGTTTTGACTCAACGGCGAGGCAGTGAGATTATTCGTACCGATAAGTCAACCGGCAAGCCGATTCTTGGCTCAACGAAGACAGTTGTGTTAATCAACGGCGGTAGCGCCAGCGCCAGTGAGATAGTGGCCGGTGCTCTGCGTGATCATGGTAAGGCGACGCTTGTTGGCGAGAAGTCGTATGGCAAGGGTAGTGTCCAAGCGGTCATACGCCTTAGCGGGGGCTCTGAGCTAAAAGTGACTGAGTCGCGTTGGTTCACGCCAAATGGCAAGAATATTGACGGCAAGGGGATTGAGCCCGACGTAAAGGTTGAGCTCACGGGCGATGACCTAAATAACGGTGTTGATCCACAGCTAGATAAAGCCAAGACACTATAGATGGTGTAGTTGGTGGCTAGTTGCTTGTGCTTATGCGCAATGTCGTGATATCATAGTCATATATGGAAGAAAACAAGAAAAGAATTCTATTAGTCGAAGACGATGACGCACTGGCGTCAGTCTACCGAGCAAGGCTAGAGTTAGAGGGTTTTGACATTCGTGAAGTTGCTAACGGCGAAGATGCACTATCGGCAACGCTTGAGTACAGGCCAGATCTAATATTACTTGATGCCATGATGCCAAAAATCAGTGGCTTCGATGTGCTCGATATCCTACGTAATACGCCAGAGACCGCTAATGTCCGAATTATCATGCTGACCGCACTGTCTCAGCCAAAGGACAAGGAGCGCGCCGAAGGTCTGGGTGTGGATGATTACATGGTTAAGTCCCAGGTGGTTATTGGTGACGTCGTTGCCAGAGTCAAGCATCATCTAGGCTTAAACTAAGTTACTAATTTGATTTTTTGTAAAGTTAAGGCTGTGAGGTCTTGACTTTTTGCTTATGGTTTGTTATAATAACAAGTATTAATTACTAAATATAGAGATAGATATAAAAAATGAGCGAAACATTCAATAACGAAGAGAATAGTATAGACGAAAGGTCATCTGCAGCGTGGGATGCACTCGAGGACTTCCAGCGACAAGAAGAGGTCGTCGAGCCAGATGAGGGCGATACAGAGCGGCCAAAAACAGTAGTTGAGTATAATCCTGACACTTTACCTAGCATCTCACGGGATGCACTGAACTATGTCGCCGATGAGCTGAGTCAGCTGGGCCCCGACGACGATATTGAAGGCGCTATGAAGGAGCTGATGACCGCCATAGGTCTGTCGCCTGAGGATATTCAGGACGGGCGGATAGTTGTGAAGGTTGACGGCGAGGTCACTATTGTATCGGCCAGCGTGAGCGAGTTTGGCGCTGATTTTGGCACGATTATACTTGACGCCTACCCGGTTCCTGTCCTGGCGCAGGAGTCTGAGCTAGAGGGTGACGAAAAGCCCAAGGAAAATACAGAGGGCGACTCAGTAGAGGTTGCTCGCTTAGTAGATAGGCTAAAGGATGCGGTTGCGGAATCCAGAATAGAGCAGCGCATAGAAGACATGAGTGCATATAATTCGCATATTGAGCCCGAAATTCAAGAGGCCTTGCGTCAGTCAAAGTTTTTGGCCCGCAGTCTAGCATATGGCGAGCCTGTCGATAATGGGACAATAGCTGGGTTTGAGCAGTTTATCGGTGAGTTAATTCCAAAACTTAGCAGGAAGACTTCATTGGCTGAAGAAGCTGTGGTCGCACCTAGAGCCCTAGAGGCATCGGTGGACGATGTTAGGTCGGATGCACGGCGAAGCCTTGGTGACGATAGCAGTGAAGCAGGCGCTGAGCTTATGGCAAAGACTAACGGTGCCGCGGAGTTGGTCAGTGAGCTTAAGGGGTCTTTATTGGCTATATCGGGCGGCTCTGAAGATATGCGAGCGCGGTTGGTGAGTCTGTTTAACGTGCTTGGTGACTTGCGAACATCAAGATGGGGTGACGAGGAGTTTGGTGGTCAGATTAGCCGACTGAACGCGCTTATAGAGGAAGCTGCATATGATGATAGCCGTCGGCTGGTGTTGGCAAAAAATCAGCTTAATGAGCTAAGGCAGATACTTTAGGGCGCAGCGTGGTATATTAAAATAGCACCCTTATGGGGTGCTATTTTGGAATCTAGTTTTAGATTAGACGATGCTTACTAGCGTGCGACGCTCGGTTTTGCCAGTAAATTTGCGCTTTTTAACCTGTGAAAAGGTAACTACGCCGTCTTTTTTGGCGTGAATGGTGAAATTGCGGCTAATGTAGGCGCCGTCACCTGCGATTTTTGTGGCACCGGTCTGGCGGACGATAACTTCGCCGGCAGAAACTTTCTGGCCACCGAAGCGCTTTACGCCAAGTCGTTGTCCAGGACTATCGTGAACGTTTTTGCTAGAACCACCAGCTTTGACTTTTGACATTTTCTACTCCTTAAGTTTACTAAAAACAATCTGTTTTATTATACGCCAGGCAAATGCATTAGTCAAGGGGTGGATACGACTTTATCTTAAAATATCGCAGCTTTTTTATTTTACGACTAGAACTAGTAGTTCTCGAGCGACTACTTGGTCGGGTCGAGAGTAAATCATTGGTGGGCGCACGAGATCAAATCCAAGCCGCGAAGGGTCACGAGTTAGCGGTAGGTGAGTCAGTGAGCCATCTTTACTGCGCCAGGCTGGAACGGCGATACAGAGGCGGGTTCCAGGGGTTAGCTGAGGGTGTATATTCTTTAGAAAGCCCGAGATAATATGATTGCAATTACCAGTTACTTCTTTGAGTTTAGCGGGTGATGGTGGGGCGGAGAATGGTTGGCCGAGATAGGTTTCGCAGACAACGGCACTAATTTGCTGGGCATTTGACCATTGGTTGTTGGTGGCGTCGGCCTGGGAGATTTCTATAATTTGTCCGGTGTGTTTGTGCGATTTGGTGATCCAATTTAGGTTCTCTTGGGTGTAACTGACCATTTTGTCGCTGAGGTCGGTGCCGATGACGTCAAATTGACGCAGGAGCGCTTCTTGGAGGACGGTGCCGGTGCCGCAGAAGGGGTCGAGGATTAATCCTGGGGTGTCATTTTTTGAGCCGAGGGCGAGGTTGAGCATGATTTGAGCCAGTTTAGGTGGGAGCATACCGACAAAGGCGTCGCGCTTGGGTTTGCCATGGTCTCGGCGAGTGTAGGCGGTGATGTTTTGGGCACCGCGGCTTTCGGCGATAATGACTGATGTTTTGGTTTTGACGATGATTAATTCGACTTTGTTGTCGCTCAGACCTAGCTTGTTGTTGTGCGAGACGGCGGTTGATAGGGCGCTTTCGGTATTAGGGATTAGTCGCAGGCTAACGCCGGACTTTCTTAGGCTGCTCTTGAGGATGATACCGGTTTTTTGAACGGCCCTGGGCGGAATATTGAAACCATAGGTGCTGATGCCTAAGGTTATTTTGTGGTCGACGCTGCGCCATTTGTCGGTGTAGTGGTTGGTAATTTGCCTGGAGATATCGGTGAATAGGTCGCTGTCGCGTTTATTGGCGTAGTTGTGGGTAGTGATGACTTTGGCGATTTTGGTGGTGCCGCCTAGGATTGATAGGTCGATGTCGTCGGCATCAATAGTGGCGATATCGGGAGTTGCTGGCTGGACATTTTGGCGACCAAAAACTGCCTCAAGTTCGGCAAACGATATTTCTGGTTGGCGACCTAGAGTGGCGATAAACATATCTATATTGTATCACCGATGGCGCGCTAGGGTGGTATAATTAAGATATGCTGAAAAAAGCCAAGGGGGCGGCGAAATCTCCGCGCAATATTATGAGTGTGCTCACAGTCGCTGTGTTGGCTTTGATTATCTACTTGACTAGGGATAGTTTGCTGCAGGCGTGGGATTTGCTTGGTCAGGCCAATCTGGGACTATTGGCATTATTGGTGCCACTGCAAATCTTGGTGTACTTTGCGGGTGGTGAGATGATTTTTTCGTACCTACGTCGTCGTAAGCTGATTGGTCATATTTCTTGGTTTGAACAGACTAGGATTGCTCTGGAGTTAAACTTGGTTAATCATGTTTTTCCGTCGGGTGGGGTGAGCGGCATATCTTATACTACCTGGCGGCTACATAAACTGGGTGTGAGTTCGGCAAAGTCGACCTTTGCACAGATGATACGCTATGTGGCGGGGTTTGTGTCGCTGATGATTATGATTGTTGTCGCTGTGTTGGCTCTGGCGATTGACGGTGGAGTGAATCGGTATATTGTGAGCTCGAGCTTTGCGCTAGTTCTTGTAGTGTTTGCACTAGTTGCTGCCTTGTTTTATATGTTTTCGTCAGACTCCAGGATGAATAATGCCGCACGTTCGATAACTAGACTAGTAAATCGCCTGATGCTAATAACAACTCTTGGGCGAAAGAGGAATTTTGCTGATTTCCAGAGTGTTAAGAATTTTTTTGTCGAGATGCAGCGTGACTTTGACGAACTAATGGCTGACAAGCGGCTGCTGATTAGGCCGCTGATATGGGGTGCATTTTATGCGACGATTGATGTGTTGATGTTTATGGTGACTTTTTGGGCGCTAGGAGCGAGTGTCAATCCGGCAATATTGCTTGTTGGTTATGGCGTTGCGGGATTAGCGGGCTTGGTGGCGTTCACGCCTGGTGGTGCTGGGGTTTATGAATTGATTATGATTTTCTTCCTGAAGATGGCTGGTGTTGAGGCGCAAGTGGCAATTGCTGGTATTTTGTTGACTAGAACGATACTGTTGGCGGGGACAATAATATTTGGTTATATTTTCTATCAGCAAGCGCTATTTAAGTATGGGAAAAAGAGTGGTCCCAAGATTTAGCGTTAGTGATTTTTTGGCGGTAGTTAATCAGTCGCTTGAAATGGCTTTTGGCGCAATTGAGATTGAGGGTGAAGTCGCGTCGTATAAGGTTAACCATCAAAAGTATGTGTTTTTTGATCTGAAGGATGAGACTGGGTCGGTCAGCTGTTTTATGACCGTCTGGCAGGTTCGTACGCCGATTGAGGATGGCATGAGGGTGATTGTTCGGGCAATGCCAAAGGTGACGGCTTGGGGTAAGTTTAGTTTAACGGTGGCGGCAATAAAGCCGGTCGGCGAGGGTAGTTTAAAGAAGAGCTTAGAGATTTTGCGTGCAAAGTTGGACAAAGAAGGGCTATTTGAACTGTCTCGTAAGAGGAGTTTGCCCGAGGTGCCTTCTAGGGTGGGGGTTATATCGAGTACCGCAGCTGCAGGGTATGCTGATTTTATTAAGATAGCTGGCGATCGATTCGGTGGAGTTAGTTTCTTGGTGGCTAATGTTCAGGTGCAGGGTGCTGTGGCGGCCGATCAGATTATCCGAGCAATCGAGTACTTTAACCAGCTGGCAGAGCCGCCTGAGGTTCTGGTGATTATTAGGGGTGGCGGTAGCGCTGATGATCTGGCGGTATTTAATGACGAGCTGTTGGTACGGGCAATTGCCGCTAGTCGAATACCAACCTTGACCGGTATTGGTCACGAGACAGATGAGACTCTGAGTGATTTAGCGGCGGACGTGGCAGCGGTGACGCCTAGCAATGCCGCGCAGCTACTACTTCCTGACAGGCAGGCGATAATAACAGGTATCAAAAACTCACTCGAGAGGGCGGCTGATCGCTATCGGCAGTTGGTTGACGAGTCGTTGGAGGCCGCGCGAGGGTATCGTCGGCAATCGGTGGATAGTTGGCTGGTGCGTTTGCGGGAAGTTAATGACAAGCTAGGGTCGCTAAGGTCGTTAATCCAGGAGTTAAATCCCGAGGAGGTTATGCGGCGGGGCTATGCTATCTTGTCTGGGCCGAGACAGGTTGGGTCGATTTTGCAGATATTAACCAAAGATGAGAAAATAACAGCAAAGGTAGAATCAAATGAAAGACGATAAATCAGTGTCCATATCTAAGCGTATGGAAGAATTAGAAGAAAAGATGAATTGGTTTAAGGGCGATGAGTTTACACTAGACGAAGCGGCCGAGCGATACGCAGAAGTTGAAAAGATGGCAGGCGAGATTGAAGAGATTTTGATGGAGATGCAAAATTCTGTCGAACTAATTCAAAAGAGGTTTGATTAATTAATTATTTATCGGTATAATCTTAAGCATTATGAATAAAAAATCACGAAAATTTCAACAGGGCAGCGCTTCTGGCTGGATGATTGCAGCTATTTGCGGAATAACTCTATTTTTAGTAGCCACTGCGCTGAGTGTTTGGCTGTTGATTTCCTATACGGAACAGAAGTCTGATGTCGACGGTAAAGTTAGGCTGGCGGTAGCGGCCGCCGTAAAAAAGCAATCCGAGGAGGACGAGGCTAAGTTCCAAGAGTCTTACAAGAACCCACGAATTGAATTTGTTGGCCCAAGTGAGTATGGCCGAGTTAGCTTTATGTATCCGAAGACTTGGAGCGTCTACGTAGACAAGGACGGCAGCGATAGGGGCGATTACGCGGCCTATCTGCACCCAATATCAGTGCCACCGGTTAGCGGTACGAGCAATAGATTTGCTATGAGGCTGGAAATATTAAATAAGAGCTTTGATGATACACTAAAGCAATATGAGTCACAGCTCAAGAAGGGCGAATTAAAATCTAGCAATGTTGAATATAACGGTATAGCATCTACTAGGCTGGACGGCGCTTTTACAAAAGAGCTTCGCGGATCAGTGGTGCTAATGAAGGTTCGTGACAAGACAATTCGACTATCAACCGATGCCGATACTTTCAGGCCAGACTTTGATGCGGTACTTGCGACAGTTGATTTTGAAGAATAGGCGAGCTAGGCTAAACACTCGACATCTGCTAAGATAATAGTAGATGTCTAGGGGTATTTGGAATGAGCATGATTTTGCTAAGCTACCCAGCTTGTCGGTAGCTGCCCATGAACTCAAGTCCCCGATAACGCTTATGCGGCAGCTGGCTTTGGCTATCCAGAGCGGCGAGCTTTCGCCAGATGAAGAGCGCAAGTTTAGCGATAGACTGGTTATGATGAGCGATAGGTCATTGCAGCTGGTTAATGATTTATCGCATGTTGGTAATTTGCAGCCATCGCTATTTCCACTAGAGCCAACTAATCCGTTGGCGGTTTGTCGAAGATTGCATGTGGATATCTCACCTATGGCAGAGATGTACGGTCGTGATATAATTTGGCCTAAAAATCGGCGAGTTGACCTGGTGTCGGCCAATAGCCGGCTACTTGGGAGTGTTCTGGGTAATTTTATTGATAATGCGCTGAAGTACAGCCAGGAAAATATGCCGATCAGGGTTAAGATTATTCAGAAAGATGGGGCTACTCGGATGGTTGTTCGGGACCATGGTCCGCAAATCAGCCTTAAAGAGTATCGTCGCTTGGTCGATGAGATGGAGCAGCTCAAATCCATCAAGACTAGGCCAGATAGTAGTGGCCTGGGTGTGTATATTGCTTCTCAGTTTGCTCGGGCAATGGGGGCGGAGATTGGTTTGATTCGTCATCGTGATGGCGTGAGTTTTTATATTGATTTGGTAAAATCGGGGCAGTTGAGTTGGCTATGAAGCGGGTTTTGATTGTCGAAGATGATCCTACTTGGTCGATGTTAATTGGTCGGTATGTAGACCAACTAAGCTGGGAGTTTGAGGTTGTGCGCTCACCACAGGAAGCGTTAGATGTTCTGGACGACGCAGAGGTGGACGTAATTGTTTTGGACCTACTCTTAGCAGTAGAGACGGGTATGGCACTGTTAAACGAAATTCAGGCTTACGATGATCTGTCGGACATACCTATTTTAGTGCTGACTAATACGCCTGATGTAGCACTATCTGATGTTAGTAGCTATGGGGTTAAGTGCTTATTAGATAAAGCGTCTGTGACGCCTGATGACATAAAATTTAGTCTAAAGGAGTTAGCTGATGGCAGAAAGTGAACGACTAAGGGCGATTGTGCTGAGGCGAACTAATTATGGTGAGGCCGACAGGATACTTCAGTTACTAACGCCGAAGGGCAAGCGTAGTGTTATGGCAAAGGGTGCCAGGCGTGAAAGAAGCAAGCTAGCGGGAGGCATAGAATTATTTGCACTTTGTGATGTTGTCTTGAGATCGGGACGAGGTGATTTGGCACTTCTGACCTCTTCGCGGTTAGTGGCTTTTTATCGACATATTCTGGAGGATTATGACCGAATGCAATTTGCCTATACTTCGATGAAATTGATAGCTAGCGCTTGTGAGGATATTGAGTCTCCTGAGTGGTACTATGTGTTGGCTGCTACATTGGAGCACCTAGACAAGCCAACTGCCAACCGGCAGTTGATCGAAACTTGGTTTTATCTGAGATATTCGGCCCTGTTGGGCAATGAGATTAATCTTCGCTTGGACGTGTCAGGCAATAAGTTAGACCCAGATAGATTATATATGTACGATGAGTCGGAAAAGGCCTTACGGGCGGCGGAGCAGGGTAGTATTGGCGCCGATCACATTAAATTGTTACGACTCATTGACGCCAAGTCATTGGAGCAAATTGTTCAAATCGGCGGCATTGAGGCGGTTATAGCTGACTGCTGGCTGCTGGCTAGGCAACATGCGGCAGTGTAGATGCTAGGGCGACCTCGCTGATTAGCTGTTGAATTGGTGCTAGTCCTGCCTCGGGCGTGCTTTGGATTCTCTTGTTGGGATTTAGTTCTATCTCCTCGGAGTATTTACCTCTAAAGTATTCCATCTCATCGGTATATTTTCGTTGAATCGTCCTTGAGATAAGTTCTTCTGGTAGGTTTTTTATGGATTCGGTGTTTTGCCAGAGGTAATCGATTGCAAGTTTTTGAGCATCAATTTTTTGAGCATCAATGCCGCATGGGTCAAATTCTCCAAGCCTAGACAGATCGTGTAGGCTGTAGGCGATGAGATTTTTTGTAGTAATAACAGCGAGCGTATTGTCTGGTAGTTGATTTTGCAGCGAGGCCAGTGAATCGAGTGAAATTGATAGAGATTGAGCTAGCTGCTCTCGTCGTAGATTTTCGTCTAGCGATTGATGAGCGGAGTTGAATAGGTGTTTTGCTGAGATAAGGTCGGTTATTGGAAGCTTTGCGGTGTACTTGTCTTTGACGTTGACCTGCTCTTGTAAGGCGATCCAAGATTCGAAGTATATACGGTTATTTCGTGTAATCATTAGCTGTTCGTCGGTATTATTTGAGACAAGGTCGTCTGCGAATATATTAAGGCTAATATCTCTAGTGTGGTCTTTAATGTTCGACTTTGCTAGTTCAAAAAAGACACCGCCTTGCAGTGCCTGTTCGGTGCTTTTATATATTGATCGTTCGTCTTGGTGCTGGGTGTCGGGTAGTGTTTGGTAGGACATGTGGGCATCTAGCCAGCGCTGAGTATCCATCAGGGCACAAACTTGTGGATGTGGGTTGTCTTCACCATAGTCTGCTACTTGGCACAGTGAGTTAACGACATCGGCCTTTGACATCGGTAGTTGATTTGGGCTCGTGTCTAATGCATCGGGCCGGATGGGCTTTGGGGTGTTGTTATTTTCAAATCCATTTTTCATAGTATTTGTGTTAATCAATCCTTGTTACTAGTTTTGCATAAATAGTTTGGCGTGTCAATATGTGGTACAATTGAGGTATTGAATATTGATGCATGTTTCCAACATGCTAGAAAGGTAGAATCTAATGTCAGATATCAAAATGGATGATATTGTTAGCTTGTCTAAGCGTCGAGGGTTTATTTTCCCTGGTAGTGAGATTTACGGCGGTGAGGCTGGGCTCTATGACTTTGGTCCATATGGCGTAGAGCTGCTAAATAATATCAAGAAATCTTGGTGGGTTCGAAATGTCCAGCTCAAGGAGGACTACGTCGGCCTAGACAGTGCCATGTTCAAGAATCCAAGAGTCTGGGAGGCTAGCGGCCATGTCGGTGGATTTTCTGATCCGCTGGCAGAGTGTAAGAATTGTAATGCGCGAATTCGTGTCGACAAAGAACTGGCAGCGGTTGGCGTGTCGGCCGATGAGAAAATGTCAGAGGCGGAGCTTAACAAGCTATTTGACGAATATCGTAGCGAGATCGCTTGTCCAACCTGTGGCAAAAAAGACTTCTCGGAAGTTAAGGCATTTAATCTTTTAGTCAAATCTAACCTGGGTGACTTTACGGGCAGGGATGAGCGACCAGTTTATCTGCCAGGTGAGGCCTGCCAGGGTATTTACTTGAACTTCAAGAACATTGTCGACAGTACTCGTATGAAAATTCCATTTGGAATTGCTCAGATTGGCAAGGCTTTTCGTAATGAGATTAGCCCGCGAAACTTTTTATTTAGAACTCGCGAGTTCGAACAAGCTGATACGCAGTTTTTTGTCCGACCAAACGAGAACAAAGAAGCCTATGAGCGCATCAAGCAAGACCGGTTTGATTGGTACGTTGAGGATCTAGGCATTAACGCTGAAAATCTTCGCTGGAGCCAGCATGAAAACTTGGTATTTTATGCCAAGGACGCTTGGGATATCGAATACAAATTTCCGAGCTATGGCTTTGATGAGGTTGAGGGTATTCATGATCGTAGCGACTACGACCTGTCGCAGCATATGAAGTTTTCTGGCACAAATCTTGAGTACACCGACCCGTACACTAAGGAGAAATACATACCTTGGATCTTGGAGACTTCGATGGGTCTTGGTCGGGCGTTTTTGATGGTCATGTCGGATGCTTATAGCGTTGAGACGACCGAAAATGGTGATACGCGAACGGTATTGAAGCTAAAGCCAGAGCTAGCGCCTGTGAAATTTGCAGTGTTTCCACTGCTTAAGAACAAGCCAGAGCTGGTCAAAAAGGCCCGTGGCGTGTTTAAGGAGCTTTCTAAGAAATATCCTTGCGAATGGGACGACAACGGCAACATCGGCAAGCGATACCGCCGCCAGGATGAGATTGGTACGCCAAAGTGTGTAGTGATTGACTTTCAGACACTCGAAGACGGTACGGTGGCAGTTCGCGACCGCGATACGATGGAGCAGGTACGAGTTACAACAGATGAATTAATGAATATGGGAGTATAGAAATGGCCTACGAAGGAACTAAGCTACATAATTTTGAGCCACGGACAGAGCAGGTTACGGAGCTGGAGATAATTGATATTGAGGTTGGTACCGGCGACGAAGTCCAGCCAGGAGCGACGATAACCGCACATTATACCGGTGCGCTAGTAAAAAATGGCATAATTTTTCAGAGCAGCCATGATTTTGGCCAGGCGATATCTTTTGGCTTGGACCAGGTAATTAAGGGTTGGACGGTCGGCGTGCCAGGTATGAGGATTGGTGGTACAAGGCGGCTAATTATACCGGCAGAAATGGCCTATGGAGCCAGTAGTCCGGCAAAAAACATACCAGCAAATAGCGATTTGGTATTTGACATCGATCTAGTAGCAATAAAATAACCGGAGTTTTTATGAGCGTCTACATACTATGGTTTATGATCTATTCTTTTGGGGGCTGGCTGTGGGAGTTGGTGTTTAACCGAGTGGTTAATAAGATATGGCGATTTCATGGTTATTTGACTTTGCCACTGCTGCCGATTTATGGATTTAGCGCTCTTGGTATATTGGTGTTGGCACAGCCGTATATTCATAACCCAGTGGCACTGTTTTTGGCAGCGGCGCTGATTGTGTCACTGATAGAATATTCCACATCGCTGGTCTTAGAGAAAGTGTTTCGACTCAAACTTTGGGATTACTCTGATTGGCCGATGAATATCAAGGGTAGAATTAGTATATTTAGTACTCTTGGATTTGGCTTTATGGGTCTAGCATTGGTCTACGTTTTGCAGCCAATGGTTGGGCAGCTGACTGGTTTATTGCCAGGTCTGGCTGCAGCAATTATTGCCTATGGCTTATTGGCCATATTTATCTTGGACTACATCAGCAGTACAGCATCGATTACTCGGCTTCGCTTGGACAAGAAGAAGATTGTCGGGCCAATTAATGAGCTACAGTACAAGGCAGGGACGAGTATTGCTAAGCTTAAGCGCAGCCGGCGTAAGCTACGAAAAGCGTTTGATGGTTGGTATAACTTTAATATTCGTCGTTTGCGCAAGGCTTATCCGCGGGCGATTACTCTGAGTTTTAAGAAAAGAAAATAACAGACAGCCTGTGCTATACTAGTCGTCATATAGGCTAAACGAGGAGCGACTCACTCATGGAATCAATTGGTGTCAAAATTGTAGTAATCGGCGGAGGCACTGGTAGCTTTACTCTACTTAGCGAGCTAAAAAATTATACACACAACATTACGGCTCTAGTAAACATGGTTGATGATGGTGGGTCTACTGGCGTGCTTAGGGACGAGCTGGGGGTGCTGCCAGCAGGTGATATACGGCAATGTTTGGTGGCGCTAAGTACTACACCAAGGGTTCGTGACCTATTTAATTATCGATTTGACGATGGTGGCATGAAGGGTCATGCATTTGGGAACTTGTTTATGGCGGCACTAGAAAAGATGACCGGTAGTTTTGCCGATGCGGTCGAGACCGCTAGCGAGGTTCTGAGTGTTAGGGGTCGAGTTGAGCCAATCACGCTTGATGACATTAAGATGGTCGTGAAGCTGGACGATGGTACGGTGGTAAATGGTCAGCATAATGTTGAGAGTCTAAAGATACCTGAGGGTCAAAGGCCATGGCTGGATCTTGAGCCAGAGGCAAATATTAACCCACGAGCAAAAAAGGCGATAGTCGAGGCCGATCTGGTGGTGATTGCACCCGGGTTGCTCTATGGTAGCTTGGCTCCAGCACTGTTAGTCAAGGGAGTGACTAGGGCATTAGCCGAGTCAAAGGCAAAAAAGATCTATGTCTGCAACCTGGTGACTAAACCTGGTCAGAACGACGGCTATGGTGTGGCTGATTTTGCTGCAGAGATTGAGCGGTTCTCTGGCGTGCCGCTAGATTATGTACTGTATAACAATCATCGACCAGCGGCTGATTTGATTGAGAAGTATGCTCATGATGGTGAATTTTTGGTCGACTGGGACGAGGATGAGCTAGAAACTAAGCACTACCGAGCGATTGGCAAGCGTCTGATTGCGGACGGGGCTTGGGTAAATAAAAACGCCGACAGTGACCCATTGGCGGCACAGCGCAGCCTTATTCGTCACGATGCCGACAGGGTTGCTCGCGAGCTTATGAGGATATTCTTTGCATGAGCTTAGTCGTCTATCTTGACTTAGATAGGACGGCATACAATACGGATTTGTCTGGGCGACTAATCTGGCAGGAGATAGCCAATAATTTTGGTGTTGACGGCTCCCATGAGTATGATCGACAGCGGCAATTTTATGTTTATAGTGACGCATCTTATGCCTATGACTTGTCGGCTCATCTGTTAGACTTAGGGCTTAGTACTGATAGTGTCTATGGTTATCTGCGTCGGTCTAGTTTGGCAGACGGTCGACTAGAGTATTCGGGGCTAGCGGAGTTCGTGCTCTGGGTTCGTGGTCGGGGCGAGATAAAGGTTTTGACCTATGGCGTTGATGATTATCAGCGGCTAAAGGCTAGTTTGTGCCCATCTCTTAACGGTGTTGAGATAATTACAACACTTGGCTCAAAAGCAGAATATTTGGCTAATAAGGGCGAGGTGTGGCTGATAGACGATAAGTTTATGGCGAATGATCTGCCGCCGAATGTAAGATTTCTGTGGATGCTGCAAGATGGTCAGGACGCAGCAGGTAGGGACGCATGTAGATCATTTGCGGATGCCGTCAAGGCAATTATGGCCCTACAGTAGCATGGTCTTGTAAAATAGCTAAAAATATGATAGAATAAAACCGTTCACTTAAGAGTGGCTATTTTTCATGACTAGACGTAACTCGACTTGGCTGATGAGTAGCTGCAAATAAGGTTACGGTAACGTATCTGAATTATGACAACGACTAGAGAAAATGATCCCATTATTAATATAAGTTGGTCGGCTGAAACTAGCCCGGTTAGATGTAAGCTTGACGGCGAAAGCGCAGTGCGACGATACGCAGAGCTATGTGTCGACACTAGAGACGACGGCTTTGAGCACGCCAAGAGAACGGCATCTTTATTGAGCGCATTCGCAGGAGATAAGATTCCAGAAGAGGCGATGCAGCTTGCTCTAGTGCATGATGTCTTCGATCGTTTTTGGCACAAGGAAAGCTCAAAACATACACCACAGCGTGCAGAAGCTGCGCAAATGATACTGCTTGATATGATGACAGAGCAAAGATTTACAGATAAGCAGATAAACTATATCCTTTGTCAATTGCATGATATGGTAAAAACGGAGCAGGCCTCTGGGAAGCATCGGGTATCGATGGCGGGCGAGGCTCATATGCGTGGCGGCATGTCAGGGCATGTGGCCGCAATACTTTCGGAGAAATACAGAGGCACTATAGACTCCATGGTGTGGCAGGCAACCGAGCCCTATATAGATTTTGTCGAGATTGGCGACTTTTTGTGCGATACAAATATTGAGGCTGTACTGACTAAGGCGGTGGAGTTGCTGGATAATATGCGCAAACCTTCGTCAGGGCGTGAGTCTGCACTACTCCAGGACATTTTGGAGGCTGAGTCATTTTATGCGCCAATTCTTGAAGTGTTGGGTGTTGACGGGCTGGCGTCTGCTTTACGGGGTGAGGCGCATACTATTCGTCTAACGAAGCAGGGCCGAGGTCACCTGGTTGACGCTGCAAGAAATGAACTGACCAGGATAAGGAACATAGGCATAGATAAGATTACCGGTGAAGTATTTGGTGGTTGGAGTGCTGGTGAGTGCCGCAATGCTGTCGGATATGACGAAGAGGCTGGCGAGGTGCCAGTTATTGTTGGCGATAGTACTGTTTGGCCGAGCTCAGGGGCGGCTGCTGTTAAGTACCGAATCAAGACAGTAGGGTCTTTGGCGAATAAGCTAGATAGGTACGAGGGTGCGATGCCAGCTGATCTAGTGGGATATACTGTTATCTCTAGTGATCAAAGGGCGTCTGCTGCTAATTTTGCAGACTTTATAGTTGAATGTATGCCAGGATTAGAAGGGACCTGCGCAAAAAGCAAAGAAAAGCCGTTTTATGTCTATGGCTCTAGTGAATATGTGAATATAGTGAGACAGGCCTTAGTTAATAGGGGCGTGGATCCTGACATTTGCCAGCTAGATCCTCGGGCGGAACGGGATATTGAAGATAAGGGCTATAGAAAGCTTGAGGTAGCCAAGGCAACGTTGCGCACCTCAGATGGCGTACCGGTAGAGGTGCAATTCATTACCGAAGCAGAGCGTGCTGAATCGCGGACTGGAGAGGTGGCGCATATTATATACAAATACCTTAATCAGTGTAGTGGCACTATGACGCGAGATAGGGCCAGGCAAGTGGTTGCAGAGGCCAAAAGGATCCTTAGGGATATGTGGGAGAGGCGAACTTATTTGAGCCCGAATAATCTTGACGTCAACGAGCGGTCGCTTGCGGGTGGTCAGAGCGTGGCAGTAGCGTTGGCAGCCTAGCATGATAATATAGAATAATGACTATATACTACACAGACGGCTCTGCTAGCCCCAACCCTGGTCCTGGCGGATTTGCGGTTATCAAGGACCTAAAGCCGCATATACTTGGCTCCGAAGATGGCCAGACGACAAATATTCGCATGGAAGGCAAGGCGCTGATTGCGGCGATTCAGGATGCTGGCGACGATAGTGCCGAGGTCTACACTGATAGTGAGTTTTGGATCAATGTCGTAACCAAGTGGGCGCCAGGGTGGCAGGCTCGTGGTTGGACTAAGAAGGGCGGCGAAATTAAGAACCTAGACATAGTCCAGGAACTGTTCGAGCTGTACACGAACTCGAATGTCGATTTGAAATGGGTCCGCGGCCATGAGGGCGACGAGGGCAATGAACTGGCTGACGAGTGGGCAAATAAAGCCCGTGAGGGCGTCAGGCTTTAGTTGAGCTGCATAGTTGCTAATGCGTTAGAATCACCTCCAGAATCATCGAATTGTTCGATAACTTTGGAGGTGAGACAGAGAGGAAATGAGCTCTTGTCTCAGGGTTGCCGCTGCTAGGTGCGCCGATACATCATTTTGAGGGCATCCTTGATCTTGTTCAGACCAGCCTTTTGCTGTCGCTCGGAGAGCCCTGTGCGGACTGCACTCGTTTTGCATGCACCTAGCAGGTCTCCGTCAGCTAGAGCCGCCGATCCGCGTGCCACCTGCTCAACTATCAGAAGGGCTTCTCCCACTCCACTTGTCCTCTCGGACATGGTGAGAAGAGCGTCTTTTAGTAGTTGGAGCGGGTAGTTCGCCTTGGGAGTCTCCCGCAGGAGTTGAGCCATCACATTTACCTCTCTGTCAATGTGCATCAAGAGCAAGATACTCTCTGATGGTGCTTACACGTCTGGTATATTTGCAGCGTGATTAGTACTTTGCGATTATATAACAACGAACAAATAATGTCAATCATATTCAGCATGACTCGCATGATACAATAGTCTATATGGAAAAAGAAGAGCAAATACAACAGACAGATATTTTTTTGTGGGCAAATCAGACGGATGCTCGTAAGAACGACTTAGACATTGAACTTTTCTTGTTTAACAAGAATTACACGCCGTATATGATGCCGGTTGGCGGTAGTGTTGAGCAGCAGCTCAGGCCACTTTTTTTGTTAGATTATATTAATCAGGTGAATTTAGGTGCTGGCACTGGCCTCAGTGTTCGGGATTATGAGTTGAGCGAAGCAGAGGAGAGTGTGCTGCTGCGTACTGATCTGGAGAAGGTTGGTCGAGCCGAGACACTGATTCATCTTATTGAAAACGAGCGTGATGAGATTGTTGAGTTTTCAGAAACTGAACATGAATTTAAACGAATGAAAGGTATAGTCGCGAAGTTTACCGACAAGACCGATAGTTCAAAGGTATTTTACACCGTCAAGCTTATTGCTCAAGGGCAGGTACTTAGGAGCGCTTTGGCTTGGGAGTTTTCAGATGGTAAGTTCGGCGCTTTTCGTGGCGAGGTTGGATTTAAGGTACCTGACGATAACCAGGTGCTGATTATCGGTAAAGACATATTTGCCTTTAGTCCGTCCAAGTTTGAGCGGATGTTTGGTTATGAGTACAAAAAACAGGTTGTAGCTGATCAAAAAATTGCCGAGATACAGCAGCAGTATAAACTTAGTTTTCCTGAGGGTATGGACCTAAATGCGCTAGTTAAAGAACGCAAAAAGACTGTCAACAAGCTGCAGAAGCTAGAGATTGGTGCGGTAAAGCAAGAGCAGGTGCTTGATTATGCGGATGAGATGCAGCTAGAGTTGATGAGTGACGATAACGGAGCGATTATTATTATGGACGGGTCTGACCTGGACACATTTGTGAACTTGATTAATGAAGATTATATTGAGAGCAAGATTACCGGCAAGCGTTACGAGATAAAGTCCAAGAAGCTACTGGGCGAGCCAGAGGGCGAACCGCCAAGGGGTTAATATGGATCAAGAGCTGGCGCTTGCGATACTGTTGTCGGGTAAAACGGCACTATTAACTGGCCCAGCGGGAACCGGTAAGACTTATTTATTGAATAATTTTGTGACTCAGGCAAGAGCCGTGGGCAAGAAGGTTGCTGTAACGGCGACAACAGGCTTGGCGGCCACACACCTCGGCGGTAATACGATACATTCATGGAGTGGCATAGGGGTTAATGATTATTTGCCGGATAACTTTTTTGATCGTTTATCTAAGACTAGACGCGAGACTATCGAGAAAACTGATGTGTTGATTATTGATGAGATTTCGATGTTGCATGATTTTCGCCTAGATCTAATTGATGAGGTGCTACGTAAAGTTAGAAGTAATGACGCGCCATTTGGTGGTATTCAGGTGGTGATGAGTGGTGACTTCTTTCAGCTGCCGCCAATTAACCGTCCGGGTAGCAGGGAAGGCGCCTTTGTTGTTTACTCAAAAGTCTGGGCCGAGGTTGAGCCGGTGATTTTGTATTTGGAGCAGCAGTACCGTCAGGACGAAGGTGATCTGCTGAGTATACTTACTGCCATGCGTGGCGGTGACCTGCGGAGGCGACATGCCGAAGCACTACTGGCACGAACCGAGGTTGAACCTGATGATTCGGATATAACTGAGCTTCACACGGTAAATATCGATGTTGATGGCATAAATGCCGCCAAACTTAGAGAGATAGATGATGACGAGCGCTCATACGCGCAGTCCAGTACTGGTTCGAAGGTATATGTCGATAGTTTGCGTCGTTCAGTGTTAGCTCCAGAGGTGTTAGTGCTTAAAAAAGGTGCGTTGGTGATGGCGGTAAAAAACTCACTGGACAAAAAGTACGCCAACGGTAGTATCGGTATAGTGGTCGGGTTTGAGCCGCTGACCGAATATCCGATAGTTGAGTTCAAGAATGGTCGAGAGGTGACGATGGCGCCTGATACATGGGAGATGCGTGATGGCGAGCGAAAGCGCGCCAGTATCTCACAGGTGCCACTGCGGTTAGCGTGGGCGATCACTGTTCACAAGAGTCAGGGCATGACGCTGGACGCTGCAAAAATCGACCTGCGAAAAGCCTTTGTTGAGGGCATGGGCTATGTAGCATTAAGCCGAGTGCGATCGATAGACAACTTGTATCTGTATGGGATAAATCGTAAGGCGCTGGAGGTTTCGGCTGATGCGCTGGCGATCGATGGTGTACTGCGACAGGCGACAGCTGACGCAGTGGTGAGGTATGAGCCACTGCGCAAGGAGCTATCTAAGCTTGCCAAACCACCCAAAAAAACCAAGGGTTCCAGTGACTGGCATAATAAAATTGCTGAAATGCGTGAAACCTACCCAAATGCCTTTCGCCCCTGGACGTCAGCGCATGATGCTGAGCTACAGAGTGATTTTCTAAATGGAGTTGACCTTGACAAGCTTAGCGAAAAGTTCGGCCGACACAAAGGATCGATAATTATTAGGTTGAAGAAGCATTTTGGTGATGATATCGTGGCGTAGGTACTGGCTACACTACATGTAGCGTCGCCAATAGAAGCTGAGCACTAGACTTTTCCACAAAACTGTGGAAAAGTCTTTTTTTGGGTAAAATTAGCGAAAAATGGGTAGAAAAGGCTTGCAAGTGGGTAATGATGGGTAGTATAGTAAGGGCAGTGGAACAGCCGAAAGTGTAAAACCACTGAAGGTTAAAATAAAAACCACGAACCAACAACAATTAAAAAAATAGACCTAAAGGGGAATAGACGTACCAACCACTATGGACTACTTTGAACGAAAGCTAGACGATAAGCGTCGTTTGACGATACCGACTGAGCTGCGGGCAGAGTTTGCAAGTGGCGTTGTGCTATCACGGGGCTTTGGGGATTACCTCCATATGTATCCGCAGCAGGTATGGGACAGAGAAGTCGAACCGGCACTAGCCGGCGATCAGATCTTTGACGAAGCCCTGGCAGATCTAAACGTACGCTTCAGACGAGGCAAGATAACCCAGAAGCTTGACCAAAAACAAGGTCGGGTGGTTATTGAGCAACACCTACTGGACTACGCCGGCATGGACCGAGATGTAGTGGCAGTCAGGGTTGGTCAATACTGGCGAATCGGCAGTCCCGAAAAAATAGCGTAAGTTGCTGGTAAAAAGAACTTTAACAATTTAATTCTACGAACACTCTCGAGATCAGCTACCTGGGTGAAGGAAAAGGGCAGTGGCTTCTGTGCACCACGTTAAAAACAGCATGTACATTCCCTAAAACCTCCCAAAAAACTCCACCTCACACAGATATTCGAAAACTTTTTGAATATCATCACACATAAGTCTCTCAAGTGAAACGTTTATTTATGTGATGTATCTCTGATCATCCATTTTCGCACAAACATTTCACATCTAGACAAACAAAAACAAAAACAACACAAAAACAAAAGCTCAAATCTTTTACCCAGATAGGTGATCTCGAAAGACAGTCATTAATCCACTAGATTAAGTGGTATAATAATGATTATCTATGAGTATAAAAGAACATCCACCACAGCTGGAATCGTCAAGCGGCGAGCCAGTTCATGTTCCAGTTTTGCTAGAGTCGGTTATCGACATGCTCCAGCCTCAGCCAGGCGATCAATATCTTGATCTAACGGCCGGTTATGGGGGGCATGCTCGGGCGATTTTGGCTAAAACTACAAACTACTCTGAGTCCGTATTGGTTGACCGCGATGCTTTTGCGCTCAGTCATCTGCAGGATTTGGAGCGTCAGGGTACTAGAACCATGGAGGCCGATTTTGTCTCTGCGGCTAGGCAGCTAATTGACGAAGGTAAAACATTTGACATGATTTTAGCTGATTTGGGGGTGTCGTCACCGCAACTTGACAGACAAGAGCGAGGGTTTTCGTTTCGATTAGATGGTCCACTCGACATGAGAATGGATCGACGAGAGGAGCGAACAGCTGCCGATATAGTCAATGGCTATACCGAGCAGAATCTTGTGCGAGTAATTACTGCCTATGGCGAAGAGCCTAGGAGTAGGGCGATAAAGATAGCCAAGGCTATCGTGGCAAATCGACCATTTACAACCACTACTGAACTCGCAGAAACTGTTAAGCAAGCAATCGGTCGGACTGGAAGTAAACATCATCCAGCGACCCGTACATTTCAATCACTGCGCATTGAACTAAATCGAGAGTTAGACTTAGTCGCAAATATATTGCCACTACTGCCAAAATTGTTAAATAAGGGCGGCAGGGTAGCAGTAATTAGCTTCCACAGTCTAGAAGATAGATTAGTAAAACGCTTTTTTAAAGATCAACTAGATGCTGGATACGAGGCCGAGCTAGAGATGATCACAAAAAAGCCAATTGATGGCAGTATTAGCGACGTTAACAATCCGCGGAGTCGTAGTGCAAAACTACGAGCCGCCGTTAAAAAATAAAAAAGAAGGAGGCAAAAAATATGCCAATCCACATCAAAGTACAATTCCAAGACGCGGACCAAGCAGAGGCTGTCCTCGTTCGACAGGGTTAATTTAACTTAACCACACCTGGCGCATCAGCGTCACACATCTTGAATCAAGGTCTTCCCGCAAAGGGCAGACCTGGTTCAAGGTACAAACTTAAAATAAACAGAAATTATAATGCAAACAAGAACCACCACATTTACACCATCCCGAGCTACGACACAGGCGATTCGACGCAATCAGAACACAGCTCGTTTTCGTACTCAGACCAAACTCGGACCAGTCGCACATACGGTGCTAGTCGCACTGATGGTTACTGTTCTGGGCTTGATTTACCTTACTCAAGCAACCAAGACTACTGCTTACAGTTACGAAGCTCAGGGGCTAGATAGTGAAATTAGCGAACTGGTAGCTAAGAAATCGGAGTTAGAGGTACAGAACGCCAGACTGACGTCACTCGAAAAGGTCAAGGGCAGCGCCGTAGCCTCGGCGATGACAACTCCAGAAACGACTAATTACGCTAATTAATAAGAGTAAAAGTGGTATACTTATACATAAGAAGTATGCAGCGAATAATCAAAAATCGTACAGATCTGCTCGCCATATTCCTGCTAGGGTTTATGGCGATTTTTGTGTTACGTCTATTTTGGCTACAGGTTGTTAATTACGGCGAATATGTGACGATCGCGAAAACTACACAGCAGCGGAGTTTTGTGCTGCCGGCAAGTCGAGGTGAAATATACATGATGGACAACGGTAAGGCGGTGCCAGTAGTGCTAAATCAGACGGTTTATACGGTTTTTGCTGACCCGGAGACGGTCAAGAGTGGCGATGTTGATGATATCGAAAAGGCCATAAGGGATGAGGCTGGTGGCGAAGTTACCGGTGATATAAAGGCCAAGCTAAACAAGGACAATTCGAGGTATGAGATCTTGGCTAAGAATATTAGTCGAACTCAGGCAGAAAAGTTAAAAAAGCATGATTTTTCTGGGATTGGCTTCCAGCAGGGGACTGTTCGTAATTATCCAGAAGGCAGCCTTGGGGCACAGGTGCTCGGCTTTGTTAATACTGAAAATAAAGGTCAGTACGGTGTCGAGCAGCAGCTAAACGAGCGCTTAAGTGGGCGTGATGGTTTGTTGCAGTCGGTGACCGATGTTAAGAATGTGCCGCTAAATGTCGGCAAGGACAATGTGAGGATTGAGGCCAAATCTGGTGACAACGTCGCTCTGACGATTGATAGAAATATTCAGAGCTATGCCGAAGAGGCGTTGAAGCGTGGTGTCGAACAGGCTGGAGCAACCGAAGGCAGCGTGCTCATTATGGATCCCAGCAGCGGCCAGGTGTTGGCTGACGCTAATTACCCGACCTATAACCCTGGTGAGTACTATAACGCCAAAGATGCCGCAGTGTTTGTTGATAACACCACCATGACGCCATTTGAGCCAGCGTCAATTATTAAGTCCTTTACAATCGCCACAGCACTAGACAAGGGGGCGATTACGCCTAGCTCGTCATATGTCAACGCTGACTGTATTAGGGTTGCCGACAGGACTATGTGTAACGTCCTGAGGGGTATCGGTGGAGTGGTTGACGTACAGGGCGTGCTAACGAATTCACTAAATGTTGGTACGATCAGCTTTGCCCGTAGGCTAGGGGACGGTAGTAGTATTAACCGACAGGCTCGAGATACGATCTATGATTATTTCCATAACAAGTTTGGCTTTGGTGAGAAGACGGG
>DISN01000026.1 GCA_002421965.1 Candidatus Saccharibacteria bacterium UBA6209
TAATCTCTCGGTTATTCTCGTCTCTAAGCACACCTTCATCGAGTAGTTGTAGCAAAGTTGTTAGCACTTGAGGATGGGCTTTCTCTATCTCATCCAGTAGCACGACACTAAACGGACGCTTAGAGACCTGCGCAGTTAGACTTAATGGATCGTTAGCGCCATCGGCGATAATTCTCGCGACATCATCTGGGCGAACAAACTCATTTAGGTCAAGTCTAATGATATTATCCTCGCCACCATAATACACATCAGCCAGTGCTTTAGATAGCTCAGTTTTACCAACACCAGTCGGACCTAAGAATAAGAACGTGCCAATTGGCCGATCTTGATTTCGTACTCCTGCCCTGGCGCGGCGAATTGCATCGCTAACAACAGAGACGGCACGAGTCTGGTTGATCATCCTCTCGTGAATTAGATCCTCTAGGTTGAGTAGTTTGTCCTTTTCCGCTTGAGTATCTGGTGCGGCAATTTTTAAATTCATTGTTTGCTCGGCCGCAGTATATACTGACTGCGACGTAACTAGCCCGTCCTGGGCATACTGAGCGGACGACTCGAGTATCTTGAGTGCCTTACCTGGCATGGCTAGATCTTGGACATAGCGGTCGGCTATTCGGTAGGCCTCGGTGATTGCCTGGTACATATAGGTGACTTTGTGTCGATGTTCAAGGCTAATCAGCTGGTCTCGCATAATATCAAAGGTATCAAGCTCGCTAGTCGGAGAAATGTTCAATATATTTAGCGAGTGAGCTAGCGCAGAGTTTCGCATAGATATCTGCAAGAATCGCTGCTCGTCCATGGCTAGAATTATCCGCAGACGACCAGCCTCGAGAATTGGCAATAGCACGTTGGACAAATCGACTGAACCAACGCCTTCCTCGAAAAATAGCTGCGCGTTGTCTAGAAATAAAATGATATTTTTGGCTAGGTACGCCTCATTCATCAGCTGAGTAGTGAGTCCCTCAAGTTCGCCTCGCCCACTTGCCTGGCTAATAAGCGACGATGCGTCCAACATAAAGACCTGCTGGTAAAGTAAACTTTTTGATACATTTTGATGCCCATCAATCAGCATTTCAGCAAATGACGCAACGATCGTCGACTTACCTGCGCCGTCCGGGCCGACTAGTGCAATATTTTGCTTGCCCCCAGAACTAAAGACGCTCATCAGGCGATCTACATAATCCCTGTGAACATCGGTCCTAGTCATAATCGTGCCGCCGCTAACCTGCATTGATAAATTTTGGCCAAACCTCGAAAGCAGTGGTGTCCAACCAAATGACCAGTCGCGAGCAATACCGCCAGTGTTGAGCGGCTTCTCGGCAAACATATCAATCATCGATTTTATGCGTTCATACCAAAATATACCTCGATCGACATCAGCCATGCCAATCTTTAGGTTAGCCAAAAGCCCGTCATGCCCGGGGAACTGCTCTATCAATGCCGCAGCAATTACCGCACCGGTAATTTTCGGACTACCGCTACGCTGCCAAACAGAAACGGCCGCTTCCCATAACTTAGTGGTCTCTTTTGGGTCATCGCTAGCGATATTTATCAAAAAATTAGCCGTAATCCCCATGCGAACCGCCATAAATTGCCCTGCTCTAATCTGTCCGACAATCTCAGCAATCTGACGAGGTGTTGGGTCCCTGGGCAGCCTGCCAAGCACGTCGGCAGATAAAATGTCATCCATGGTAGATGGCGGTCGCTTTATCGACATCGTTCTCAGATCTCCTTGCCACCAGACCGCCAACATAATAAGTGGCGCAGCCAGACCTGAGACTAACCAACCTACGGAATCATCCTGAATCAATAAAACCACCCCGAGCAGAACTAGCAGCGGTATCAACAGGTAGACAACAAGCATCCAAGCCTTGCCAAGCTGCTTTGTAAAACGTGCCTTTTTTGAGCGAAGGCTATCGTAGTTAACTACCGGCTCTATTTCCATAAAGAAGCTCCACTTAACCACAGAATTACCCCAATGATCGGCACAAAGGGCAACAAAGTCCACAAAATAATACTCAACAATAACCACGCCAGCCTAAGCGATATTGCTACCGTACCAAACAAAATTGTAAACGTTCGGATAAACGCCCCTACCGCCCTCGAAAAAGTCTTGTCTAAAAATGCTTGAAACTGAGCAGGAGGACTACCGCCAACATTCGCAGCAGATATCTGCTTAAAGGGGCTAAACAGAGTCTTTAGGAGTAGCGATAACGAAAAGGTATTGGCGGTCCTAAGTACTCCCGCGTAAGACCTTCGGACGTGCCGCAGCCAACCGGCTCCATACCACCACTGAAAGATACCCACCAAAAACATAGTTCTATTGTAACTCAAATGATACAATTAATACATATGGTTCAACAGATTATTAGCACGGCCATCGGCAAAGTAGTTAAGCGCGCTACCGCACTGCGTGGCGGTGGCTCTGCGCTCCCTGGTCTAGTAGTCGAAAAGATTGACCCAAAATTCCTAAACCGCACACTAGCACAGCTACCCCTTGGTGCCGTTATAATTAGTGGCACAAATGGCAAGACAACCACTACCAAAATTGTCGTGGAACTACTTGAGTCAAGTGGCCTTAAGGTGTTCACCAACCGAACTGGTAGCAATTTTTCGCGCGGAGTCATCGCAGCGCTTCTTAGCGAAGTCGATATGCGCGGACGACTGCAGTCCGACATCGCAGTGCTAGAACTTGACGAAGCCTGGGCGGCCAAGTTTGTTCAGCTGGTCAAGCCAAGATACAGCCTGCTTCTCAATGTTTTTCGAGATCAGCTCGACCGCTTTGGTGAAATTGATAAAACCGCCAAGTTTCTCGAAGAAATCGCCAGAGCTACCACCAGTACAGTTGTTTTCAACCGAGACGACCCGCGGATCTACAGAATATCCCAACAAGTAACGGCTACAAAAACTTTTTTTGGCACCACAACCGAGCTACTTCGCTTGATGCCAACCGATGATGGGCTGAGGAGCGGAGACGATCAAGCAAACCATGCAGTCGAAGCTGACGTCCTGCTAAATAAAATCGCTGATGATGGGACGGCTGTCTTTCGCCTTGGCCAAGACGATTACCAAACAAGGCTCTCTCTATCGGGTGTCTACAATATCCTAAACGCTGCTGCAGCCCTTGCCCTGGTAAAAAATATACTTAAAGACAGTGATCGCGTGATTGAATCCTCGCAATTAATCGAAGCCCTGAGCAAAATAAAACCGGCTTTCGGCCGAGGTGAAGTGATTTATCTAAACGACGCACCGATTGAGCTCATTCTCGTTAAAAATCCTAGCGGCTTCCGCCTCGCCCTCCTGTCTTTTACTGACCACAGGCCAACAATGATCGCGATAAATGACAATTATGCCGACGGCCGAGATATGAGTTGGCTATGGGATGTTGATTTTCATGGCTTAGGGAAAGGCACAGTGAAAATTGTTTCGGGAATTCGCGCTTATGACATGGCGCTTAGGCTTCGCTACGACGATATACCCACCACCAAGATAAACACCGATATCACCAACAGCCTGAGGTACTTTTTAAAAACCAATCCCGACCAGCCCAAGCGTATTTACTGTACTTACACGGCGATGATTAGCATTAGACGAGAACTAGCTAAGTTGACGGCTGTCGAGGTAGTACGATGAGTCGGCCTATTAACATACTTCAACTTTATCCAAAGGATATGAATATATATGGCGACTGGGGCAACGTCCTAGTGCTCAAAAAGCGTCTTGAATGGCACGGCTATCAGCCAAATATTTGTGAATACAATGCCGGAGACAAGCTTCCCGCTGAGATAGATATTGTCGTTGGCGGTGGCGGCCAAGATAGCGGCCAAGATAATGTCCAGCACGACCTCTTGAACATATCTGCCAATCTTTACGAGCTAGCAGATCGCAAAGTGCCGATGCTATTAATTTGCGGGATGTATCAACTTTTCGGCCACCACTTTATCACAACGAGTGGCCAGAAAATCCCAGGAATTGGCTTGCTGGACGTCGAGACGGTGGCAGGCCCGAAGAGGCTGATTGGCAATGTTGTCGCTGAAAGTCAGGACTTCGGGACTATCGTTGGCTACGAGAACCACAGTGGTCAAACCACCCTAGGCAAATCCGCTATACCACTGGCACAAATAAGACTTGGCGCAGGCAACAATGGCCAGGACGGCACGGAAGGTGCGCGCTACAAAAATGTGATTGGCAGCTACCTCCACGGCTCGCTACTGCCAAAGAACCCCAGACTAGCTGATTGGCTAATTGAGCAGTCAGTGATTAACCGATATGGTGAGTTTCAAGCAGCGAAAATCGACGAGTCAATTACGCAAGAAGCTAGAACGATCGCAAAAAATCGGCCACGCTAATAGCTAGTTATTTTGCTGTATAGATAATTTATATATATCAGCGAACTGCTTGTCCATCTCAATTCGCTCAACCAATTCGTAACGCTCATCAACATCCATATAGACGATTTCTCCGTGCAAATGAACCAGGTAGCGAGAATTGATCTCGGAAGCTTCACGGATTTGATATTGCTGACTATTTTTCAACGGAGCGTAACCGCCGCGCCTGTCATTGTCTCGGTCGAGGTAATAATATAGATCGCAGTCTTGGTAGTAGAAGAAGCTATCGATGTAAAAATACGGCTCATCTGCCACAACCGTCACCTGATCACTGCACCTAAGTTCGCGCGTCTGCAACTGCTCGCTGATCTGCTTGGCCATAGGAGTTTTTATCTGCTCAAATATCACATTGCCTCCGACCGTCAAAACCCCAACACCGTAACAAAACACAAAGATAACAGCCATGTACAAGCCATAAACAACTCGCCTACGCCGCACTGACCCAACTGTAATTGATAAGATTACAGCGATAAACAGATAGACAAAAACTGCCACGTGGGCCATATATCGCGGCAAAAATATTGCTTCACGTGGCGGCAAGGACATTATGGCAAAAACCAGCATCGGCACAACAATCAATCCCAGATAAAGATACAGATAGCCTCTCTTCTCTGCCTCAACTCGTCTAAAGGCAATGATTGTCGCCAAGATCAATCCGACAAGCACCAGTCCCAGCACCAAAGACTCCCAGCCGCCGACCCGCCACTCGGGCGTAAATATGAAAAATATCGTAAATAAATCAACCAGCGTAGTCAGCGTCACCTCAGTACCTACTCCGGAGAGGACTGAGTTTAGTAGTTGGCTAAAAAATGTGAGCATGTAAGGCAAGAACAAAATCACCGATCCAACATAAGCCCACGCCCACGTCCAGTGACGAACTGGTATTTCTTCCCTAGATGAATGCCAGGCTAGCCAGATTAGATGGGCCAACCAAATGACCACTGAAACATATAAAGTATACATACCCAGAGCCACGAGAACTGCGTACAGCACCCACCAGATTGCTTTCTTTGTGTGCATGGCTAAAATCATCGAGTATGTTCCAGCCACACCGATCAGTGCGGCAAGGGAATACATCCTCACCTCATAGCCGTATCTCAAAATAAACGGCGCCAAAACAACTACGGGAATAGCCATCAGTCCCGCCCGCAAGCCAAACAACCGCTTGGTCAATCCCAGCCCAAGACCAACAGACAGGCCGGCAAAGATGGCACTTAGCGACCTTAGGGCCAGTTCGCTAAAGCCGAATAATTCTCCCCAAAACTTAAGGATTATGTAATAAAGCGGAGGATGGGCGTCCACAGCCGTAAAAGCCAGAAGACTTTGCAGATCCTGCTGGGCCAAGTAAATCGAGTATCCTTCGTCAAACCACACCGATCTACCAAGAGACAAAAGCATCGTAACAACAAATACACCGATACCAGAAAGTAGCGACACAACCCACCAATGGCCATCGAGCCATGCGAATATCTTTTTCATACTGCCCCTATTTATACCTGATTACTAAGATAAAATCCACTAGTCAAAATGAGGAAGTTGGTGTATAATTTCTCAAGTACACCTATCGGGGTGTGGCGCAGTTGATAGCGCGCTCGGTTTGGGACCGAGAGGTCGAAGGTTTGAGTCCTTTCACCCCGACCAAGAGAAATTTTTGTCTAAATCCACCATATTATCGTATGGTGGATTTAACTTTATAACAGATACCACGTTGTCTCTGACTCGGAGGTTCAACACAACTTCTTGATACACTGCGTCTTCTTCTGCTAAATCGGTCGTACTCAGAATGGTTTCCAGATACGAATGTACGAGTTCAACAAATTGCTCACGAGTTGGCAGTGCTTTGTTTAGTATTGCTAGCTATTTTTGTAGACTGTCGATACTAGAGGTATGAGCGTTAATAAGGTTTTGGTGGTGTTCCAATTTACCTTCGTGGTGTTTGTTGTAGTTGTCGAGACTAAGTAGCTGGAGGTTCTGGTATTTAGCGTACATATCCTCTTGTTTTTTCAAGTCGGTTTTAGCATTGGCGAGCTTGCGTTTTGCTATCTCTTTATCGACTGCCAGCTTTTTCTCAAGGCGACCAATGTAAAGCCTGTAAGCTTCTAGGGTATTCTTGGTTAAGTGTCTTAACGTCCATTCAATATGTGCAGTTATGTAACGCATACGAACGCCCTTAGCTAATTTCTTGCCATACTTTTCTATTGCCTCAGCGTCGTTACGTTCTTTTCTAAAAAATGATGAGATCAAGGTAGGGGGGTAGCTAACCGCTAGTCTTCAGTCCTTATATACTTCTCACCGCTTGGATCGGTTGATACCTTATTGTCCCAATTAGAAGTATCGGTGGCTGACTCTTGAGTCGGTAGCTCCGTTTCTGGTAGCTCGATTGTACTCTCTTCGTGTTTGTCATTGTCGTCGTTCATATGGAGTTATTATACCAGTGAAATAAAGCTCCCCCACTTAACGAGTAGATGAAAATATTCGGAGTCTTGTGAAGTTTCTGAAGGATTGGTAGAATAGGTATATGGCTAGCTTTTTAGAATCAAAAAACAAATTCGACAAGAAATATACTAATACCAATCTTGAACAGAGTATCGTCCCCGTAGATGGTAAATATTTAAAAGACATTCACTTGAAGGACAAGCAGGGTAATCCCTCAGAAGAATACTACAAGTGGCAGTTCATCTTTGGTTTAGTCGACAGTGGCTTGTACAGCAAAGACTATATTGGTGCGGAAGTCAGTTTCCCAAAAGGCAATAAAAGTTCAGCTCCGATACGTATAGACGCTTGTATTTTTGATGATAAAGAGTGGATTACGCACTATAGAAAATGGCGAGAGTCAAAAGACGAAGATTCGATTGACTGGTTAAGGAATCACTTGGTTGCTATCATCGAGTTCAAGAAATCTGATGGTAAGGATATAAAGGCAGTATTCACATCGCAAGTAAGAGCTGAGCTTAAAGAATCCGACAAGAACTACTGTCTCGGTTTCTATTATGACAGTGAGCGACTTTATATCTTCCAGAAAAAGAATGGCGTTATAATTCGCTACGACGAATCCAAGAATGAGAAGGCTAACAAGAGCACAACAGGGCAACTCTCTCTTGACCTAACAGATAGTTATACCTATATTCCTTCATTCGAGAAATTGCTGGCACGGGTAAATGTTTCTCAAGAACTTGATAGGTCAAAACGAACCGTAAATGACCTAGACCTTATTACGGGAGCATCTAGTTCACAGATTAACTTCGCTCTGTCTAATATGCTTAGAACATTAGACCAAGTTGGACTAAGGAATTCTAGGGGTTACGAAATTCTCATAGAGATGCTTGCACTTAAAATCTTTGATGAAAAACGGAGTGAAGAATTTCTAGACACCGATCAGGATGAGAAGTACCTCAAGTTTTATCAAACCAATCCAGAGAAAAAAGTACTTAGCTTCTTTATATCTGATAAAGAGAAGGCTTACATCAAACTAAGTGATGATAATGTTCAGGACTTTGTACAGCGTATTCGGAAACTCTACGGAGACGCTTCAGATGAGTATACGGTGATACTTCAATCTGTAGATACGGCAACGATTAACTGGCAGAATGAAAGCCACGTAAAAGCTATTGCCTCAATTGTAGAGAATCTTCAGGACTACAGCTTTATCAAATCAACAGACAGTGATCTCTACCAACTTGTATTTTATAAGTTCGCAAACGAGTTTACAAAAACCGACAAAGCACAGTTCATCACACCTTTGAAAATAATTGACTTCTTGGTAAAAACAGTAAACCCTGGCAAGGGTGAAAGTGTCATCGACCCTACTGTAGGAATCGCTGATTTTCTCTCGATGAGTTATGTTAACGGAAACGGTACACTTGACGATAACAATATCTACGGTGTTGATAACGATGAGCAAATGGTAAAGCTAGCACAATTGAATATGCTACTCAATGGTGACGGCAATGCAACGCTTCGCTATATGCCAGATATGGGCTCTATCTTGCACAAGTTCAATATTAAGAAAGAATTAGTAGCCCTTGATCCAAAGCTTCACAAAAATGGTAACTGGGATAACTGGGTAGACGGGACTAAGCTTCTAAAGTTTGACGTCGTCCTTACGAACCCACCTTTCGGTGAAAATCGAAAATTTGAACCAAAATCCGAACAAGACAAGCAAATTGCGGAGCTCTATGAGATGTGGAATATAGCTCGGTCTGGTAGCTGGATAGACCTCGGTATTGTCTTCCTTGAAAACGCATATAGGGTACTAAAACCAGGTGGAAGAATGGGGATTGTTGTCTCAAATTCCATAGCTTCTATAGACAGATGGGAAGAGGCGAGAAAATGGCTTCTCTCGAAAATGCGTGTAGTAGGACTGTTCGACCTGCCTTCTAATATCTTCGCAGAAACTGGTGTAAACACTACTGTTATAGTGGCTTACAAACCTAAAGACGATAAAGAGTTGGCTCAACTGACAGAATCGAACTACGAAATATTCGTAAAGGATATTAAAAAAATTGGCTACGAGGTTAGGACGTCAAATCGAGTGAAGTACTTCAAGCCTGTTTATAAAATAGACCCTGAGACATTCCAGATTGAAATAAACGAGCAAGGCGAATCATTGCTGGATGAGGACTTCACCCCGACAATCAAAGAATTCCGTGAGTGGTGTGTTTCCCAAGAAGAATACCTGAAACAAATATTCTTAAGTAACCCGTCTCCTGTTTCCGAATCAGATCATATACCAACGGCATCTGGAGAGTTGTAATGAACTACGTCGCTACCCCTACAAGCATCAGACTAAGCGATGTGTTAGGAAAAAAGACAAGCCTATCGCCAAACAACTATAGCCGTGTTGTAGTCTCAGAAGCACACAGCAAGCCATTAAGAGATTTACTATCATCTGCCCCATTGAACGGTGAAGAGGTAGGCTCAGCCTCTTATATTCCAAACTCTGACAAGTACTTCATTAGAACAAAAGCACTACAACCATCGAGTCTTTTGCTTAATCATACTAATGACGGAATAATTCCAATATTACCCTCTTCATTTAAGGATCACGAACTTAAAGAGGGCGATATTATTATTTCCAAAGACTCGAACATCGGTGAAGTTATTATTCTGGATAGAGATTACCCGTCGTATATGCTCTCAAATGGTTTGTATAAGTTGACGATTACCGATCACAAGTTTTATATACTTGCGTTAATCAAACACTCCTTCTTCAAGACTCAACTAGGTTTTATGGTCTCTAAAGGTGCAACGATAAAACACGCCAAAACTTTATTTTTAGATTGCTTAATACCTTTCCCTATAAACGATAAAGAACGAATAATTGAGACAATTGAGACCAATACCAAACTGATTATTCAATATGAAACTAGGGTTCGAGAACTAGAGCTTGAGATTGAGACCATCTTGGATAATGAGCTAGGATATCCTGAAAAACTAAAAGACTACACCTACTCATTTCCTCGTATTAGCAATCTACGCTCCTTAAATAGAATCGACGCTGGTTTTTATGGTGAAGATTTTATGGGTATGCAGTGGCTGATAGAGAGTCATAAGAATGGTTCTGGAACTCTGGAAGACTGGGGATATACAATTACACGAGGGCAGAATCTTCAAATTTCCGCCATTGGTAAAAGTATCTACTCCGACCATTTTCAAGAAGGTTTCTACAAACTCGCTCGACCTGTTAATCTTTCTGATTTCGGGACAGTTGAGAAATATGAGTACTTAGGTAATAAGAACAACCTGAGTGTAATTAGTAAGGGAGATATCGTCTTTTCCGCTGAGGGTTCAGTGGGTAAATGCGTAATGTTTACTGATCCAGGAGAAAGGGTGATCACTAATATTCACGGCATCGTCTTGAATAAAGAGGATCACGATACACTCGAAAGTAGCTATGTGAGTTCATTCTTAAGGTATCTACGAAAAAAAGGCGTGCTTGACTTCATATCAGTAGGCGGTCAGGGCGGTAGCTTAGCAATGCAATACTTTGGTGTCATCAAAGTTCCTAATTTGGACGAGACAACAATTGAGAGGGTATCCAAAAGCTACTACAATCCCGAAGGTACGTCATTTAACGAATGGGGCATCACAGAACTTGATTCAAAGATCAAAGATTTGAACCAAGCTAACGATCGCTTACTTGCTGACATCATTGAGCAACACAGGACGCAGTGATCCTATCGAAGTATGCGTAAGCTAGTTACGGAATCTAGCTTCACTAAATTTTCTAGAATAGCCTTAGTTCTGCCTAATCTTTCTTGAGTTTGTTGGTAGCCTAATAATAATCTGTGGAGTGCATCCAACAGTTGGGGTAGGTTCGATAACCGTCTTTACCAGTCGACCATAGAAAAACGAGTACCAGGTGGTACTCGTTTTTCTATATTTCAGCGACGGACTAAGCCTTCGACTTTTTGTGGAACGCAAAAAGTTGAAGGATTGGCTTAGCAATGCGAAGCCAGAAAAGCACCAATATTGTTTTTTCTGACGAGCAAGCGAAGAAGCGCAGCTTGTTGCGACACCTTTCCTATTCGGTTTGTGGACGAGATTTAAGTCTAGTCGGCAAAGAACCCCGGGCCCACTGCTCAATACCGTATAGCACCACTATTTATCTATTGACATATTCATAATAATTTGCTATAATAGCAATATCCTGCAAACCAAACAGGTATTTTACCAGTAAGGTCGTAAAACAAGAATAATCCTTTCGCGCAGCCACCATCGGGTGGTTTTTTAAATATCCGCCAGAGGGCTTACCAGCCACCGCCTCCACCGCCGCCACCGCCGCCGCCAGAGAATCCGCCACCACTAGAACCGCCAGACGATGAGAATCCAGCACCAGTAGAATTAATTGAGGTGTTGAGATTTGACATAGCACTCGAAAACGCCGCAGCGTTAAATGCGGCCATATTTGCACCGCTATACCAGTCTGGTTGCACGCCNNTCTCGTATAGCTCTACCAACTTTTTAGGATCTGACAAATCAACTTGAACCTTGTTGGCACCCTCGGGACTTTGCAGCATCTTAAATCGTTCAACCTCGGCTGCAGATATATACATTTTTAGACCCTGTAAATAGCGATAGAGTGCAAGCCCCTTGTCCGTCAAGACCCAAAGTGTCGAGCTCATAATGAACGCAACTATCGCCAAAGATAGCAATACCGGACTAAGTAGAGCCACGCTACCAACAATCATCACCACGCCAAATCGCTTAAACCACGCCGATTTTTCTGGGCTTCTCTCTTGGATACCATAGGCGCCACGCTTGAGATTCTTGATAATAGATGGATTGTCTATTAGTCGGTAGGCCAGCCCATAATCTTTCTTCATAGATTCGGTATCTATCTTTGTGCCAACTGCAGTAAGACTAAATATGTCCTTGATTAGCTCCTTTTCCTCTATAGCGAGGTCATCAACCGGCTTAACTATCTCCATCTCGTAAACTGCGGGTTTCCACAATTTAGCCTCTTGTTTCTCGTAGATCTTAATATAATGCCGAACAGCAAAGTCTATTATCTGCGCCGTGAAAGACGAGCTAGTTGTTACCAAAGTAGCAGCAACAGACACACTGCTATCTTTTGGTGGTAAATACTCTGGAACAATCGTCCCAACTTCTTTTTTGCGACCAGAGAGCGACTTGTAGCGCACTGTCAAAATAATCAGCAGAGGAACTGCCAGAATCATCAAGATAAACTGTATAGTCCACCAAAGCTCGAGCAGCTTGGTTAGAAGCGACTTTTTGTAGCCGCTAAATGTTTCCGGCTCAAAGCCGA
>DISN01000002.1 GCA_002421965.1 Candidatus Saccharibacteria bacterium UBA6209
TCTTTCGGGTTAATGCGAATAAATGGCACACCGATGTACTCGGCGATCATTTCTGTTAGCTTTTCATCATCAACTATATTGCTACGAAGAACCGTGTCTTGAAGCGACTTCGAATTTGCCTCGGCGTCACTTTTGAGTTCGTTAAGCTTGGTCTCATCAATAGACCCAGCCTTGACAAGGATTTTTTCTATGGTAGTGTCAGATATCCGCATAATTCTTAAGCTTATTATACGACAGTTGCTGTTTTGTACCAAACACAAATCCATAGTACAATATCAGATGTGAAGTACACCGTGTTTAGTGATATTGAGATGAAGGATATTGGAGAAAAAGTGGGCCAACTGTTTGTTGGTGGCGAGTATGTTGAGCTTATTGGTGATGTCGGGGCGGGCAAGACTACTTTTACTAAGGGCCTCGCCAGGGGGCTTGGTATCTCTGAGTCAGTACAGAGTCCTACTTTTAACATCAGTCGAATATACGCAGCCAGGGACGGCCTGAGCCTGTGTCACTATGATTTTTATCGTCTGAATGAGGCTGGAATTATGGAAAATGAGCTAGACGAAGCCTTGAATTCATCGAGGAATGTCACTGTTGTTGAGTGGGGTGGTGTTGTCGAAGGTGTTTTGCCGGAGGATCGCTTGAGGTTGTCGATAGCGGCTACAGGTGAAACCGAGAGATTGTTGGAGTTTGATTCATTTGGTGAACGATCCGCTCAGATTTTACGTGATTTGGAGGAGAGTCTTAAATGATCATATTACTGGACACCTCAACGGCCACCTGTCGCTTAACTACTGTTGATGGTGAGAGTTCAAATAATTTTGAGTGGGAGGCTGGTAGGACACTGGCTAGGGGCTTACTCGCCGTTATCCAGGAAAAAGTAGGTGATGTTAAAAATATATCAGGAATTGGTATTATGAGAGGTCCGGGTAGTTTTACGGGACTTCGTATTGGCATGGCAGTCGCGAATACATTGGCCGATGGTCTGGGTGTGCCGATTGTTGGCGAAACCGGCGACTCCTGGCGGGAGAGCGCACTGGGCAGGCTGTCGTCCGGTGAAGACGATCAAGTCATTCTGCCTTTTTACGGCGGTGATGCTCACATTACAAAGCCCAAAAAATAACAATACACAATAATTTGCGTGATTGGCTATTTTGACGTACACTAAAGCTAGGTCTTAATGACTTTTTAATAACTTCAATATTTGATAATACGGTCGCTCGAATAAATATGACCAAGGCTAATAAACTGAACAGATTAACGTCCGAAATAATTTATCTTCGGTAATTTTTGAGCGCACCAGAGAAAGGATAGCATATGATAGAAATTATCATAGCCGTTGTCGGAGTTGCTCTTGGCGCCGGCGGTTTTGCTGGATATCAGCGAACCAAACAAGTAAAAGGCAAAAGTCAGATCGATCGAGATATCGCAGCTGCCAAGACCAAGGCTAGTGACATCGTCCTCAAGGCCAAGGACGAGGCAATTAAGTTCGAAAATGAGCGCCGAAAAGAGATTCAAAAAATCGAAAATCGCCTAGCAGAGCGAGAATTGTCGCTAGATAAAAAGCTTGACGAACTAGATAATCGAGCCGAGAAGCTTCGACTTCGCGAAGATGAGGTTGAGTCTCTAAAGAATGAGATCCGCGGCATCAGGACAAAGCAGCAAGAGAAACTAGAAAAAATTGCTGGTCTAAAAAAGCAAGAAGCCGCTGAAAAGCTGATGCAGATGACTGAGCGTGACATCAAGGATGATCTGACTGGACTAGTAGCCAAGCTACAGCAGGAAGCAACTGACGATGCCGAGGAGCGTGCTCAGTTGATTCTCCTGACAGCTATGGAGCGTATGAGTAGTGATGTCACTGCCGAGAGAACTGTTACTGCATTGAAGCTGGCGGACGACGAGATGAAGGGCCGTATTATCGGTAAAGAAGGCCGAAATATTCAGGCACTGCAGCGAGAAACTGGCGTCGATATCATGGTTGATGACACTCCCGGGATGATTATTCTTTCAAGCTTTGATCCAATCCGTCGCCAAGTTGCCAGGGCTGCCCTAGAGATGCTAATGAAGGACGGACGCATCCATCCAGCGCGTATCGAAGAAGTAGTGGCTAAGGCTCAGAAGCAAATTGAGAAAGAGATCAAACAGGCCGGAGAGGATGCAATGCGCGAAACTGGCGTCGTCGGTATTCCAAAGGAAATGCTACAGCTTCTCGGTGAGCTAAAGTTCCGAACCAGTTATGGCCAAAACGTGCTAAAGCATAGTACCGAGATGGCATCTATGGCTGGCATGATTGCTGAAGAGATCGGTGCCGATGTGCGAATCACCAAGATCGCTACACTACTGCATGATATCGGCAAGGCTGTTAGCCACAAGATTGAGGGTAAGCATCACCATATTGGTGCCGAATTAGCCCGTAAGTACGGCATGGACGAGCGGATTGTCCATGCAATCGAGGCTCACCATGATGATATCGAGGCAACCACACCAGAGGCCCTGGTTGTCCGTGTCTGTGATGCTGTATCGGCTGCTCGCCCAGGTGCACGTAATATTTCAGCCGAGAACTTTGCCGAGCGTATGCGCGACCTTGAAAATGTCGCCACAAGCTTTAGTGGTGTCGACAAAGCCTACGCAATTTCTGCTGGCCGTGAAGTGCGAATTATCGTCAATAACCAGTCGATTGACGACCTGTCGGCTATCAAGCTGGCACGTGATATTGCAACAAAGATCGAGAGCACTATGCAGTACCCTGGCACTATCAAAGTGAACGTAATTCGCGAGACGCGAGCTATTGAATTTGCCAAGTAGGCGGTCTACTCAATGATTCATGGAGTCGCCGTTTGTGCGACTCCATTTGCTTTGGTGGATTCAATCAGAGCGAATA
>DISN01000003.1:0-5775 GCA_002421965.1 Candidatus Saccharibacteria bacterium UBA6209
GCTAGCTTCGTGGCACTCGCCCCGGAGAGCGATCTAGCAAAGCAGCTGACCAAGGCTGAATATCGCCAACAAGTTGATGATTATATTGCAGCTACTGCCAGTAAGTCAGAGGTTGAGCGCCAGGAGAATAAACAAAAAACCGGAGTGTTTACTGGTAGTTATGCGGTTAATCCAGTCAGTGGCGCTAAAGTTCCAATCTGGGTAGCCGACTATGTGCTTGGCAGTTACGGCACGGGTGCGTTGATGGCTGTCCCGGCGCATGACGAGCGCGACAACGAGTTTGCGACGAAATTTGATCTACCAATTATCCAGGTTATTGATACGCCAGATAGCTACAAAGACACAGAGCCGTACACTGGCGAGGGGGAGTTAATTAACAGCGGTTCGTTTAACGGTGAACGAAGCGAAGATGCTCGAGAGCAGATTGTAGCTTGGCTGGAGGAGCGGGGAACTGGTCGATCGCAGACAACTTATCGTATGCGTGACTGGTTAATTTCTCGCCAGCGTTACTGGGGTGCACCAATTCCAATTGTCCATGTCGATGGCCATGCGCCAATTGCGGTTCACGAGAGCTGTTTGCCAGTTGTTTTGCCAGAAGTTGAGGACTTTAGGCCAACTGGCGGTAATACTTCGGTGCTGGCTCAGGTAGATGACTGGGTTAGGGTTTGGGTAAATGTCGACACCGGTGAAACAGTGTCAATTACCGAGCCAAAACCAGACGGTGACCAGTGGCAAGAGGGTCGACGTGAGACCGATACGCTAGATGGCTACGCCTGCTCAAGCTGGTATTTCCTTCGCTACATCGATCCATTTAACGCCGAGCAAGCTTGGGATCCAGAGCTTGCGAAGCAGTGGTTGCCGGTTGATTACTACAACGGTGCCGACCATGCGGTAGCGCACCTGCTCTATAGTCGTTTTTGGATGAGGTTTTTCTATAAACTAGGTCTAGTGCCGACCCCAGAGCCGTTTAAGCGAATGATGTATAACGCCTATATTATGGCGCCAGACGGTCAGAAGATGTCTAAGTCAAGGGGCAATGTTATTGATCCGATGGAGATTATGGACTCTGGTTATGGAGCTGATTCGCTGCGAGTTTATGAGATGTTTATTGCGCCGTATGATATGGACGCGCCGTGGGATACTCGGGGCGTGCCAGGTACTTACCGGTTCCTTAATCGGGTGTGGAATTTGGTGCAGGAATTTGTTGAGGCTGAGGTTGAGGTCGGTGGTCGGGCATCCTCTGAAAATAATCCGGGACCCGCAAATGCAGCCCAGATTTTTTCAGAGGACGCCGCTCCCGCCTCTAATGCTGGTAGTGATATCTTGAAGATTGCTCATGCGACTATCAAAAAAGTCACTAGCGATATCGAGGACGAGAAGTTCAACACTGCCGTCGCAGCGATGATGGAGATGGTTAACGGTCTGTACAAGATCAAGGACGCAGATGGTATTAATCAGGGTGATGACTGGCGGTTTGCACTAGAGGGTCTGCTGCAGATACTGGCGCCATTTGCGCCGCATATTACAGAGGAGTTATGGAGTGACCTGGGTCACACTGACACAATCCACATCGACCACTGGCCAAAATGGGACGATTCGTTTATCCAGAGTGATAAAATGACCATAATCGTTCAGGTGAACGGTAAGTTGCGCGCTAAGTTAGAGCTGCCCGCCGACACTGACCAAAAAACCGTCGAAGAGACGGCTCTAGCGGATGAAAATGTTCAGAGATTTGTCGATGGCGAGCCAAGGAAAGTAGTGTATGTTCCTGGAAAACTTGTCAATATCGTTACATGAAAAACAGCCGACATATTTGTCGGCTGCTGGTCATTGAAATAGGCTGGCCTAGTCCTGTACCCGCGCACTACAGTGCATTGGCACAACGATTATCTCTTCGGCTTGCAATTCAGGTAGCTTAGATGTGTTGTGCGCAGGAAGGTCGCTCGGGTCAATCTCCATCATATCTGGCAAATCACCGCTTCTGCCACTCTCTTCCCACTCTTTCGCTACGTGGGCAACTATATTATGAATCTGAGCGCTACTGAGCGATCCGTCAGAAGATTCTTCGCGGATTATTTTCGTTAAAGTGTCTCCAGGCTTGACATTGACTATAGCTTGATCAGCACATATAATAGTATCTTGCTTGTTTTGTTCTGCATTGGCACATCCTGAAAGGGCAGCTGCTCCCACTAGGGCGATAGCTGGTGCCTTTAGTATGTTCTTTGATCGTAAGAAGTTGCTCATAGTAAAAATAATATCCTTTCTTTCGGGGGCTGATATAGTATCGCCCATACTTCTATATTAACACAAGCGTGATAAAAAGTCAATAGTAATGTACTAATATAGTTATTTTCCCCTTGAGAAATCTGTTAAAAACCGTTATAATACCACCTAAGTGTTACTATAAACTGAAAAAGGAGAATTTTGTATGGCACAACCGAAAAAGCATACAAGTCCACGCAAGACCGGCCTTCGCCGCAGTCACCTGAAGCTAAAGTTGGCCCGTCGAGTCAATGCTACTTCACCTGTCAAAGTGAAGACTACCAAGCGTGAAACTGGTAAAAACTAAGATAATTAACAACTGAACCAAATATTGCTATGGCATCAAATCGTCATCTTGGCCGCATGATTGCACTACAAACTTTGTATGAATACGAGTTTCGTGTTCAATCTGAAGATAAGTGGGCTAATTCATCAGAAATATTGAAACGCAACCTCGAGAGGTATAAATCTTCGATCGATGATTTTTCATTTATTGAAAAATTAGTCAACGGAGTGATTGAACTACAGTCGAAGCTTGATGAGCAGTTAACTCCCTTGGCACCTGATTGGCCGATTGAGCAGATATCTAGAATTGACCGCGCTGTCTTGCGGCTTGGTATCTATGAGCTGGTACATTCAGATGAAAAGGTCCCGTACAAGGTCGTCATCAATGAGGCGGTTGAGCTAGCAAAGTCATTTGGTTCGGATAACTCAGGAAAGTTCGTAAACGGCGTACTTGGTACGGCGTATCGGACTCTCGTGGAGGGCTCCTCAGATGAAACCAAACCTACAGTCAGTTAAAAAGTATTTTGGTCGTAAAAAGCCATCAATTCAAGAGGTGGTGCGCGAATCAACCGCTGGTGGTGTGATTTTTCGTCGCAACGATCAGGGTGAAGTAGAATTTCTGCTCTACCAGGATGCACGTGATCGCTGGACTATACCTAAGGGCCATGTCGAGCCGGGTGAGACTGCCGTCGACGCTGCTAAGCGTGAAGTTACGGAGGAGTCTGGGCTTAAGAACATTGCTATGTGCGGTTGGCTAGGCAAGGTCAATTTTCGTTATCGGCGGTTAGATAAACTAGTGTTGATATCTCAGCAAGTTTATCTGGTCAAGGCACTAGATCCGCACGAGGAGCCAAAGAAAGAGGACTGGATGAATGGTCTAAAGTGGTTTTCGTTTTACGATGCGCTGGATGAGGTCGAATACGAGGATATCGGCAAGCTAATCATGCTGGCGATGAAGCGTATCCGGCAGGAAAAACTATAATAATAGTATTCGAGAGAAGAGCCGAGCTTGCTCTGGCTATTCCGAGGATGCGCCCTGTGTTACAGGTTATAATATGAACAGGAGGATAGTATGAGCGGGATGGATTTAACTCCATACAGAGAGTTTGCAAAAAATGTTTTAGGGCTAGAGTTTGAGAATATTGACACATTTGTGACGGCACTTACCCATCGCAGTTATGTCAATGAGCACAAAAAATCAGCCACCGAACACAATGAGCGCCTAGAATTTTTGGGTGACGCAGTGCTCGAGTTGGTCGTAACGGATTATTTGTTTGCTAATTATGACGAGCCAGAGGGCATATTGACTAGTTGGCGGGCGTCATTGGTGCGAACCGAGAGTATCGGTGCGGCCGGTGAGTCTGTTGGCTACGCGCCACTAGTTAGGATGAGTAAGGGCGAGAAAAATGGATCTGATAGGGCTAGGCTGCAGATCTTAGCTAATGCTTTTGAGGCGGTCGTTGGCGCTATTTATCTAGAGTTTGGTTACGATACGGCTAGTGATTTTATCCACAAAAACATCATTGTTAAGCTTGATGATATTTTGCGCGAGGGTTCGTGGCGCGACCCAAAGTCTCACCTGCAAGAAGTTTCGCAGCGAATTGATGGGCACACTCCGGTCTACAAAGTGCTTGAAGAGGATGGTCCGGACCATGACAAGATGTTTACCTTAGGGGTATTTGTTGGTGAAAAACAGATGGGTCAGGGGACTGGTCCAAGCAAGCAGGCTGCTCAGCAGGCAGCCGCAAAAGCTGCGCTCGAGAAATACCAAGCATAAGTTCAGTGTGGTACAATGTAATTACAGTATAACTTCAGGAGGAGGGGCAGTATGTCAACAATAGACCAGCAATTTGTAGAGTATGTCGTTAAGTCACTGGTAGAGAATCCAGATGATGTTGTAGTGGAACGTTTGATCGACGAAAAGGGCGTTTTGCTTACACTAACCGTTAACCCAGAAGACCTAGGCCGAGTAATTGGTAAGCGTGGCGGTACGGCTCAGAGCCTGCGAACCTTGCTTCGTGCACTTGGTACTAAAAATGATGCTCGTTACAACCTAAAAATCGTCAACAATGACGGCTTTACTGGCAGCCAAAGCAGTCAATCAAGCTCGTCAGACGACGACGAAAGCCCTGTTGTGGACAACTCAACAGATGAGGTTGTGGAAACCCGCTCAAGCTTTGCAGAAAACGCTCGAAAAGAGCTTGCAGAATTAGATGATCTCGATATATAATCATAAGTAGTTCAGACAACAACACTTGAACTGCGAGAAACAGCTTTGTGCGAGCAACTGATTACGAAACTAGTAATTTGTTGAGAAGCTTATTTGTGCTAAAAAACCACCCTCTTGGGTGGTTTTTTGGTGGCTGATGAATTTGGGGCGCGCCCCGCCTAGTAACAATGAAAATAGCCCACCGAAAGGACTCGAGCTGAATGGGCTTCGCCGACCCGAGAGACTATTGTCTCAATCAGATCGAGCCGATTCGGCGAGGTTATTTTCGGCGGGCTCTAGCCCAGGGTCGCAAGAACGACTATGAGCCCGAGGATGACGTGGAGGAGTGTGTAGAGGGCCCACCCGGACCAGTGTCGCATCTTAACTACGAACACAGCCGCGACGAACCACCACGCCCACACAGCTCCGAACGTGATCGCGTATCGATGCATGGCCGAGAAATCGTCTAGCCATGATGTCCAGATTAGGATAGCGAACATGACCATCAGAATGGTCTTGGCCGGAATCACCATGAGGCTGCCGTAGAGGTAGCCCATGTTTCCACCTTCGTGCCTGGCTCGGGCTATTGCCTCTTCATGGCTAGCCCCCAACTTTCTGGATTGTGCATATGAAGCTCTCTTGACTTCATCGATGGACTTCAGGAGCATCCTAGTATCCTTTCTTGAGACCAACTAGGCTCTGCAATTGTATCAGATATGGACAAAAAAGTCAATACTTGCTATACTTTAACAGATGAGAAAGCTCCAGGTGATTACGCTATTCCCCGATATGTTTACGGGTGTGTTCGAGAATTCAATGATGTGGAAGGCGCAAAAAGACGAAATTGTACAGCTAAGCACTATTGATTTGCGTGAATTTGGTCTCGGTCCACGTAAGCAGGTGGACGACACTCCGTATGGCGGTGGCGATGGTATGCTATTGATGATCGAGCCGCTGTGGAATGCGGTTATGCATGCAAAAGCTAATGACCCGAGTGCTAAAGTACTGCTCATGACGCC
>DISN01000003.1:5833-12568 GCA_002421965.1 Candidatus Saccharibacteria bacterium UBA6209
GGTGAGCTGCCGGCGATGACTATAGTTGATTCAATTGTCCGGTTGTTGCCTGGGGTTCTTGGGGGTGAGATGTCAGCAGAAATTGAGAGTTTTTCTGATGGTGAGACTTTGGAGTTTCCGCAGTATACTCGACCAGAGCAGTTCAACGGCCTTGTGGTGCCGGAGGTTCTGTTGAGTGGACACCATAGCAATATCGAGAAATGGCGCCAAGCAAACAGCTTTAAGGCTAGTAACTAGCAAACTGTATATTAAAAAGCGAAAAGGAGGGGTAGGCCCCTCCAATTCATATAGTTGTGGTGGATGTCGTAGAGCGAATTTTACTTTTTGGTGTTTTTGTTTTTGTAAGTTCGCTTGTTGTTATACTACTGCTATTTCAGACGTTTTGCAAGTTAATATGTATAAATTACAACAAACTTGAGCGTTTTGTGGCCCCAGGTGGTAAACTGTGTATATGAGCAAGGCAAAAAGTAGCAAAAAACCGAAATCAACAAATCGCAATACAGATATTGCTAGTTTGAGACTAATACTTGGTGGATACCTGGTGGTTTTTTTGCTGGCTCAGCTATTTACCTTTGAGAAATTTCCTAGCATGCTTGAATCGATTGGCCTAAGCAATTGGTCTACTGTGGTGGCTATTGTCCTGGCACTATCTCAGCTATTTGCTTTGCCGTTTCTGATAGGCCTAAAGCTACCTTCTAGGTTGTTGTTTGCTAGTTTTGTGTCGGTATTTGTAGCGTTGGTGCTGCTTAGCGTGCTTGAAGTGATGGCTTTGATATCTGATGCTACAATTCTCTTTGGTGCGACTCTAGACCTGCCGGGAGGCGTTTGGTCTATATGTTTACTTTTAGCGCTCTGGGTTCTCTATGCTTGGATTGCCGCTTTGTGGCGCAAAAGCAAATAGCAACTGTTTTTAGACTTCTTTAAGGTTCAATTGTTTTACTGTAGTCAGTGATCAGTAAAACGATTACGAAATCGAAAGGGGAAACATATGAAAACAGTATTTTTGAGCAAAAATGGCTTTAAGGAGCTACATAAAGAGATTGCTAAGCTAGAGATCGAAGAAAAGTCTCTTCAGGCACAAATCAGGGAAATGGGTCGAGTTAAGTCTAGGGATGATGAGCTGCAGCGCAGTGAAATGATTATCCAGCTAGAATCGATTTCATCGAGGCTGATGGGTAAGCGAGAAGCGCTAAAGAACGCCAAGCCGCTGCCGAGGAAGCGTGATCGACTACGCGTGGCAATTGGCTCGGTGGTAGACATGGTCGATCAGCAGGGTAGGATATTTCGCTATACCCTGGTCGACAGCCTAGAGGCCAACCCGACCGACGGCAAGATATCGGTTGACAGTCCGCTTGGCAAGAGCCTGGTCGGCATGGGTCCATCGGATATCGTGTCTTGGCCCGCTAGCAGTGGACAACGAGAGCTTAAGCTAGTTAGCGTTAAATGACCGACATGGAGTAATCTTGGCCGCTCATTCAAGGAGCGGCCTTTTTACTAAATTGACCTTATAATTTCTTCGGCAACCACCTTGGTGTATTTGCCGATTATTTCGTGGCCGGCAAGGAGTTTTTTGGCGGAGATATTGGCGTGCTCTTTGGATAGCCTGTCGATGTGTTTGCCGATTACGACTGGGTCCAGGCTGCCATATAGTATGCGAATCGGCGCTTTTAGGTTTGCTACGTCATGAAGTGATGTTTGGTTGATGATACTGGCGGCCAGAGCTGCCGTGTAGGCACCAACATTGGTGTCGGTTATCGACATTGATTTGTTGACGATGCCGAGCCTTACTGCCATTGGCGATAGGCTGATGAGCTTCGATGGGTGCTTGATGGCGGTTTTGTAGATCGTGCGAAGAATTTTCTCATACGCCAGGGCGTTGTCGTTGTTGGGGTGGTAAAATGGCGGGCTACAGAGGATTAACTGTTTGACTATTGGCGAATATCTCTTGGCCGTTTCAACTGCGACAAGCGATCCTAGCGAGTGACCGACCAGCGTGACTTTCTGATTCAGGCCGAGCTTTAGTAGTGTTACGCCTAGTGACTTAGCTTGGGTGGATGCACTGTATTGGGCCCAATATGGTTTTGGCGACTCGCCAAATCCAAGCAAGTCTACGCCGATTACCCGAACATCCTCGGGTAGTAAATCTGCGACATCAGACCATGCTTGGGCGGAGTTGCCGATGCCATGGATTAGGACTATTGTCGCTTTTGGTCTTTTAGGCGAGCGAAATTTTGTCACATGTAGCGGGTAGGGGACTCTTAGGTATTTATGGATTATTACATCTAGTGTGGGTAGTATCATGATTGAAGTATAGCACTATCGTTGGATGTAATGTTTAATTCAGGGTTTTAGGGAACGGTTTTTTTGAATCGATAGAAATATTGTATAACTAGTTAATATCGCTGTTGGGGATGAGGAGTATCGGCTAAAGCCTCCTCCGCTTGTTTGAAAAATGAGCAAGCTAATTTTTCTGCACGCGCTACGCCGAACCCCCGATACGTTTTGCTGACGCAAAACTTCGGGCTTTCAAATGCCTCAGATCCAAAATAAAAACGACCCAACAGGTCGTTCTTATTTTGGCTGGGCATAAGGGACGATTATAGAACTTTGATTGGACTAGATAACCTAGAAGTCATCGAAGGAGCAAACGATGACGAGAAGCTGGATAGTGGCGATGCTTAAGCGATTATTTTCTGGCAGCTTTGATACAACCGCACTTTGCAATTCACGGCTATATGATAATGAAACATTTTATAAATCATTCATACTCGATCTCCGGCGTGCGAACCATAGCGTATATATCGAGAGTCCGTTCATAACAACTAAGCGAACGGGTATGCTTTTGACTATGTTGAGGCAAGCACGCCAAAGAGGGATTCAAATTACAGTAAACACTCGACCTCCGTACGAACACGATGGCAAATATATCAGTCAAGCGTATGTTGCCGTACAGGATATGCAGAGCATAGGCATAACGGTGTTGTATACGGTTAAACACCATCGAAAGATCGCTATCATTGACGATGAGATTCTGTGGGAAGGAAGCCTGAATATATTATCTCAAAGTGACAGTTGCGAATTAATGCGCCGATCGGTCTCGACCTCACTTGTCCGCCAAATGAAGAAGCACATTAGATATCCCAATTAGCAAGATGAATCAACGTTATGGCTATAGAATTGATTTCTGTAACCTTTCGAAGGTACTTATTTCTGCTTTGTACTCTTTTTGTGAAGTGTCGCGCAGCTTGACCAACTCACCAAAGCCTATTATTGCACCTTCAAGTTTCACTAGATCAGTGGCTTTTTTATGATGCTCTATTAGCAAGGTGAGGAATGCCGTATCTACACTTTCGCCGCTCGATAGCCGATATTTCCCAACATCAAGATGCGGCAACATGCCGGAAAATGTCGGGTAACCATTACAGCCACCTGTTTCCGGAAAATCGGTAATGTTCAGGTAGCTTTCATTCCACGATGTGAGTAGGGCCGCGTAAACGTTTGCTCTTTCTGTTTCCTGTGCACTTACTTGCTCGGCTAGACGTCGTATTTCTGGCTTGGTTGCGTCAGTTTTTGCCTTGTCGGCAATCATGGCACCTAGCTGGTGGTGGAATAATTTCTTTTGAGCATAATCAACGTCGCTAAAATCATGTGTTTTAGGGTCTCTAGGCTTGGTTACTTTTGTCTGAGTCTTGCTAGCTGCAACTTTTGCAGGCTCTTGTCGATGGCTAATGAGATCTCGAATAGTAGGGGTAAGTAAAGTAGCTCCACTAATTAGGATGAGTAAAGCGCCACCCACCAGCACCTTGCGCATATGCCTTTAGAATCCCCACTTTTGTTGCCAACTCTTCATGTCAGCAATTTCTTTTTCTTGTGCAGAAATGACCGCTTGTGCTAAATCTTTCACTTCCTGATGCTTGGCGTTTGTATCTGCATATTTCGACATATCAACAGCCTGTTGATGGTGTAGTATCATCTGTTTCAAAAACTCTTTATCATACGCTTCGCCACTCAAACCGTTTAGCTTTGACTCCATATTGGCCATATCGTCGCCCATACTGCCGCTTGATTCCATCATATGGCCCGCATGGGGGTTACTGCTATCGGTTGCTGAATAATTCCATTCCTGTTGCCAATCCATCATTTGTTGGACCTCCGTAGCTTGAGAAGTAAGGATAGCATCAGCTAAGGTTCGAATCTCTGCCTTTGTTGTGAGCTCTCGGGCTTGGCTTGCCATGTTGAGAGCGCCTTGATGATGCGCAATCATATCAGTTAGGTATGCTTTGTCGAACTGATCACCCGTCATGTTGGCATACATGCTGCTTGTCTGATTATCTGACTGAGAACTTTGACTCGTTTCAATAGAAGAGTCCAACTTGTTTTGTGATTTATCGTTGAGCAGAAATATCACAAATACCAGCAGTATAATTATCAAACCAAATGCTACGAATTGAGTTTTTTTCATGTTCTCCTCCTATGCGTGAACAGTTTGAGCAATGCGCTCTTCGTTAGTTAGTTTTACACTAGCCTTAAATGCAGACTCACAGCCACTCGCACAGAAATGGTATAGTTTACCGTTCTTATCAATATGTGAAAATGCTTTTGAGGCGCTGAATCGCATGCCGCAAACTGGATCAGTGACAATTGGGAATAAGGAATTGCTATCAAAAGGTGCATCAATACGGTGAGTTTTGCGAAGAAAATCATGAATTGTTCGAATCGCGATAGCAATACTATCGTCGGCAAGGGTATAAAAAGATTCACGTCCTTTCTTGCGTACTTCAATTAGATGCTGTGCACGGAGAAGAGTAAGGTGCTGCGATAGATTTGCTTGACGGAGTCCTAGCATGTCAGTCATCTCACCAACGTTTAGCTCGCGGTTCTCTAGCAAAAGAAGTATTTCAAGCCGTTTTTGGTTACCTATAAGTTTAAAGATTTCTTCTTGGATAGATAATATATCGCTGCTCATAGTACTGATTGTAACATAATATACATATATGCGCACTATTGAATATATTATTTGTTTGGAGTATATTTGTGAGTAGGATACAAAACTATGCTCAATAAACTACACATTAACCAGCAACTTCTATTGCCCATCGTAGTTGCGATTTCTATAATCATACCCGCTGTTGCGGGTTCGCCGACGTTCGCCATGTCTTCAATGGATGACATGGGCCATTCAGAGGTAGATATTGTCAGCTGCATGACTCAGCATCAGGTTCCAACAGCTACTGCTATAAAAGAACTTGATCAAGTTGATAACGAAGATGATGACCCAATTCCGCCCGAAATTACTTACTTCAATCCAACAGAATTACGATATGATCAACCGGCTAAACAGAAGACTGATCTTATACGCTCATCCTCATTTCGCCCACCCGACATTGTGATCCTGACGACCAACCTTCGTATTTAGGCCTACCTTCTTTGATTAGATCTATCAGTCAACAAAGAAGGAGTTTATATGGAATTTTTAGAAACGGATCATCAGCTCGACCACAACGGTAAGCATCTTAATATAGATGTGGTATGTGGCATGGACGTGATCGAAGAAAAAAGTAAGCATCAGAGTATGTATCTGGGGGCGACATATTATTTTTGTACAAATGCTTGCCAGAAGCACTTTGATAACTTCCCTGAACGATATGTAGGGGATAAGGCGTAAGCTATGACAAAACATAAATCATCCCGAAGAGATCGACTCATGCATCGAGCCGACAATCCGCAACCGCACGCCCTCGAAAAAACTGTACCAATCAAAGGTATGCATTGCGCATCATGTGAGCTACTCATAGCCGAGGAGCTAGAATCAGTCCCCGGTGTTACTTCCGCTCAAGCAAGCCTCAAATCTAACTCAGCAACAATAACGAGTGTGGAACAAATATCAGATAAGGATATTGAGAGAGCCGTGCAGGCTGCAGGGTATGAAGTTGGGTACGAAAGTGAACAAAAGCCTCTCTTCACGCGTAACGAGCGAATCTGGAAAGATTTTGCGATTGGCATTATCGTTGTCCTCGGGCTGTATGTACTGTTTCAGGTCTTGGGTATTGATAAGCTAACCTCCTCTACTTCCAATAGTAGTAGCACTGGTACAATGGCGCTGTTGGTAGGGCTGACTGCTGGTTTTTCAACCTGCATGGCTTTGATTGGTGGGCTGGTAATAAGTGTCGCCGCGAAATATGCCGAGAACCATCCGACAGAAACAGCACTGCAGAAGTTCCGTCCACATCTATTTTTCAATGCAGGTCGAATAGTCTCCTTCATAGCATTCGGTGCAATCATCGGAGCGATTGGTTCCGCATTTGCCCTCAAGGGTACATTCCTCGGACTGTTAACCATTGCTGTTGGTGCCGTCATGCTGATCTTGGGGCTACAATTGACTGAAATATTCCCGCGAATTACTCGCGGACTCACCCTGCCGAGTGGACTAGCTAAAAAACTTGGTATAAACACTCGAAAAGAACGGGAATACAGTCATAAAAACGCGTTTCTTATGGGAGCCGCCACATTCTTTTTGCCGTGTGGCTTCACACAAGCTATGCAACTACTCGCTGTGAGCACTGGTAATCCTGTACAGGCAGCGGTAATTATGGGGGCATTCGCGATTGGTACAACTCCAGGACTATTAACCCTAGGTGGTCTTACGTCGGTAGTTAAGGGAGCATTCGCTCAACGGTTCTTCCGTATCGTCGGTGTCATAGTTGTCGCAATGGCACTGATCAATTTCACAAACGG
>DISN01000020.1:0-646 GCA_002421965.1 Candidatus Saccharibacteria bacterium UBA6209
AATACTTGCGTTTCACGCAGGAGCTTATCGCGGCATCGCTAACAGAGACGATTATATCACAGCTGGTTGATAAGTTCTAGCGTTTTTTGCCATGTGCTTTAGCAATAAGATCGATTTTCTTGCTAACGATCATGTCTAACACTAGCCACGATATACTGTTGACGATATAAACTAGGGCCAGGATTGCCGCAAACATGATGATGGTGCGCCCAAGAGAGATGTTTACTAAGGTGACTAATCCCGAAGCAATAGCCATTAGGGCAACTATCACTAGATAGGCCTGTTGAAGTTTTATCCGCTGGTTCTTCTCGGAGTTCCAGTCTATAAGCAATTGTTTGATAATTGACATCATATATTCATTGTAGCATAGTTAGGCCTAAATGTCAATAGTCAGCTGCCCCACCTCAAATCTTTATGCTATGCAATTCAAAAAGTAAAATACCCGCATATTGACGGGTATTTTACTTTGGTGCTGGAAGTAGGACTCGAACCTACGAAGCCGAAAGGCGGGAGATTTACAGTCTCCTGTGATTGCCACTACACGATTCCAGCATATGGAGCCGCTTTACGGATTCGAACCGTAGACCTACTGTTTACAAAACAGTTGCTCTAACCAACTGAGCTAAAGCGGCATATATCTATATTG
>DISN01000020.1:676-52756 GCA_002421965.1 Candidatus Saccharibacteria bacterium UBA6209
GGACAGCAACTGGGCTAAAGCGGCACACTGATTATTCTATCAGATAGTAGAATGTTATTCAATAACAACATAAATATAGTGTGATATTTCTATTGCAGGATGGGATTTTTGATCAAATAGGCACTGACGATCTTGATATGTCTTTTGTAACTTACTCTGCGCAACTTGCTTATGTATGAGTGATTTTGTATGATGTTTGTATGGTTATGTTTAACCCCCAGCATCGTGGTAGCGGGTTTACTTTGGTGGAAATAATGATCGTCATTGCTGTCGTGGCAACTTTGGCCACTATTGGAGTCGTGTCTTATTTTGGAATTAAAAAATCAGCAGCAATGTCAGCGCTCATAGACAATACCAAAAAGGCCAGCACTGCCGTAGAGGTGACTAAAACATCCCACCCCGCAGAACTAGCAGAGATAGTTGATGGTAGCACTGTCACAAGGATTTCCAATAAGTTTGAGGCTAGTCCACAGGTCATTACAAAGATATTCCTCAAAGAGCCTGGTCGCTGTTAGTTTTGATATATTGACTAGAGATATTTTACTTGTCCAGAAGTAATAACCACTGACTAGACTACATAATTATCTTGCGTGGTTGCTTTGGCGTACGCTGAACTCTGCCGGTTTTTGGTGCAGCCGGAGTTGATAGTGGTACTAGCATACGAGCTGCCTTTTCTCTGAGTGATGCCGCCAGTTCTAGCTGACCGATCTTCTCGTAGGCCTCGGCTAGGACGGTCAGGGTTTGAGGTATAGGTTCAAGTTCAACTGCCTTTTCTAGGGCGTCTATCATTTTCTTGGAGTTGTCTAATTTTTCTTGAGTCTTTGCATAGGCAATATACCTAGCAGCCAGGTCGCCCTCAAGCTCTATCGCCTGCTCGAATGCAAGTGCGGCCTTGTCATAGTCGCCAGTTTCAAAGTAGATTAAGCCGACGTTATGGAGGCTAGAGGCACTAGGCTCGATACTCTGAGCGATTTCGAAGCACTCGATTGCGTCTTTGTAGGCGCGTTGCTTGGCATAGAGAATACCTAAGCGATTATAGGCCGTGGCGTTTTTCTGGTCGACCCTAAGAATAGTCAGGAGGGCTTTTTCTGCACGCAAGTACTTATTATCTCGAAGTGACTCCTGGGCAATACCCCAGAGCTGATCAAGCTTCTCTGAGATTTTAACCGGCAAATCACCGGTACCATCAACTGATGGCCTGTAGAATAGCAGCCATACGGCGACTGCGGCGATAAGGAGAATTCCTGTCATATCTCTAGTTATTATACCACGACCTAGCCAATGAGGGCTAGAAGTGCGATCTTGGTGTTTGCGTTACCATTTATTAGTTTCTGCGTATACTGGATTTTATCAATCATGCCACTAAGCCTGTCATTAACCGCGTTGTTTTTTAATTGAAAATGGATGATAGTAGCAATGGTATCTAGAAGCTTGAGCGCCAGGGTGCGGTCTGATGTGTAATTATTTATTGCAACAAGCTGCTTGTATTTGTCCGACCCAAGCATGGTTTTGGCGTCTACGACAAGCGACTGATTTCTCTCTAATATCTTGGGCTGGGTTGCCAAGCGTTTAATAAGCAGCGGTCTACCGGCAGCAAGAAATAGTATCTGTTGGCGAGACCTCGCATCAACTTTAAGCGAGTCAAGCAGAGCGGCATCTTGCTGTTCGCTTGTACGGTGAAGATTGAGCATCTGACAGCGCGATGTAATGGTGGGTAGTATGGGCTCGGCGCGCTCTTTTAGCAAAATAAAATGAAGATTTGCATTTGGCTCTTCTAGTGATTTCAGGAGCGCGTTTTGTGCCTCTACTCGCATGCTAGCGGCGGGCTCAATTATAATTATGCGTCGATTTTTTGAAAAAGTAATAGTCCTAGAGAGAGCTTGGCGAACTTGGTCAGTGCTGATATATTTTTTGTCCTCCTGTGGCTGTATCCAGGTGACTTCATCGGTTTTACGTGCAGTCAAAGTATCAATTACCTGCCGAGCATCTAATCCCTCCTCGGTATTGATGATTAAAGATTGAGGAAGGTCGTCAATTAGTATTGCAATTGAGGCTGAATCTTGAGCGGCAATAAGCGAGCTAGAACTCATAGCCGATCTCACTCGCCTTGTCTACAAACAAATCGGGCACTTGAGCCGTAAATGTCTTGTTTTCACCCGAAGGCAACAAAATCGTCAGACTATAGGCGTGCAACATAAGCCTGTGGGCTGGTTTGCCATAAACCACATCACCAACAATTGGCGTACCAATGTAGGACATGTGCACGCGTAGCTGGTGCGTCCTGCCAGTGGTAGGCTTTAGCTCGACCAGGCTAATCTTGCCGTTAGTTGCTAGCTGCTTGTAGATGGTGCGAGCCGACTTGCCCTTAGCGTCGACCCTAAAGGTACTCGGCTTTGATGGATTGCGGCCAATCGGTAGGTCAATTGCGGCTTCGGGTAGTTTTGGCACACCGCCAACGAATGCGAGATAGGTTTTAGTGGTTTTTCTATTGGCAAACTGGTACTGTAGGTGCTTCAGGGACTTGGCATTTCGAGCGATTATTAGCACGCCAGAGGTATCACGGTCTAGGCGATGAACTATACCCTGTCGCTCGCCCCTGAGCTCATCGTCAACAAAGGCGGCAGCATAATCGGCAACTGTCTGCTCTTCGTTAATTCCGCCCTTGGCGTGAGTTAACATTCCAGAAGGCTTATTTATGACCACGACATTTTCGTCTTGGTATAAAATCGTCACGTCATGAACTTCTTGAGACTTCTCTGGAAAATTAATCTCAATACGCGCAGTTTCATCAACCTCTAACCCGGGCGACGTTATGACTTGACCGTCAACAGTAATACATCCAGCTTTGATGTATTTTTGCCACTGACTGCGTGTAATGTCGTCGGTTGACTGGTCTAGCAGCAGCATGTCTAGTCTTTTTTTGCCAGACTGCAGCTCTGCTAGAAGTAGAAATTTGCCAAAGAAAGGTGCTAGTTTGGTAGAGGCATCTGGTGGATTTGTCAGTATATTTATACCTACCGTTAAGTCCAGCCAAAGCCCGTCAGTAGAGTCCTCATCGATATCAGATCCAAAAACCACGCCGTAACGCTTCTTGTTATAGATAAATGAGGCGCTAGACACCGCTTCGCCATGAACAGTCACAAGAGACCTAAGCTCTTTTGGTGAAGTATTGTCGCTGGCTATGTCATAAAGCCTTAGGGCCTTAACGATAAGTTTACTGGTTAGCTTCATTAGTTCCTCGGTCTCAATCCAACAGCCTGCTGTGCTCGCAGTAATGTCTGGTTGGCTATAGTCGACATTTCGCGCTCTGAATTAGCCAACACACCAAGTAGCTTATCGTCGGAAATTTCATCGTAACGACTCCTAAAGTTAGCCAGAAAATCAGAAACCGATTGGGCTACGGCTTGCTTTAAAGGGCCATACTGTGTTTGGCCGGTCCACTGAGCGTTAACAGCCTCCTGATCTAGTCCAGAGGTTAGCGACAGTAACTGAAGCAGATTGGTGACGCCAGGCTGACTTTCCCAATCGAAATTAACGGCTCCAACGCTATCTGTAGTCGCAGACATGATCTTTTTGTAGGCCTGCTCGGGGGTGTCGCTAAGGTTAATTTTAGACTTTTGGTCGTCAGAACTCTTGCTCATTTTTTTGGTTGGGTCAGTAAGGCTTCGAATCCGTAGGCCTGATTGGCGGTTGATAAACTCCGTTTGCTTTGATGTGGCTTCGGGGATAACAAATACTTCGCCGAACTTATTATTGAATCGTTCAGCGATGTCGCGGGTGATCTCTAGATGCTGGAACTGGTCTTCGCCGACCGGAACATACTTTGCATTGTAGAGCAAAATGTCCGCCGCCATCAACACCGGGTAATTCATCAGGCCCATTGTCACACTGGTGCTGTGCTCACTAGACTTGTCCTTAAACTGAGTCATGCGAGACATTTCGCCAACATAAGTGAAGCAATCAAGGATCCAGGTTAGTTCAGAATGAGCCGGTATGTAGCTTTGGCGGTAGATGAAGGTATTTGGGTCATCGACATTAAGACCGGCAGTAATGAAGTACTTCAGATTGTGTAAAGTATTAGCAAAAAGCGTGTCGTGATTTATTGGAGTAGTGAAGCTGTGCAGATCAGGAACAAACATATTTATTTGATATTGACCAGCGTATTTTCGCTGCATTTCGACCATGGGCAAAAAAGCACCAAGGTAATTACCAAGTGTCGGTTCTTCGTTCGATCGAATACCAGTGAGAATAACGTCTTTCATCTTTACCATTATAACAGATACCAAAACACCCCGCCAGGAGCGAGGTGTTTGATGGCTTGTGCGAGATTAACGCTTTGAGAACTGCTCTTTCTTTCGAGCAGAACGTAGACCGTATTTCTTGCGTTCTTTCTCGCGTGGATCGCGCTTTAGGAGATCCGCTTTGCGAAGAACTGGTCGTAGGTCTGCGTGAGCCACAACTAGAGCCTTGGCGATACCAAGTTTGATTGCATCTACTTGACCGCTTAGACCTCCGCCCTTAACAAGCACAGTAACATCGTAGTCTTTTTGCTTGCTAACCGCTGCTAGCGGGTCAGTAATTTCTGCTACAAGCGTCTTGTTGTTGTCGAGGTAGTCGCTGGCGGATTTGCCATTGATAGTTACCTGACCCTTGCCCGGAATTAGGCGAACACTTGCAGAGGCGCTCTTGCGTCGACCTAGGCCGTAAAAATATTCGGTTTTAGCCATATTACTTTACCTCTACTTTCTCTGGAGTTTGTGCAGTATGAGAGTGCTCGCTGCCAGCAAAAATACGAAGTCGCTTTAGGCGCTCTGCCTGTAGCTTGTTCTTTGGTAGCATACCCTTAACTGCCTCTTCGATGATTCGCTCGGGGAACTTCTCGCGAACTTCCTTAAGGCTTGCATCTTTGATACCACCCGGGAAACCACTGTGGTGGTAATAAATCTTGCCAGTCTCTTTGTCACCAGTCACAACTAGGTTCGCGGCGTTGATAACAACAACGTAGTCGCCACCGTCCATGTGAGGTGTGTAGGTTGGCTTGTACTTGCCAGTTAGGTGTGTGGCGATCATTGTCGACAGACGACCTAGTGGCAGCTCGGATGCGTCAAATAGCACCCATCGCCTAGAGATTTCAGATGGCTTTTGTGAATAAGTCTTCATCTTATTTCTCCTCCTTAGGCGCAGGCTTAAGCTCGTCCACGAACTCAATGATTGCCATCTGAGCACCGTCACCAACTCGTAGGCGCGTGCGCTCAACCCTAACGTGACCACTTGTTCGGCCGGTTAGCTGTGGAGCAATCTCATCAACTAGCTTAAATGCAGCTGCTCGGGTGTTTAGACTAGCAATAACTTGTCGTCGGTTAGCCAGGTCACCCTTCTTCGCCTTGGTAATTACTTTTTCTATGTAGCGCTTTAGCTCTTTTGCTTTTGGTAGAGTGGTCTCAATTCGACCATGCTCAACCAAGCTAGTAGCTAGGCCCTTTATAAGCGCACGACGCTGGTCACGTTCGCGACCGAGCTTGCGCCCTTGATATCCGTGTCTATGCATGTTAAAACTCCAACTCCGCTAGTTTGTCTTTGACTTCTTCGAATGCCTTAGAGCCAAAGCCTTTTAGCTCGCGAAGCTCCTGCTCAGTAAGTGTCACTAGGTCGTGAACTGTTCGAATGTCGTTATTTACTAGAGCATTTGCTGTCCTAGCTGTCAGACCCAGTTCATCGATTGATGTGCTTAGTTCGCCAGTGTCCTCGTCAGCACCAGTGCCAAGAGCTGCGGCGCTAACAACAGTTGTTGAGCCAGCTAGAGCGGTATACTGATTTACTAGGATTGCAGCGGCTTCTTCGAATGCCTCTTTTGGTGTGATCGTACCGTCAGTATCGACAGTTAGTGATAGCTTATCTAGGTTGGTTTCTTGACCAACACGAGTACCATCCACCTTAAATCGTACACGTAGTACTGGTGAAAATACTGCATCTAGGGCGATCATGTCGCTGTGAAGTCGATCTGTGCTTGACTCTTCGATTGTTCGGTAGCCTCGGCCTGATTCGACAACGATGTCAAATATAACTGAGGTCTTTGGGTCATCGATAGTTGCAATCACGTGGTCCGGGTTAACGATTTCTACGTCTGCTGAAACCTTAATATCAGCAGCGGTGATCTCGCCAGCGCCCTTTTTCTCTAGTCGAAGCTCAACTGGCTCATCGGTGTGAACACGTAGACGAACACCCTTGAGGTTAAGCATAATTTCGACTACGTCCTCTTTGATGCCAGGAACAGTCGTGAACTCATGAGAAACACCCTGAATCCTAAAGGCTACGATTGCACCACCTTCGACGCTAGAGAGTAGAACTCGTCGCAGGCTGTTGCCTAGGGTATTTCCATAGCCCTGATGTAGAGGCTCGATCAAGAAGGTAGCACTGTTTGCTGAGTGTTCTTCGACGCTAGCTAGTGCTGGATTGTAAATTGCTTTTGCCATAATTTTCTTCCCTGCCCTTCTTATCTTGAGTAATACTCAACGATTAATTGCTCATTGATATCTGCTTCTGCTTCTTCACGCTTTGGCTTGCCAGTGACTTCAATCTTTAGATTCTTGACGTCACTCTTGATCCAGCTAAGTGGAACTTGAACCGTATTAGCAACAACATTGTTAATGTTTACGAAGTAATCAGACTTGGTACTCTTTGGTCGAACAGTAATCACATCGCCCGCCTTTAGGCGAATTGACGGAATATCGACACGTCGTCCGTTTAGCATAAAGTGACCGTGGGTCACTAGCTGGCGTGCGCCACGACGGCTAACAGCAAAACCTGCGCGGTATACTGCATTGTCTAGGCGAAGCTCTAGTAGACGTAGCAGGTTCTCACCAGCTAGACCTTCCTTGGATCTTGTTGCTTCGTTCATTAGACGTGCGAATTGTTTCTCCATTAGGCCATAAAGTCGACGAACCTTCTGCTTTTCGCGTAGCTGAGTCGCATACAGACTCTGCTTGCCCTGTCGTGAGTTACTGTGCTGACCAGGAATTCCTGACTTTCGAGCTAGTACCTTGTGGGCCTTTGGATGAAGAGCGTAACCTTCGCGGCGACTCTGCTTAACAATAGGTGTAGTATCTCGTGCCATGACTTAAGCCCTCCTAGCCTTTCTCGGACGAACACCACCATGTGCTACACCCGTTACATCCTTGATGCTTTCAACTGAAATATCAAAGGCGCCAACGGCTCGAATAGCCGCGTCACGGCCGAGGCCGACGCCCTTAACGAACACATCTACAGCCTTTAGTCCATACTGAGATTTTGCAGATTCTGCTGCTTTTTCAGCGGCAATCTGTGATGCGTAAGCCGTGCCTTTTTTAGAGCCACGGAAACCACATGCACCAGCACTTGACGCAGTAAGGACGTTGCCCTTTTTGTCAGTAAAGGTGACGATAGTGTTATTAAATGTTGCTTGAATATGCAACTGACCAGCCGGAACTGATCGGCGTTGCTTTTTCTTGGTTGAAACTTTTGCTTCTGCCATATCAATTTCCTTTCTTAGGTCTTACTTGCTGCTTTAGGTTGTGCGCCGCCGACTGCTACTGCTCTACCCTTACGAGTTCGTGCGTTCGTTCGGGTACGTTGTCCTCGGGTCGGCAAACCTGATTTGTGTCGCAGACCGCGGTAGGCGTTAACGTCCTTTAAGCGCTTAATATTATTTGCTACCAAGCGCTGGAGATCACCTTCTACGGTATATTCTGCGTCAATAATGTCGCGAATCTTTTGTTCTTCAGCCTCGGTGAGATCTTTCACCCGAGTGGTCGGCTCAATCTTAGCCGCCGCAAGGATGGTCGAAGCGTGCTTCGGGCCAATACCATATATATAGGTAAGTCCGATTTGCACCTGCTTCTCTGCGGGTAATACTACCCCAGAAATTCGAGCCATGCTTAACCCTGCCTTTGCTTATTCTTAGGTTTTTTCTTATTGATGACACGTAGTCGGCCTTTTCGGCGTACTAGCTGGTCATCGGGACTGATTTTTTTAACACTTGCACGAACTTTCATAAGTGTGCCAAATCTCCCTCTTGGGCAAAACCCAATTAAATTTGATATTAAGCGATATATTACTATCGCTCATCGCGTAAGCGGAAACTGATTCTTCCCTTCGTGAGATCGTAGGGTGTCATCTCAACTTCCACCTTATCACCGGGTACAAGTCGGATATAGTGCTTGCGCATTTTGCCCGAAATGTGTGCGATGATACTATGGCCATTCTCCAGTTCGACACGAAATTGAGTATTAGGCAGTGCTTCCACTACCTTACCGATCATTTTGATGACTTCCTTTTGACTCGCCATAAGTTACAGTTGTCAATTATACAGCAAAAGCCCCTATACTACAAGCCATTTTGAGGAGATCGTGTGGTAATATGTCAACCCTGCACCAATATATTGACAGATATATTATACTGTGCTATAATAAAAAGATAGGGTCGCTCCAGAAAGCGACCGAATCTTGATGGTTTAACTACAAATTACTATTTGTACTCGTCGTATGTCACCATCAATGCGCGTGAATTGATCTGACGCAGAGTTTCGAGTCCAACCGAGACAACAATCAGCACACCAGTACCACCTATAGACAAGTTAGTGCCGGTGATGCCTGTGGTATTGTATAAGATATATTCAGCCGCAAACGGCAGAACAGCGATGACACCGAGAACTACAGAACCAAACAGCACTAGCCGATTGACGGTTCGGTTAAGATACTTCTCGGTCTGCTCACCAGGGCGAATACCCTCGATAAATCCACCTTGCTTTTGCAAGTTTTCGGCGATCTCGTTTGAGTTAAAGACGATACCTGTATAGAAGTAAGTAAACGCAATCACCAAAATGAAGTATAGAGCTGGGTAGATAAACGCCTCGGCAGTAGTACCCGTAAACGCTCCTGGGTTAGGTGCGGCGAACCAAGTAGTTAGCGTTGTACCGATTGACTGCAGGCCACTATCTTCAGAAGACAGCATAACCTGGCCGATAAACTGCGGCAAGCTCAGGAAAGCAACCGCGAAGATGATTGGGATAACACCAGCAGCGATAAGCTTGACTGGCAGAATGCTAGTAATACCGCCGTAACTACTGTTGCCGTGAACACGCTTAGCATAGTTGATGGTTATCACTCGCTGGGCTTCGTTGACCTTGACTAGGAAGTAAAGCACCAGTAGGGATAAAATACCCATGATCAGAACTATCCAAAATACTACGGGGTTAATAGGTATCGTGAACCAGTTGAAGACATTAAGTCCGCCAGCTGAAGTATCAGCTAAAGATGCAATAATCGTCTGAAGCATGGTTGGTAGCTGACTGATAATACCCGCGAAGATTAACAGGCTGATTCCGTTGCCGATACCCTGTTCGGTAATTAGCTCACCTAGCCACATTAACAGCACCGAACCAGCAGACATCGCACCAACGGCAACCACCCACTCTAGCATGGTTGGATCTGCCAGCTCTACGGTACCGGCCGCCACAACAGTCTGTCGCAGTATAAAGATAAAGGCTATTGATTGGATAATCGCCAGAGGTACGGTCACTAGACGTGTCCATTGCTGAATCTTACGTCTTCCCGACTCGCCGTCCTTATGTAGCTCCTCGAGCTTTGGGATAGCCTTGGTCAAGAGCTGAGTAATAATACTGGCTGTAATGAACGGACTTAGGCCCACTAAAACAATTGAAAATCCAGCTAGCGCTCCACCAGAGAGTAGGTTCAAAAATCCACCGAGATCGGTCTGACCAAGGACAGAGGCGATTGCGTCTTTCATCTTGGTTGGCTCGGCCAGCGGTGCTGGTATATGTGCCAACATCCTATAAACAACAATAATCCCGACGACAATAAGTAGTCGCTTCTGCATATCTTTACTCTTTAGTGACCGCAAAATGGTCTTCCAGCTCATCATGATCTTATAATCCCCTGTAAATTTTTTCCTCTATGGCTACTACCCATAGTACACGATGAATTATCATCAGTCTACTATGGAAAGTGCCACAGAGCTTATTTAGCGTCTTTTTCGGCAGTTTTTTGGCTTTCGCGAATAGGTGTCGCGACTTTTTCGAATGTACCACCAGCCTTTTGAATAGCTTCAATAGCTGACTTTGATGCGGCCTGAATCTTTAGATCAACCTTTACACTCAACTCACCGCGTGAGATAACCTTTACTGAGTGGAAGGGTGTAGAGATGTAACCCTCTTCGAAAAGAACAGCGTTATCTACCATCTTACCAGCAAAAGCGTTTAGGTGATCTAGGTATACTACCTGAGCAGGCATCTTTAGTGACTTAAAACCACGCTTCTTAGGCACAGCCTGGGCTAACGGTCGCTGACCACCCTGAAACATTGGGCGAAGCTTCTTACCGGTTCGAGAATTCTGACCTTTGGTACCACGACCAGCAGTCTTACCGCCGCCACCGGAGATACCACGACCAACGCGCTTGCGATCTTTGTTTGAGCCGACCTGGAGTTCATTGTATTTCATTACTTAGCTCCTTCCTTTTTAGCAACTTTCTTTGCAGGGGTTGCGTTAAGCCACTGGTCACGAGGGACTAGCTGACGTAGAGCCTCAACAGTTGCGTAAGCAATGTTAACCTTGTTGGTTGATCCGAGTGACTTTGATAGTAGGTTACGGATACCAGTAACACCGATAATCTGACGAACTACACCGCCGGCAATAATACCGGTACCTGGAGCAGCTGGCTTGATTAGTACACGAGCACCAGTAAACTTAACTTCGCTGTCGTGCGGGATAGTTTCGCCGTTTAGTGGAATGTTTACTAGGTGCTTCTTGGCGACATCAGTTGCCTTAGCAACAGCTGACTGCACATCTGCACCCTTAGCTACGCCAACACCAACCTTGTCCTTACGGTTACCAACAACCACTAGAGCCTTAAATCGGAAGCGTCGTCCACCCTTAACCACGCGTGACACGCGGTCAATGTTGACCACTACTTCTTCGAACTCTTTTGGTCCTTCATCAATATTGTTTCGTCGGTCATCGCGACGACCACCACGCTGCTGCGGACGACCACCACGAGGGGCTTGTCCAGGGCGAGGGGTAGTATTTGCTGCTTGTTGTTCAGCCATACTAGAACTCCAATCCTTCTTTACGTGCAGCATCTGCTAGTGCAGCTAGTCGGCCAGCGTACTGGCGACCGTTGCGGTCAAATACTACGGTTGTAATCTTTAGTTTCTTTGCTTTCTTAGCAATCTCTGTACCGACAGTTGCGGCCTGCTCGGTCATAGTGCCGGTATTTTTTGCGCCAACAGTTGTAGCGGCAGCTACAGTGTGCTGATTCTCATCATCAATCAGCTGAACTGATACGTGAGTGTTGCTAATGGTAACGCTCATGCGAGGACGAGTGGCTGTGCCGCTAATTTTAGCACGGACACGAGCCTTACGAAGACCTCGGTTAAGTAATTTTTTTGATTGTTCAGCCATGATTACTTACCTGTCTTTCCTGCCTTACGAAGAATAACTTCGTCAGCATATTTAATACCCTTGCCCTTGTAAGGCTCAGGCTTCCTTAGCGCGCGGATCTCTGCTGCAACTTGGCCGACCTGCTGCTTGTTAATACCACTGACGATGATAACCATCTTGTCGTTAGTAACAGTAACACCCTCAGGAGCTTTGTATTTAACTGGGTGGCTAAAACCTAGTGCTAGATCAAGCTCGTTATTGCTTGATGCAACCCTAAAGCCAACACCATTAACTTCTAGACGCTTTTCGTAGCCCTTGGTAACGCCAATGACCATGTTATTGATCAATGAGCGCATTAGACCGTGCTGCGACCTAGCGACTTTTGACTCGTCCTTAGGCGAGACTGTGAGAATACCATCAGTAATTTCGATATTGACAGCTGGTGTAATAAATTGTGTAAGCTTGCCCTTTGGACCCTCAACAATCACGTCACCAGAGTCAATCGTGATTGTCACACCTGACGGAATCTCGATTGGTAGTTTTCCGATTCGACTCAGACTCATATTGTACCTTTCGTTACAGCAAGTGATGTGTTTGTTTTTGTGCTTGAAACTACCGCCGGTAGCCAGCGCAAAATCTCCCGATTTCACTCGCAAATTTATATCCCAATAATTGTAGCACGATCAGCTGATTAATGCAAGCCAAAAACCTCCCCAGAATGAGGAGGTTTGCTTCTGACACTGAGTATTACTCATCGTCGCCGTTTGCCATGGACTAGTAAACCTTTAGGAGTACTTCGCCACCAAGTTTGTTCTTGACGGCTTCTTGTCCGGTCATTACACCCTTTGAGGTGCTGACTAGAACTAGTCCACGACCTGACTTTACCTTTGGTATGTCAGCAGCAGCAACGTAAACACGTCGGCCTGGCTTTGATACACGGGTAATCTCGTGAATTGTGCTGTTTTCGCTTGGGTCGTTAATCGTAACAACCAGGATGTCGCGTGGCTTAGCTTCTTCGACAGCAACCTTAGTTAGGTAGCCGTTCTTCTGAAGCTGCTCAGCAACAACTTTCTTTAGCTTGCTTGACGGAACTCGAATTTCCGTTTTACCAACCATCTTTGCATTACGAATGCGGGTTAGAAGGTCGGCGATTGGATCTGTAGTTTGCATTGACATATTTCTAATCTCCTTTCCTTCTTACCAACTACTCTTCGTGACACCCGGGATTTCACCCTTGGCGGCTTTTTCACGGAAGTTAATACGGTTTAGACCAAATTGACGCATGTAAGCTCGTGGACGGCCAGATAGGCTGTCACGGTTTTTGTGTCGAGACGGGCTTGAGTTTCGAGGAAGCTTCTGCAGACCATCTTGGTCGCCTAGTTCCTTTAGCTCAGCACGCTTTGCTGCGTATTGAGCGATCATTTTGATCCGCTTTTTATCGCGGGCAATCATTGATTTCTTAGCCATTACAAGTTGCCTCCCTTCTTTTCAAACGGCATACCGAACTTGTCGAGTAATGCCCTTGAGTGGTCTTTGTGCTCGCTCTTGATTACGAAAGTAGCCTGTAGACCGTGAGCTACCTGAGTTTCCTCAAATGTTAGCTCTGGGAAAATTGACTGCTCAACAATACCAAGGTTGTAGTTGCCGCCGCGGTCAAATTTAGCTGACACGCCGTGGAAGTCACGAACACGTGGCAGTGCGATATTAACCAGGCGATCTAGAAATTCGTACATCCTAGCACCACGAAGTGTTACGCTGATACCAACTCGGTTCATGCCTGCACGAATCTTGAAGGTAGCGATCGACTTCTTAGCCATACGGTCAACAGGATGCTGACCAGTAATCTTTTCTAGGGTGTTCTTGACAACTTCATAGTGACGCTTGTCATCTTTGTTCTTGCCGATACCGACGCTCACAACGATTTTTTCTAGCTTTGGCACCTGATTGATGTTAGCTAGACCCAATTCGGCTTGTAGTTCCTTAGTGTACTGTTCTTTGTACAGGGCTTTCAAGCGAGGAGCTGGCGCGGCTGCAGTTTTAGCTGCTTTTTTCTCTGCCATTATTTGATCTCCTTATTCTTTAGCTGACGAGCAACACGGGTTTTGTCACCGTCGGCATTTTTTACAAAGCCTACTCGACTAGTCTTGCCTGATTTCTCATCAACAACTAGGGCAACCTTGCTGATATCAAGTGGGATATGAATATCCTTCTTGCCACCGCGAGGGTTAAGCTGGCTTGGTTTTACGTGGCGATGACTTACGCCAACACCTTCAACAAGTACGGTTCGGGCTTTGCTGTTGACACCAACAACTTTGCCGGTTGTACCCTTGTTTTTACCAACAATCACCTTTACTAGGTCATCTTTGCGAATATTCGACATTAGAGTACCTCCGGTGCTAGGCTGATAATCTTGTTGTAACCTAGGTCACGTAGTTCGCGTGGAACTGGACCAAAGACACGAGTGGCCTTTGGCTGCTTGTCGTCACCAATAATAACAACTGCGTTATCGTCAAATGCGATTGTTGATCCGTCTTTTCGCTGAATCTGGTCGCGAGTTCGAACCACTACAGCCTTAACGACTGACTTCTTTTTGACGTTGCCAGTTGGACTGGCTTCCTTAACCGAGCAGACGATTACATCGCCGACTCGAGCGTAGCGTCGACCGGTGCCACCGAGTACTCGAATACAGAGTACTGATTTAGCGCCAGAGTTGTCCGCCACTTTGAGACGAGTTTCTTGCTGGATCATGCCTCAACTCCCTCTACTGCATCTTCCTTTATAGCAATCGTGCCGCGTGACTTCTCAACAACACCCTGAAGCTCAAAGTGTTTTGTCTTTGAAATCGGACGAGTTTCGACAATAGTCACCTTGTCGCCTTCACCAGCCTGATTGTTAGGATCATGAGCAGTGTACTTGCGTGTAACAGTATACTGCTTGCCGTAAATTGGGTGCGTCTCACGAGAAGTTACCGTAACGGTAATAGTCTTGTCGCGCTTTGCACTCGTAACGACACCAGTAAATGTACGTTTTGCCATTACTGTTGCTCCTTTACGTTAATTTCTGTTAACAATCGGGCGATGTCTTTACGATACGCACCGAGAACCCGTGGGTTTGCTAATTCACCAGATGCCAATGATCGCTTAGCCTCAAGTAGGTCTTTTCGCTTAGCGTCTAGATCCTTCTTTAGGTCATCAACCGTCTTCACAACTTCAGCGTTCTTTGCAGGTTTCTTTACAGTTTTTTCAGCCATAATTACGCCTCCTCTCGAACGATAAATTTAGTTTTGATTGGCAGTTTGTGACTTGCTAGTCGCATTGCCTCGCGAGCGGTCTCTTCTGACACACCTTTCATTTCAAACAAAACGGTGCCGGCCTTCACCTTAGCCACGAAGAATTCTGGATTTCCCTTGCCCATACCCATCTTTAGGCCAACTGGCTTACGGGTAACTGGTGTGTGAGGGAAAATACGAATCCAAATCTTACCACCACGCTTGATGTAGCGGGTCATCGCCTGACGAGCTGACTCGATCTGACGAGAGGTAATTCGTTCGTTGCCCTGTGATTGCAGAGCGTAGTCGCCAAAGGCGATGTAGTTACCGCGAGTTGCATTTCCACGGTTCTTACCGATACGAACTTTACGATATTTAGTCTTTTTTGGTAACAACATATCGCTTAGCTCCTTTCACCCTTATAGATCCAGACCTTAACGCCAATGACACCAGCTGGAGTCTGAGCGCGAGCAGTGTGGAAATCGATATCAGCACGAATAGTGTGAAGTGGTACAGAGCCCTCAATAACCTTTTCGCGACGAGCCATCTCAGCGCCATTTAGACGACCAGCGACTTCGATACGAATACCTTTAGCGCCAGCGTTCATGGTGTTCTGAGCGGTCATCTTGGTAGCACGTCGGAAATTGATTCGTCGTTCTAGCTGACGAGCAATATTCTCAGCGACCAATTTAGCTGCTAGCTCTGGTCGGCGGACTTCTTCGATGTTAATTCGAACAGCCTGGCCAACGATCTTTTCTAGATCTTTCTTGAGCTCGTTGACACCAGCACCACCACGACCAATAACTACACCAGCTTTTGCTGTGTGAATAGTTACGGTTACTAGGTTGGCACTTCGTTCAATCTCGATTCTGTTAATAGTTGGACGAGACGCAAACTTCTTTTCAATCAGTTCGCGAATCTCATGGTCTTCCGCGATCGCCCTTGCGAAGTCTTTCTTATTGGCTGTGAACCAACGAGAACTCCAGTTCTTGTGAACTTGTAGGCGGAAGTTGATTGGGTTAACTTTTTGGCCCATTACTTCTCCTCCTCTTTCGCTGGCTTATCGGCAGGTTTTTTCTCTTCGGTAGTAGCTTTTTTGACTGGAGCCTTCTTTGGCTTCAGTGTTCCGGCTACTTCGACTAGAATATTTGAGGTTTTCTTCTCAAATGGTAGTGCTCGCCCCCTAGAGGCGGGCTTAAATCGCCTTAGTCGCTTGCCGGTTGTTACTGACAAAGTACTAATTACGAGCGTTGCGCCGTCTAAACCATGGTTATTAATAGCGTTAGCTTTTGCGCTCTCAATTGCCTTTTTGACAGGCAAGTTAGCGCGTTTTGGTACGTGTTCCAGGATAACTAGAGCATCGGCGACTGTTCGTCCACGAACAAGTGCGGCTACTAGGCTGACCTTGCGAGGAGCTTGGTCAACGCCCTTGGCATAAGCACGTACTGTAAATACTTGCTCACTCATGCCTACTTCTTATCCTTTCCACCGTGTTTACGGAACTTACGAGTTGGACTAAACTCACCGAGCTTATGACCAACCATGTTTTCAGTAATCACTACTGGGACATGCATACGACCGTTATGTACGGCAATTGTTCGACCAACCATCTCTGGAGTGATAGTCGAAGCGCGAGCCCAGGTTTTGATGACTGTTCGGTCATTCAGTTCAAGTGCAGCTACCTTCTTGGCAAGCTTCACATCGACGAATGGACCTTTCTTGAGTGATCGACTCATCTTACCTACCTCTTCCTCTTCGCGTCATGGCGAGTTCGTACGATTAATTTGTTGCTGCCCTTGCGGCGCCTGGTTCGATATCCTAGTGTCAACTGACCCCATGGAGTACGTGGTGCCTTACCGGTACCGTGTCGTCCACCGTCACCACCACCATGTGGGTGATCTGCGGCGTTCATGACAACACCACGGACGGTTGGGCGAATACCCTTGCGGCGCTTGCGGCCAGCTGAACCAATCTTGACGTTCTGATGTTGAACGTTACCAACAACACCAAGTGATGCAGTTGCCTCTAGTCGAACTTTTCGAACTTCACCAGATGGTAGCTTAATAAGAGCGTAGCCATCTTCTTTTGCCATTAGCTGAGCCTTAGCTCCAGCTGCGCGCACCATCTGAGCGCCCTTGCCGGCAGTCAACTCGATTGAGTGAATCTGTGAACCAACAGGGATAGCTGATAGTGGTAGACGGTTTGATGCTTCGATTGGAGCAGCTTCACCAGTCTGAATAGTCTTGCCCTTAACCATAGAGGTGTCGGCAATGACATAGTGGTACAAACCGTGCTGGTCTTTAACTCGGGCAATGCGAGCTGATCGGTTTGGATCATACTCGATTTCCTCGATAGTTAGAGTTAAACCTGCAGGCAGGTTGTGATTGACCAGACGATAGTGTCGCTTTACGCCACCACCGCGGTGGCGAGTAGTAATGCGACCCTGGTTGTTTCGTCCAGCGGTTTGCTTCTTAGCCTTGATCAGGCTTTTAAGAGGTTTTTTCGTCGTAATATCTGAAAGGTCTTGGCTAGTCATGCCGCGCCTTGCAGGAGTTGTTGGATTGTAAGGAGTTACTGCCATTACTTCTTCTCCTCTGTCTGTTCTTGTGTATCAAACACCTTGATTGAATCGCCATCCTTTAGGGTGACATAAGCCTTCTTGGTGTCCTTACGGTGCGTTGTGCCAGGATAGCTGCGCTTGCCCCTTGAGAAGCGAACCGCTTTACCGTTCTGAACCAACGTTTTGATATTTACTACGCTAACACCAAATTGCTCTTCGATAGCAGCCGTGATCTCATTTTTGTTAAGATCTAGCGGCACTCGGAACACGTAGACGTTCGCGAGGCTCTTGCCATAGGCTTTCTCGCTCATAACTGGGGTGATATTAGCTAATTTCATTATGCTTTACCTCCCACTAGCCATGATTCAAGCACTGGCACGGCTTTTGCTGAAAGTACAATGTGGTCAGCGTTCAAGATGTGATAAACACTCAAGTAGTTAGCCGACACAACCAGTACGTTCTGGATGTTATTTGATGCTCGCATTAGCTCTGGAGTCTTTTCAGATACCACAACTAGTACTTTACGATTTAGCTTGTTATCCGCTAGGTACTTCGCAACTTCGGCAGTTTTGCCGGTAGTCTTGATGTCATCGATAGTAACCTTCTTAGCTTCGTTAGCTAGGGTTAGCGCCTGCTTAACAGCAACTCGCTTAGCTGTCTTTGATAGAGACTTAGTGTAGTTTTCGTTACCGCGTGGTCCAAAGACTACGCCACCACCACGCCAAATTGGGTTACGGCTCGAGCCAAAACGTGCTCGACCAGTACCTTTTTGCTTCCATGGCTTCTTACCACCACCGCTAACTTCGCCACGCTGCTTAGTGGTAGCGCTTGATAGTCGTGCGTTTGCTAGGTAGCTGTCATATGCCAGCTTTAGCAATTCGTGGTTAGTTACCTCGACTGCAAAAATTTCTTTTGGAAGTTTAGTATCAGCCATTATGCTTTGCCTCCCAAGATGATTAGGCCCTTGCGTGGTCCAGGAACTGCGCCCCGAACACCGATTAGGTTGGTCTCTGGATCGACATACGCAATTTCTAGGTTCTTGACAGTTACCTGTTCTGCACCCATGCGTCCAGACATCTTCTTGCCCTTAAAGACCTTTTGTGGATACATCGAACCGATAGATCCTGGCTTTCGAACGTTGCCGTTGCCACCGTGAGTCTTTTTGCTGGTATTAAAGTTGTGTCGCTTTACGGTTCCAGCAAATCCTTTACCTTTGCTGATACCTGTTGCGTCTACTGTGTCGCCAATGGCGAATACAGAGACATCGAATGAATCGCCGACCTTAGCCTCTACAGGCTCATCGACGCGGACCTCACGAAGAAACTTCGGAGTCACTTTGGCGGACTTAGCGTGTCCGGCCACGGCCTTGCTCAGGTTCTTACCCTCTCCATAGGCGATCTGCACTGCGTTGTAACCGTCGGTTTCGACAGTTTTTACCTGAGTCACAGTCACAGGCCCAGCCTGGATTAACGTTACTGGAACAGCACGTCCGTCCTCGGCTAAGAGTTGGGTCATACCAAGTTTGGTACCGAGAAGTGTTTTCACTTTTCCTCACTCCCACTTAAATACTCCTGATGACGTGCGGTTTCTGGCTTTTGCCAGACCTACTCATTCATCAAGGAGACAGATTGATATTACGCGTAATTAGATTACCATTTCATGGTAGCACGAATTAGGGGTTTTTGTCAATACTAGTTCAGGTCTTTTTCTGACTGTCTAGGCATGGGCCGAATCGGGACTTCAATAACCATTAGTAGCTCAATTATTGCAAAGCTATGGGCTTTTTTCAGGCGTCTCGTATCATACCCCGAGATTTGTCAAGCTTTCACAGGCTTTTCACGGCACGCTATATATAGCGTAGACACCACATATAGCGTAGCTGCCGTATGCCCCGACTTCCAAATACTATATTCTGAATTCTATATTCTAATTTTCCCAGTCTATAATCTGAATTCTATCTTCCGCCCTAAACCATAATTCCTACAGGTGTGAATGAAGTCAAAATCGCCATTAAAATCAGCGTAGCATACCAAATCTTACGGTTAAACTGGTATTTCTCTAGCTTAACGACCAGAAGTAGGGCAACGATCAAGCCTAAGGGAAATGCCTGTACGGACAGCGGCCCGATACTAATTGGATTTTCTAGCCTTAGCCAGAGTGCACTAAGTAAGATAAATATCACCAACTTAAAAAAGAAGGCACTTTCTTTCTCATAGATCCGCTCATTTCCCTTCCGGCTAAAAAAGTCAGATGACTTTGAACGATTACGTGCGTATGTACGGTTTTTTTGTTTCACTGAAGCCATAAGCTTATTATATAGTAACAAGCAACTAATGCCAAAGTATTGAATTTTTTATCAGTTCAAGCGATAATACTAACAACATAAGCATATTTAATAGGAGTAGATAATGGCCACAGCAAAGAAAACAGCAGCTAAAACTTCGAGTGCAAAGCCCAAAACAACTACGACCAAAAAAACACCAGCCAAGACGACAACAGCGAAAAAAGCAGTGGCCCGAAAGACGCCTGTCAGTAGAAAGCAGAAAAAAGCAGAGTACGAAAGCTTCCAGCTAGCCACCGAAACCGAAGACTTCATGACAGTCCGCTTGAACAGGCAGACTGTTTACTGGCTAATTCTGGGTGTGATATCTATTGCTTTCGCTTGGTATACAATGAGCCTAACAATGTCGATTAATGATCTATATGACCAAATCGATCAAATTCGAGCCCAGGACGACTCAATAGTTATTCCTCAGGAAAAAGTCACAGAATAAATAATACACTGCACATAATCAAAAACCCGCCGTTCTGGCGGGTTTTTGGATACTTTGGCTAAATTACATTCGAATTTCTGCGTCAACACCAGCTGGAAGGCTAAGGTTTTGCAGGCTATCGATAGTCTTAGGGGTAGCATTTGTAATCTCGATAAGACGCTTGTGCACCCTCATTTCGTAAGTCTCACCACCCATCTTGTAGACGTGTGGGCTCTTGACAACAGTGTAAGTACTGCGGCGAGTTGGAAGAGGAATAGGTCCTGCAACATCAGCGCCAGTACGGATTGCTGTGTCAATAATTTGCTTTGCTGACTGATCGATCACCTTGTGGTCGTACGCCTTCAGTCGAATGCGGATTTTGATACCTTGGTTTTCTGCCATGGTAGCTCCTTTGTGCAGCTTCGTAACCTTGTGCTCGAATCAATTTAGTTTTGTCTGGCCAAGTTCTCGAAGCGATTAGTTAATACGCTAGTAACTATAGCATGTTTGCGAGCTAAAATCTAGGGGTCAAAGCTATCATTTAATCAGCAACCGCCTAGAGTGTTGAAATTGCTTCAGCAACCACTCCGGCCGAGGCGTGCAAGGCTTCGCGCTCCCTGTCGGTAAGTGGATATCCCGCGAGAATCTTTACACCCTCATCATTAATCATTGATGGTAAGCCAAGTACAACATTTTCTAGCCCATACTCACCCTCCACCAGCGAGCATACCGGATATATCGTACTCGTTGATTGGCGCAGAGCCGATACGATCTTCGACACCACAAAGCCAATCGCGAAGTAAGTAGATTTCTTGGTTTCAATAATCTTGTAAGCTCGGTCACGAATCTTTTGCTCGACGTTTTCGACTAGTTCATCGGTGTATCCTGGATACTCCCTAAGTGGAATTTCGCCAATCTGTGCTGTTTCTATAGTCGAAAATGACGAGTCGCCGTGCTCACCAAGTATATAGGCGTCGACATCTCGGCTATTAACACCAAGTCCGTCAGCGATCAGTGACTTCAGCCTAGATGTATCTAGAGTAGTACCTGTGCCCATAACACGGTTCTTGGGTAGGCCCGACTCTTTGAGCGCAACATAAGTCATAACATCGACCGGGTTTGACACCACTACAAGATATGGCTGGGCGCCATTTTTCATAATGTTTTGGATAATATCGCGCATAATACCGACGTTTACGCCAAGTAGCTCCATACGAGTCTGGCCTGGCTGCTGCGGAGCACCAGCACTAATCACCACAATATCATCTGTTGCGATATCATCATATGTACCCGGCCTGACCGATACGCTACGATCCAGCCCCATGGCATCATTAATATCAGCCGCCTGACCCCAAGCCATGTCTTCACTCCGATCAATTAATACAATCTCCTCAACTACACTCCTGAGAGCCAAGGCATACGCCGTTGACGCACCAACCATACCGCCAGCACCGACAATCACTACTTTTTGCTTACCCACTGAATTATTCCTGTTTAATTTTTATTATTTATCTTCTAATTTTACCATAAACAGACTATAATTTCACCACCCAAACAAAAATACCCCCAGATGTCGGGGGTATTTTGTATTGATGATAGTTTAGACTATTTTACAATGTTAGTCACAACACCAGCACCAACGGTTCGGCCACCTTCGCGGATAGCAAAGTTTAGACCCTGCTCCATAGCGATTGGTGCAAGCAACTTAACCTTAAAGGTTAGAGTGTCACCAGGCATAACCATTTCTTTGTCAGCTGGAAGTTCAACTTCACCCGTAACGTCAGTGGTTCGGAAGTAGAACTGTGGCTTGTAACCCTTTGAGAATGGAGTGTGGCGACCGCCTTCTTCCTTCTTGAGGATGTAAACCTCTGCCTCAAACTCGGTGTGAGGAGTGATAGAACCTGGCTTAGCCAAAACCTGACCACGCTCGATCTGCTCACGCTCAATACCTCGAAGAAGTAGACCAGCGTTGTCGCCAGCTTGACCTTGGTCAAGATTCTTCTTAAAGGCCTCGATGCCAGTAACAACTGACTTCTGAGTGTCACGAACACCAACGATTTCAACTTCGTCGTTTAGCTTGACAATACCCTGCTCAATACGGCCAGTAGCAACAGTACCACGACCCTTGATTGAGAATACGTCCTCGACAGGCATTAGGAATGGCTTGTCCATGTCACGAGTTGGCTCTGGAATGTATGCGTCAATTGCCGCAACAAGCTCCATAACAGCGTCTTCGTACTTAGCGTCGCCCTCAAGAGCCTTAAGAGCAGATCCCTTGATAATTGGAGCGTCTTTGTCAAAGCCGTTCTTCTCAAGAAGTTCACGAACTTCTTCTTCGATCAGCTCAACCATCTCTTCGTCAGCCATGTCCATCTTGTTAAGGAAGACAACGATCTTTGGAACGCCAACCTGACGAGCCAACAGAACGTGCTCACGAGTCTGAGGCATTGGGCCGTCAGCTGCAGACACAACAAGAACCGCACCGTCAACCTGAGCGGCACCGGTAATCATGTTCTTAACGTAGTCGGCGTGTCCTGGCATGTCTACGTGTGCGTAGTGCCTGTTCTCTGATTCGTACTCGATGTGAGATGAAGCGATAGTGATTCCACGCTGCTTCTCCTCAGGTGCGTTATCGATTTGGTCGTAGTCACGTGGTTTGTTCACGTCACTTGGTAGTCTCTTTGATAGCACGTGCGAAATCGCAGCTGTCAAAGTAGTCTTACCGTGGTCAACGTGTCCCATAGTACCAACGTTGACGTGAGGCTTACTTCGGTCAAAAGTTCCTGCCATTTTTGGTAGTTCTCCTTAATTGGTTTAATATTATTTCACCCTGGGACAGTCCAAATAAGACCCCACAGCGTATAAGCTAATTATAACGATAACAGACTGTATTGTAAAGACTATTGTTAATCTGTCTAATCAATGACCGCGCAATCTACAATATCACGCAGTTTCACTAGGTAATGCATACCGGTTATTTCATTGGTCAAAACTATCATTGGCTCGCCTCCAGACAATGCAAAATCATCAACTGACTCAAAAGGCCTTACCCGACCAGGGTTATCTGTGTCTGGGTTGTAGACCGAAAATGATTCGGCAAAAATAGACAAAGTCACACCGCCCGTTGCCTTTTCGTGTGCTACCATCGGGCTACTCCAGCCAAGCTCCAGCAGGTCCTGAGGCACGTTGCGAAACTCTGTCACTCGAAATTCAACTGTATCTTCTCCGACCATATCGCTAAGCTCTGCTAAGTGCTCTTCTGCACATTCTTCATAAATATTTAATGCTGCCATCTGATTCTCTAGATTTAGGCTATAGAAATTAGATGAGCTCACAAGCTCCGCTGAACCCTCAGCTTCGCTATGGAGCATGGCTATAGCGGATTTTAGCCCAATCTCATCAGTAGACGATGGTGATTCAAAACGTATCAAATATTCAGGGCTAGGTACGATATTGATCGTTTGATCGCTGTGCCCGTCTTCACTTAACAAGGTCGCACTTAGCGTCGCACGAAATTCGCAACCTACTCGGATAAACTTAACTTCGTTAATCATCAACTCATTGGTATCGAAGAATTTAAGCTCATAGTCACCTCTGCCAACTTGCACATAGGCAAATCCGGTTATACGCACCAAATCAAGTAAATTACCTGAAGGCAATCTGTGCTCCAAGTCCTCCACGGCATCAAGATAGGTATTGTTCCACTCATCAAGGTCCTCGTCATCGGCATATTTCAGATCGGTTTCTAGACTGCGAGCAGCATCTTGGTAGCTATCGTCAAACCACCTATCAAACAAGTTAACCACTACAGCATTGTCATCCTCATACTGAACAACGTCATCGACATCAGCTGGCTGTAATCGATACTTAGTCCCGGACGAACTATCAGACAGCTCAATTATCGGACCATCCGAGCTATCCAATAGTACGACCCGTAAATTATTTCCGTAAATCCTAGTGGACTTTTTACTCTCCGATTTAACTGAATACGCGCCGCTGGTCTCAACATGACTAGAGTGGCGGCTGCACTCTACCTCAAACCTATCGCCATAAATATACGCCCCTAGGTACAGATTAAGGTCTTCAACGATAAGCTCCATTTGGTCGTATTTTGCCGATTCCTCCAACCCCTGAAATTCTGCGCTCTTGAGGTATCTTTTGATAATTTGACAGTTTTTCTCTAGTTCAATTAGGTACCTAGGTCTGTCTTGCTCAGTCACTTCGACCTCAAAATATGCGAGCGCTTCACTGTCAAGCGGAAAATAATACTTTTCTACCGATTTACCGCGACCTGTACGTACGCACACTGCCGCCTGACGACGACCATGATCATTCTTGAGTACCGCCAATGATTCATAGCGGCCCTCGACAGCCACCATACCAAAAGTTGCCTGGCTCGCTGTTCGACCAAGTCCAATAATCGTCGCCTTGCCGCCCTGAAGGTCATCGTTACCAATAATTTCTGCTGTTTCGGTCAGAGCCTCTGTTTCGTTAGCAATCTTTTTTGATTTTTTACCAGAACGATTAAGTTTGGCGTTAGCACTCGCAATACTATCCCACGCCCCAGGAGCGCTCTTGAGCTCGTCAAGCACATCAAAAGTATTCACCCGAAGAGTTGAGTCGTTAGTTTCCATATGCGCATTGTGAACTACTCATAGACGTAGTGCAAGCATAAACTAGATAGCTTTAGTCAAAACCACGCTATATATAGCGTGTACACCAGATATAGCGTAGGCCTAGCGAGAGTAATAGTCGGCTAAGAATTTGTCGCGAAACTCATAAAATGAATCGTTTTCGATACTGTGACGAATATCGTCGACTAGCTTAACAATAAATCGCTCGTTGTGAATCGATAGCAGAGTGCCAGCCAGGCTCTCCTTTGCGTGTAATAAGTGACAAATATAGGCAGAGGTATAATTGGCACAGGTGTAGCAGTCGCAATCATCCATTACTGGCTCAAATTTATGGCGATACTTTAGGCCACGCATATTAACGCGCCCATAAGGCGTATAGGCTGCACCATTTCTAGCAACACGAGTTGGACTAACACAGTCAAAGGTATCAATTCCCTGCTCGATTGCCGCAAAAATATCATCTGGCTCGGATATGCCCAGCAGGTGTCGTGGTTTGTTTTCTGGCAAAATTGAGTCTACCCAATTTATGGTCTGCGCCATGGTTTCCTTTTCGAGTGCGCCACCAATTCCATAGCCGTCAAAGTCCATCGAGCCCAGGAATTCAGCGGTTTGCTTGCGTAGGTCTTCGTAGTTTGCACCTTGTAATACACCGAACAGCGCCTGATACGGCTTGTCTGGTCGCTCGGATCGCAGACGCTTAACCTCTGCCAAGCTCCGCTCCGCCCAAGCATGGGTTCTGGCTAGCGCTTCAACCTGATATTCATATGGGTCGATAAGAGATGTCAGCTCGTCGAAAGCAAAAGTAATATCTGCCCCAATACCTGCCTGAATTTGCATCGATAGTTCTGGGGTGAATTTGTGCATCGAGCCGTCCAAGTGAGACTTAAACATCACACCGTCGTCGTCCACCCAGGCATGCCTGGAGCTTTTCTTGGCAATCGCAATCTCTTCTTTGACGTCAGTACTCATAGCCAAAACTTTTTTAAATCCACTACCGAGCGAGAGCACCTGAAATCCACCGCTGTCAGTAAAAGTTGGCCCATCCCAGTTCATGAACTTACTCAAATACCCCGCCTGTTCAATTAGATCGTGACCGGGCTGCAAGTACAGGTGGTAGGCATTTGCAAGCACCGCTTGAGCACCAACGCCACGCACCATCTCCGGCACCATTGCCTTAACATTTGCTTTCGTGCCAACAACAATAAAGGCTGGCGTTTTAATATCACCGTGCGGAGTCTTAATAACACCAGTGCGAGCTAGAGCGCCCGGCATCCGATGTGTTATGTTGTAAGAGAAATGTTTCACAGAGATAGATTATAGCATACTTGCTTATTTGATAGTATTGTGATATAATTAAAAGATGGTGTTGTGCCAGGTGCACACCGCCCTCACACCATTTTCCTCGAATAAGTCGAGGGCGATGGTGTGAGCATATGCTGTATACTGAATATATATGGGACTTATCGATATCGATCCGTGGCTAAAGCCATTTAAGGCGGCCATCCAGTCACGAGAAACCTACATTTCTAGGCGAACAGATCTATTAATTGGCGGCACACCCTTGAGTGACTTTGCTCAGGGTTACAAATATTTTGGACTGCACAGACAAGCAAATGAGTGGATTTTTCGTGAATGGGCTCCAAATGCCACTAAAATATACCTAGTGGGAGATTTTAATGACTGGCAGGAAGTTGATGAATTCGCTCTGACAAAATCAAATGACGGCCAGTGGTCTGGTTCATTTCCGCTCCAAAGCATCAAGCATGGTCAACAATATAAACTACGAGTCTATTGGTCTGGTGGCGACGCTTGGCGCATACCATCCTACGCAACTCGCGTAGTCCAAGACCCCAACACACATGACTTTGCGACCGAGGTCTGGTCACCCAGCAAGCCATATGCCTGGAAGAATTCCACACCAAAGGCCCCTAGTGTACCGCTAATCTACGAAGCTCATGTTGGCATGAGTTCGGAGAAACCTGAGGTATCAACTTTCCGGGATTTTACTAAAAATATTCTGCCAAGGATCAAAAAATCAGGCTACAATACAGTCCAGCTTATGGCGATCCAGGAGCACCCATACTATGGCAGTTTTGGCTATCATGTATCGAACTTCTTTGCGGTCAGCTCACGGTTCGGAACTCCCGATGACTTTAAGAAGTTAATTGACACCGCCCACGGCATGGGGATTAGGGTGATTATCGATATCGTTCACTCACACGCAGTCAAAAACGAGGCCGAGGGCCTAAGCCGGTTTGATGGCACACTAACTCAGTACTTCAAAGGCGATCACCCTGCCTGGGATTCAAGAATTTTTGATTATGGTAAGCCTGAGGTGGTGCATTTTCTACTAAGCAATTGTCAGTTCTGGCTAGACGAGTACAAGGTCGATGGATTTAGATTTGATGGCGTAACCAGCATGCTCTACAAACACCATGGGTTAGAAAAAGCATTTACTGAATACGCCGACTACTACCGGGACGACGTCGACCGAGATGCGCTAGTATACCTACGACTTGCAAATCAATTGATTCACCAGGTGGATCCAGAGGCTCTGACTGTCGCCGAGGAGATGAGTGGACTACCCGGAGTGGCTGGCAAAACCGACGAAGATGGCCTTGGCTTTGACTACCGACTGGCCATGGGTGCGCCTGACCTTTGGATTAAAACCCTCAAAGAAAAAGCTGATGAAGAATGGGATCTGGGCGATCTATTTCATACTCTGAGCTCGCATCGCCAAGAGGAAAAAGTCATTAACTACGCCGAGAGCCACGACCAGGCGCTAGTTGGCGACAAAACTCTGATTTTTAGACTGATCGACAAAGAAATGTATTGGCACATGCAAAAAGAGGATCGCCATCCAATCGTTGAGCGTGGCGTAGCTCTTCATAAAATGATACGGCTACTGACGGCTGCCACAAATGGCGGCGGTTACCTAAACTTTATGGGCAATGAATTTGGACACCCAGAGTGGATTGACTTCCCCCGTGAGGGTAACGACTGGTCATACCAGCATGCTCGCAGGCAGTGGAGCCTGGTGGATAATGACCTGCTGCAGTACGAATGGCTGGGTTCATTTGACCAAGCAATGATAGAGACCATAAAACAGATCAGCCAACCCGACTCTCATTATGTCGAAATCAACAATCACAGTAGATCAATTAGTTTCGTTCGTGGCGACTATGTATTCCTCTTTAATTTTTCACCGGATGTATCACTAACTGGACACCAAGTTTTAGTACCGGCTGGCTCATATGACGTAGAATTTAGCAGTGATGATATAGAGTTTGGTGGCCAAGGGCGAATTGACCATTCGACTAAGTTTCTGACAAAAAACCAAGGAGACCGGACATTTATTCAAGCTTACTTGCCAGCTCGAACCGCTACAGTGCTACGCAAAATCGACTAATCATAGTTACGGCCAAAAACCTATCGCTTAGTTAATCGATCACTGATACACTAGAGTTATGTTCAAAAAAATATCAAATCGAATCAAGCTACCTCTTACTAGAATATTCGGAACTTTCGAAGATCAAACAATTCAGGGACTAGATAAGATCGACGAGAGCCTGACACCCAACATGCGGGCCCTGCGACTTGTTATGACAATTGCCGATCAGCTACTGACCATGGGTGTGCCAGCTAGCGACGTAGTCCATATGTCACTAGGCATCACCAACACTTACTGTAAAAGACGAGTGCATGTTGATGTTAATTCAACGCTGATTATTATATCTCAGGATCGTGGCATTAACCGAGAGCCCCTGACGCTAGTTAGAACCATCGTCTTGGACGATGCAAATTATCAAACAATTCAATCATTACAGACTCTTGCGTTAGATATTCGCGACAAGAAGGTCAACCTTGATGACGCAGAGCTTCGAGTAGATGCAATACTCGAAAAACCCAACAGCCTGAACAGACTGCTAATCTACAGCGCGGGTGGTGCGGTTAGTGCCGGCGTGGTTGTAATCTATGACGGATCGGCACTGATGATTAGCTTGGCATTTGTGATGGGCTTCCTTATCACTGGACTTCTTCGCTGGTTTGGCCGCAGAGGTATTGCTACATTTTATTCACAAATTATCGCTGCACTCTGTATAACTCTAGCGGCGGCCGCCGCGACCCTGCTCAGCGACAGCCTGAATCTTGCGATCAACCCAACACTGATGGTTATTGGCGGTATCGTCCTATTGGTTGCCGGCATGATGATTGTTGGCGCATTTCAAGATGCAATCGACGAATACTACGTGACCGCTAACGCGCGGCTACTAAAGGTCGCCATGGCGACAAGTGGTGTAGTCATCGGTGTGCTAATTGGACTATTTATTACGACCCGCTTTGGAATTAGCTTTCCGGCCACACCGGACCGTCTAATGCTGACCGACGCGGCTATGCAATATGTCGGAGCACTAATTATCGCGGCTGGATTTGCAATGCGAAACCACACACGTATATTCGGCACCCTGGTCGCCGGTGGCGTGGGTATGCTTGGTTGGTGGATCTCGCGGTTGGTTCTTAGCTGGGATCTTGGGATTGTAATCGCTTGCGGTATCGCAGCTGGAGTGATTGGCCTAACTGCCACATTTGTATCGCGTTTCTGGAAAATCCCTTCAATGGCGATTATCGCCGCCGGCATCGTGCCACTAGTTCCCGGCCTATCCCTCTATAATGGCCTAATGGGCGCAATCAAAAACCCACCAGGCGACCCTGACTTTATGATGGCACTTGGTGTCATTGCCCAAGCAGTAATGATCGGCCTGGCCGTCGCAGCTGGAGCTACATTTGGCAATATGATTGGTCGACCACTACGCCGCCGGATGATACAGATTTATAATCACCTACCTAGACGCAAGCTTGGCAGCTAGTACAGAGGTGGCCAGCCACAGCACTTGACTACTAATATCATATGTGATATTAGTAAAAGCCGCCCCATACTGGAGCGGCTTTTTTATTGATTGACGCTTATTTATTTGTTGCGCTTCTCAATGATCTCTTGAGCAACGTTTGGTGGTACTTCCTCGTACTGAGCTAGCTCCATAGTCGAAGCTGCACGACCCTGGCTCATTGAGCGTAGATCTGAGGTGTAGCCAAACATATTAGCTAGAGGTACAAATCCCTTGATTAGCTTAGCGCCACCCATTAGGTCTTCCATAGCGTCGATTCGTCCACGTCGACCGTTTAGGTCACCGATGATATCGCCCATGAACTCCTCTGGAGTTGTAACTTCAACGTGCATGACTGGCTCTAGTAGAACTGGGGCTGCCTGCTTAACACCATCGCGTGCTGCAATAGCTCCAGCCAAGTTAAAGGCTAGTTCTGACGAGTCAACATCGTGGTATGAGCCATCATAAAGGGTTGCCTTGACGTCAACTACTGGGTAGCCGGCGATCACACCGCCCTCTAGGGTGTCTCGGATACCCTTCATGACTGGCTGGCGATATTCTTGCGGAACCACACCACCCTTGATCTCATCAAAGAACTCAAAGCCCTTGCCCGGCTCGTTTGGCTCTAGTCGAATCCAAACATCACCGTACTGACCACGACCACCAGATTGCTTGGCGTGCTTACCCTGAACTTCAACCATTTTCTTGATTGTTTCACGGAACGCAACCTGCGGCTCACCGATGTTCGCCTCAACGTTGAACTCTCGCTTCATGCGGTCGATCAAGATATCCAGGTGAAGCTCGCCCATTCCTGACATAATTGTCTGACCAGTATCTTCGTCAGTGTGAACGCGGAACGTCGGATCTTCTTCGGCAAGTCGCTGCAATGCAAGAGCCATCTTCTCCTGGTCAGCCTTAGACTTTGGTTCGACAGCGATCGATACAGGTGGCTCCGGGAATGTTATGCTCTCAAGTGCAATAGGATGTGCAACATCAGATAGAGTGTTACCGGTAGTAGTAGCCTTTAGGCCGACGACTGCAGCAATGTCACCAGCGCCGATGAAGTCGATGTCTTCACGCTTGTCGGCGTGCATACGGACAATACGACCAACGCGCTCTTTTTCGCCAGTTGTAGTGTTTAGAACATAACTGCCTGACTTAAGAACCCCTGAGTATACACGAACAAAGATCAACTTACCGACAAATGGGTCAGTTGCGATTTTAAACGCTAGGGCGCTCATTGGCTCCTGCTCAGATGGCTTACGGCTAACCTGCTCACCAGTCTTTGGATTCTGGCCCCAAATCTCATCAACGTCTAGTGGGCTTGGCAGGTAGTCAACCATTAGGTCAAGCACCTTCTCAACGATAACACCACGACCGTCACCACCAGTAACCAAGAAGAAGTCACCGGCCAAAACTCGCTTACGTAGGGCTGATTTTAGCTCGTCAATAGTAATAGCCTCTTCACCTTCGTCTAGGAACTTCATCATTAGCTCATCGTCGGCCTCAACCGCGTTCTCGACAAGCAGGCTACGAGCGTTCTTGGCTCGCTCTAGCATGTCAGCTGGTATTTCTCCCTGAACTAGCTCGTGGTCAGAGTAATCGCTGTAGGTGTAGGCCTTCATATCGATTAGGTCGACAACGCCATTAATAGTCTTTTCAAAACCTATTGGTATGTGAACAGGAAAAGCCTGCTTTGATAAACGGTTATGGATTGACTCTAGCGACTTCCAGTAGTCTCCACCAGTCTGGTTGATCTTGTTGATAAAGCAGATTCGTGGCACGCCATACTTGTTTGCCTGGCGCCAAACAGTCTCTGACTGAGCCTCAACACCCATCTTGCCGTCAAATACCGTAACTGCACCGTCAAGAACGCGAAGTGAGCGCTCAACCTCAGCCGTGAAGTCGATGTGACCAGGTGTATCGATGATGTTAATCTTGTGATCTTTCCAGAAACAAGTAACAGCAGCTGACGTAATAGTAATACCGCGCTCTTTTTCCTGAGCCATCCAGTCAGTTGTAGCGCCGTCGCCATCACCCTTAACCACACCGATCTTGTGCGTTAGTCCAGTGCGGTACAGGATACCCTCAGTTGTTGTGGTCTTTCCGGCATCAATGTGGGCAATGATACCGATGTTTCTAAATTTGTCTAAAGCGACGTGCTTTTCTGCCATAAACTTCCTTATTTTAAAGAATTAGATTATTATACTCATCATGTTTTTACTGTCTTTTGGGCACCAAAAACAATCGTTCTGTGCAATTATAGCAGATATCAGATGATTTGAAAACGCCTATATCACCTAGGACTAGCGATAATTTACAAACTGCAACGGAGCATCGTAGTCTTTTGACTTTATCAGCGCGATTACCTTCTGCAGCTCGTCCTTACTCGCCGACGTTACTCGTACCGCCTCACCCTGGATCTGCGCCTTGGCTTTTGGCGCCTCATTGCGTATATCGGCAGCAATTTTTTTAGCCAAGTCCTGAGGCAGGCCCTCCTTAAAAGGCAGCTCCCAAGTAGTCTTTAGATTCGCGACCGCCCTCTCTTTAGTTAGGTCTAATACTTTACTTGACTGATCTCTTGCGGCTAACTTCTTTCGAATAATATCAAGTACCGCCTCAACCTGCCACTCATTATCACCAGTTAGCTTAAATCCCTTCTTATCCTCAAGCCAGCTGATACCGGCTGCAGTGCCACGAAAATCATACCGTGTGCCGATTTCTTTCTCGGCCTGCATGTACACATTATTCATCTCGGCTTTATCGATCTCCGAAACAATATCAAATGAAAAACTTGGCATAATTATTACTCCTCTATAACTCCTATTATACCATCAAACGCCCGGACAATCTGTTGGCAAAAAACTCCGCCAGATTGACGGAGTTTTGAGCTTAGCAGTAGACTACAATTAGCCTCGTGCAAAGTGAGCAAATGCTCGGTTGGCTTCTGCCATCTTGTGAGTATCTTCCTTCTTCTTGTAGGCAGCACCGGCCTCGTTGTAAGCATCAACGATTTCTAGTGCTAGACGCTGAGAATATGGCATACCGTTCCTAGCACGAGCTGACTGCACTAGCCATGAAAAAGCGTAGTGTAGCTGTCGGTGACCCTGAACTGGGAATGGAATTTGGTAGTTTGCACCACCAACACGTCGAGACTTAACCTCAAAGCTTGGAGAAACATTCTTTAGAGCCTTTTCAAATACGGCTAGTGGATCCTCTGAGTCGAGCTTCTTTGCCGCAGTTTCAAGAGCCTGATAGACAGCCTTTTCTGCAGTCAACTTCTTGCCGTCAAGGATTGACTTGTTGATCAAGCGCTGAACAAGTACGCTGTCGTACTTGCGATCAGGGTTGATTTCACGCTGTAGTTTTTTAGTTACTTTACGAGGCATGATTACTTATCCCCCTTCTTGGTGCCGTACTTAGATCGGCCCTGCTGACGTTTCTGAACACCCTGTAGGTCAAGTGCACCACGAACTACGTGATAACGAACACCTGGAAGGTCAGGCACACGTCCACCACGAATTAGAACAACTGCGTGCTCTTGTAGGTTGTGACCTTCGCCACCGATGTAAGCCCAAACTTCGTAGCCGTTGTTTAGCTTAACACGAGCAACTTTTCGAAGTGCTGAGTTAGGCTTCTTTGGTGTCTTGGTTGTTACACGTACACAAACACCACGCTTTAGAGGCGCGTTCTGCTCGTAGTATCGAGTTTTTAGTGCGTTATGGATTCGTCCAAGTGCTGGAGATTTTGACTTCTTCCGAGCAGTTTGGCGAGGCTTTCGCACTAACTGGTTGATTGTTGGCATGTGAAAATTCTCCCTAGAATTTACTGATTATTTGGCCATCCGACAGCAAACCGTAAGACCGATTGTTTATCCTTTGCATGTCTTGTACACTTTTTCATGCAAAAATAAACGGAAACTCTATCAAAGTTTAGCACAGATTAGAGCTATTGTCTACTGGGTAGGGCTATGTACGGAAGTAATACCCGGACGGCAACACCAAATCAACCACAAACTACCCCAACTCATAGCTTAGAAATGCCCCCATGGTCAAACTTATATCTATATAACCTTAAGTATACCCTGGCAGCCACAATATCCATAATTACTTTCATCCGTACCTGCAGCCTAATGACTTGTGTCAAGGTCACTAAAGTAAAGCAAAACCCACCCTAGATACTCTGGGTGGGTTTTGCTTTACTTGGAAGTTGACTAGACGGCGTCTATCCCAAATTCTTCTTCTGTTGCGCTCTCGGAAACTTCCTCAATGCTCGCGCCGGTACCAACGGGTATCTTGCGACCAATGATCACGTTTTCCTTTAGGCCACGTAGGCGATCGGCTCGACCTGATATAGCTGCGCTGATCAGAACTCGAGTAGTATCCTGGAATGATGCGGCTGACAGCCAGCTATCGCTCCAGATTGACACCTTTGTGATACCTAGTAGTAGCTGGGTGTAACTCGCAAGATCCTTGCCTTCTGCAGCAAGTTGCTTGTTAACATCGACTACTGCGGCCTTCGACACGACATCACCGGATACAAATTCGCTATCACCTGGGTCTTCGACCTGTACACGGCTAAACATCTGACGCACGATGATCTCAAGGTGCTTGTCAGCAACATCCTGCCCCTGTGAAGCGTAAATCCTTAGCACATCATTGATGATGTAGCGCTGAGTCGCTTCGATACCCTTGTGCTTCATTAGGTCATGAAGGTTTAGGGATCCACTAGTCAGGCGATCGCCTGCTTCTACAACATCACCAGCACTCACAACAAGCTGTGCGGTGCCAGGAATTTCGTAGCGAACTGGAGCGCTTGCGTTGCCTGCGATGATAATTGTGTCCTCTGCAATCTCAACTACACCGTCAAATGGTGCAACGATTGGCTTAGCGCCATCGGCACTGGCAAGTACGTCACCAGCCCTGACATCTGAGCCAGACTTAACGCCGACCGTACGCCCACCAAGAGCAATTCGTTCAACATGACCAGCCTGAGGTGTAACCTGAACAACATACTTTTTGCCATCTTCCCAAACATCAACCAGACCACTAATCTCACTCATAAATGCCTGACCCTTTGGTGCTCGAGCCTCGAATAACTCTTCAACACGAGGTAGACCCTGAGTAATGTCACTACCACCAACTCCAGAACTGTGGAAGGTGTTTAGTGTTAGCTGGGTGCCCGGCTCACCAACTGACTGAGCGGCGATAACACCGACCGGCTGAGCCCTGTCGACCATTAAGCCAGTAGACATATCTATACCGTAGCTTCGCTGTGGAATACCGTTTAGGTTGCTAGTTGATAGGACTGACTGGATCTTAACACTATCTATTGACTCATCAGCCTCAATAGCCTCGGCAATCTCCTTAGTTATCAGCTCATCCTTAGCAACATAGCTCTTAACGTCTTCAGCAGCATAGCGACCAAACAAGCGGCTAGAAAATGCAATCATAGTCTGATCGGTCTCTGATCGGTAGATGGCAAATCCGTCATCGTCACCCTCGGCGTCCTCTACGGTGAATACATCCTGCGCCACGTCAACTAGACGACGGGTTAGGTAGCCCGAGTCGGCAGTCTTAAGAGCAGTGTCAATCAGACCCTTACGTGCACCACGTGTTGCCACGAATGCCTCAAGGCTAGATAGACCTTCTTTGTAGCTAGAACGGATAGGTAGCTCAATTTCACGGTTTGTAGCGTCAACAGTAATACCGATCATTGCGCTTGCAAGCTTAACGTTCGAGATGTCACCACGGGCACCAGAGTTAACCATGACAGAGATGCTAGTGTCCATATTGTGAAGCTGACTCTGCAAGAACTCTGAAATCTTTTTGTCAACAGCACGCCAGTTAGCAACAGTCAGGCTATATCGCTCGTCTTCAGTGATCAAACCTTCGTTAAACTGGTCAGAAATCAACGTAGTCTTTGCGTCACCTTCTGCTAGGAACTCAGAGATCTCGTCGAAGTGCAGATAATCATCCTTACCGGTTGATACAGCAGCAGTAGTAGCGAACCTAAAGGCCTGGCCTTTCATGCGGTCTGCAATAACTGCCGTTTCCTTGGCGCCGTACTTATCAAAGATCTTAGCAAGAACTTTCTTGAGCTGCTTCTTAGTCTGGACATTGTTGTCGTATGGGAAGTCATCTGGCAGAATCTCGTTAAAGAATACTCGGCCAAGTGTCGTTTCACGGATTTTACCCTTTACTGGAATAAGTATCGGTGTTTGTAGCTGAATAACGCCGTTATCGTAAGCCATTTCAGCCTCGTAAACAGAGCTAAACGCCCTAACCTTGTCACTTTGTGCAGCAGGCTTGTCGTAGGTTAAGTAATAGTTACCAAGCACGATGTCCTGAGTAATTTGTAGGACTGGCGAGCCGTCGGCAGGCTTTAGAAGGTTCTTGTCAGCGGTCATCAATGTTCGCGCCTCCTCCTGGGCTTCCTTTGATAGTGGCAGGTGAACAGCCATCTGGTCGCCGTCGTAGTCGGCGTTAAATCCGTTAGCGACTAGCGGGTGTAGCTGAATTGCCTTGCCCTCAACCAATACTGGCTGGAAAGCCTGGATTGATAGTCGGTGAAGTGATGGAGCACGGTTAAGTAGCACGTATTTGCCCTCAATAACAGCGTCAAGCGCATCCCATACAGCAGCGTCACCGGCCTCGATTAGACGTGTAGCTGAACGGATATTGTGTGCAAATTCGTTACGAATCAACCAGCTAATAACAAAAGGCTTAAACAGCTCGAGCGCCATCTGCTTTGGTAGTCCACACTGGTCAATCTTTAGCTTTGGACCAACAACAATTACGGAACGACCAGAGTAGTCAACACGCTTACCAAGAAGGTTCTGACGGAAACGACCCTGCTTACCCTTTAACATGTCAGAGATTGACTTCAGGCGTCGGCGACCACCAGTTGAGCTAACGGCACGACCACCACGAGCGGCAGCATTGTCGATTAGCGCATCGACTGCTTCTTGTAGCATACGCATTTCGTTGCGGCGGATAACCTCTGGAGCATTCAGCTCAACAAGCTTCTTCAGTCGGTTGTTTCGGTTGATAATTCGGCGATATAGGTCGTTTAGGTCAGATGTAGCAAAGCGACCACCCGAAAGTGCAACCATTGGCCTTAGGTCTGGTGGGATAACCGGCAGAACCGTTACACATAGGCTACCCGGCTTAATACCAGCAGCTTGCATACTCTCAAGAACCTTAAGTCGCTTAAGAATCTTTTTCTCACGCTGACCCTTAGCACCCTCGGCCTCTTCGGTTAGCTCGGCAATAAGCTTGCTTAGCTCAATCTCATCAAGCAAAGCCTTAAGTGCCGAGCCACCCATACCAACTCGGACGAGATCTTCGTACTCTTCTGGTAGGTTGCGGAAGTCTGTCTCTGAAAGTAGCGCACCCTTGACTAGGCTATCTAACTGAGCCTTCTTGATCTGGTATGAACTCTCAAGTTCTTCAACCTCACGAGTCTGTGCCTTTGCAAGCTCCTTGATGTCAGCACCCTCGACTTCGGCTTCTTTCTCGTAACGCATTTTGATAGCAATTCGCGCTGCTTGAACCTCAGCCTCGGCGTCAGCAAGTAGCTGATCACGCTGCTCAACATCAACATCCAGGATGACGTAAGCTGCAAAATAAGCAACTCGCTCGATGTTTCGAACCGTCATACCTAGAAGTAGGCTCATAGCACTTGGAGTGCCACGCATAAACCAAATGTGTGCCACTGGAGCGGCTAGTGTAATATGCCCCATTCGTTCGCGACGAACGATTGACTTGGTGACAAGCTCACCGTTCTTGTCAACTGCCGCCTCTCGTGAGCGTACGCCACGTAACTTTGAGTCGTGCGGGTTGATATCTTTTACTGGACCAAAAATCCTTTCGCAAAACAGACCATCTCGCTCAGGCTTCTGGGTTCGGTAGTTAATCGTCTCTGGCTTTAGAACTTCACCGTGGCTCCACTTCAGGATATCCTCGGGACTCGCAACAGCCAGGCGGACTGCATCAAAGTCACCGATGCCAGCACTGCTAGTAAATTGTGCCATTATCTACGCCTCCTCCTTTATTTCTTCAACTTCATCAATATCTTGAACACTCATACCATCTTCGATTTCACCGATGTCATCAGATTCATCTAGGAAAGTTTCTTCATTTTCATCAGCAACGACAACTTGCGGTGCAGTCTTGTCAGCAGGACCACTAGATGCAATCACATGCTCAGCGTCAACAATCGAACCTTCATCGAGTAGGTCAACTCGTAGACCGAGGCCCTGAAGTTCCTTAACAAGAACGTTAAATGACTCAGGAAGCTTAGGACCAACGATTGGCTCGTCCTTGATGATTGATTCGTATGCCTTCGCACGACCATAAACGTCGTCAGACTTAATAGTAAGCATTTCCTGTAGAGTTGCGGCGGCACCGTATGCTTCAAGTGCCCAAACCTCCATCTCACCAAATCGCTGACCACCATTTTGCGCCTTACCACCAAGTGGCTGCTGGGTAACCATTGTGTATGGACCAGTTGAACGCGCGTGGATCTTGTCAGAAACCATGTGATGTAGCTTAATCATGTGCATGACACCAACAGTTGTGCGCTCCTCAAATGGCTCACCGGTTCGGCCATCGTAAAGCTGGCTCTTGCCATCTCTAGCTAGACCGGCCTTCTCTAGCTCATCAGAAATAATCTGATCGCTAACGCCGTTAAATGATGGCGTAGCAACTCGGTAACCTAGTGCAGACGCGGCCATACCAAGGTGAGTCTCAAATAGCTGACCAAGGTTCATACGGCTTGGCACACCGAGTGGGTTTAGAATAACATCAACTGGAGTTCCGTCTTCCATAAATGGCATGTCTTCAACTGGCAGAATGCGGGCAACAACACCCTTGTTACCGTGTCGACCGGCCATCTTGTCACCAACACCAATCTTACGTAGCTGTGCAACAAAGATCTGGATCTGCATTAGAACACCAGCCTTTAGTTCGTGACCGTTTTCTCGTGAGAAAATCTTAACGCCAAGAACTTTACCGCCACCAGCGTGGTTCATGCGCTGTGAAGTATCTCGAACATCCTTGGCCTTTTCGCCAAAAATTGCACGAAGTAGTCGCTCTTCGGAGCTGAGCTCTTGCTCACCCTTTGGAGTAATTTTACCAACTAGCACATCTCCAGACCGGACTTCAGAGCCAATCTGAACGATTCCGTTTTCATCTAGATGACGCAGGCTATCCTCTGAGACATTTGGAATATCTCGGGTCACGATCTCTGGACCAAGCTTAGTCTCACGAACTTCAACTGTGTAGTCCTTGATGTTAATGCTGGTTAGAGTGTCGTCCTGCACAAGCTTCTGCGACAGAATTATTGCGTCGTCCATGTTGTAGCCACCCCATGGCATAAAGGCAACCTTTAGGTCTCGTCCAAGAGCAATTTCGCCCTCAGAGATTGACGCACCTTCGATCAGCGCATCACCCTTCTTGATCTTATCGCCTCGACTGACTACGGCTTTTTGGTTGTAGCATCGATCGTCATTATTCTTGATAAAGTGGCGAAGTGTATAGACCTTAACGCCGTCTTTATACTTAACGTGAACTTCATCGGCATCTGCGCGAACAACTTCGCCATCAGCGTCAGCAATTACTAAGTGACCGCTATTAAGCGCAACATCGTGCTCAATACCCGTACCGACAGTTGCCGGACGTGGTGTAATTAGCGGCACAGCCTGTCGTTGCATGTTTGAACCGGTCAAAGATCGGTCAATACGGTTCTTTTCAATAAATGGAACAAGTGCAGCGGTTGATCCAAGGATTTGCTTGTGAGCAGCGTCCATCAGGGTAACTTCGCTGGCATCAACCTGCTCTGGGTTCATGTTGTTCCTAGCTGATACGCGCTCATCGCGGAAAGTATTGTCATCATTAAGGACTTCACCAGCGTCGGCGATAACCTCGTTAGCCTCTTGAGCAGCGTCTAGGTAAACTACTTCGTCGGTAACCTTACCGTCTTTTACTCGTAGGTATGGAGTCTCGATGAAGCCGTACTCATTAATTCGAGCGTAAGCTGCAAGGTTAAGAACCAGACCAATGTTGGCGCCTTCTGGTGTCTCGACAGTACAGATACGACCGTAGTGAGTTGGGTGAGCATCACGAACATCAAAACCAGCACGTTCACGGCTTAGACCGCCAGGACCAGTTGAGCTTAGTCGTCGCTTGTGGCTTAGCTCAGAAAGAGGGTTAACCTCGTCTAGCAACTGGCTTAGCTGGCTTGATGTAAAGAACTCACGAACGGCAGCAACTACTGGACGAGCGTTAATTAGCTGGCTTGGAGATACGTTTTCGATATCGGTAACACTCATGCGGTCCATGGCGTTTCGCTGCATACGAAGCATACCAACACGGAACTGACGAGCTAGAAGCTCACCAACCAGCTTAATGCGTCGGTTAGATAGCGCGTCGATATCATCAGGAGCTTCCTGAGTATTGTTCAAACGGATCATCTCGCGGATAATCGCGATCAGGTCTGACACCTGGAACACACGGTTTTCGGCGGTGTTCGCAACGTCAATGCCTAGACGTTGGTTAATCTTAAATCGACCAACTCGACTGTAGTCGAATCGCTTAAAGTCGAAGAACATTCGCTCAATCATCTGACGAGCGTTGTCAACGGTCGCAAGGTCACCTGGACGTAGTCGTCGGTAAACCTCAATTAGTGCCTCGTTAGCACCACGAGTCGTGTCCTTGTCTAGGGTCGCCTGAATATAGTTAATATCACCAGTGTCAACATCAGCAAACAGGCTCTTGATCTCTGAAGTCTTAGGATGGCCCAAAGCTCGGAGCAACACTGTTACTGGTAGCTTGCGGCGTCGGTCGATCTTTACATAGATTGCACCAGAGGCTGAAGTCTCAAACTCTAGCCATGCACCACGGCCAGGGATAATTTTTGCGCCGTATAGGTTGCGGCCGGCATTAGTATCGGCAGTAAAGAATACGCCAGCTGAACGAATAAGCTGCGAAACAACTACTCGCTCGGTGCCGTTAATAACAAAAGTACCACGCTCGGTCATCCAAGGGTAGTCACCAAGATAAATTTCCTGCTCTTTTACCTCACCAGTTACCTTGTTGGTCAGCTCGACCATTGCATGCAGTGGTGCCTCAAAAGTCTGATTATTCTCTTTGGCGAAAATATCAGTTGTCTTTGGATCTTCAAAACGGTAAGAACCGAATCGAAGTGCCAACTTCTGACCAGTATAGTCGTCGATTGGGTTTACTTCTGAAAATATTTCACTCAATCCAGTCTCGACGAACTCTCGCCAAGAATCTTTCTGGTGAGCGATGAGATCTGGTAGCGGTAAGGTGTTATCACCCGACGTGAAAAACACGCGCCCGCTCTGTGTGGTCTGCTTTTTAGCCACAGGCGTATTACTCCTCGCAATTTATTTAGTGGTTGTTAGATCGGCCGGAAGATCCCTAAGTTCATGACACTACTTTGCTGTTTTGCCTAGGATATTAGCAAAATAGTCCTCTGCCATGACTACACTACTTCTCACATTATATTATGAGGCATGCAGCCGATAAATGCAAGGAGATAATTATGTCGATATAATATGACGGATTTCCTGCTGAATATCCTCTACAGCGCGCTGAGTTACGCCATCGGTCTCCATACAGTCAATCGAGATAAAGTAATCTGGATGTAGTTCGCATAATTCTTGATAGTTACGTTTTGCCGCATCAAGGTGGTCCACGTCAGCCTCGTGTGCGTCGCGCTTCTTGTCCGTATAGCCTCGAGCCGACTTCTTGTCTATATTTGTTTGAGAAATCTTGGGAGGCACCAATAGCACTATACACAGGTCTGGTCGAGGGACGTTAAGAAGCTCATACTCTAGCCGTATTGCCTCTTCATAGTACTTGTGGCGTTCAGTCTTCGTCTTAAACTTCGTTCCTTGATGTGCCATATTAGAAGCTGTACTTCGGTCAAGTACAACGATACTGTTTTCTTTCTCGAGATAACTTTTTATTTGTGGCGCAGCAACAGCTCTATCGAGGGCATATGCAAGCCCGGCTAGGTCTGCCGGGACATCATTCGCTGCCCCATAGTGACCATTTAGATATCGCTCTATATACAGGGCTGAAAATTCACCGTATCTTGGGAAATCTTGTGACAAAACGTCATATCCCATTGCCCTAAGGTGTTCGGATAGCAACTTTGTTTGAGTTGCTTTGCCCGAGCCATCCCCACCCTCTATAGCTATGAGTTTGTGCCTAATCATCTAATCCCCTCCGCAAGCCCAGTAATCATCTGTGGCATTCGCCGCTCATCCTTAAATGCACGCGGCAACATCATTTCTGGTCGCCAACTTGCAATCAGCTCATCGAGGTTGTCTGTATGCTGGTATTTGCCGCTCATACCGTCACGTCCGTCCGAATAGTCGCCCTCGACTGGACCAGCCGTATGAAAGATCAGCTGGCCGATACGCTCACCCACAGGTAGCACTACGGATTCGTGCTGATTGAGGTTGTAGATCTCAAGCGTGATACGATTGACATACCCCGGGTCGATCCACCCCGCGTCAAAACACACAGCCACACCGTTACGACCCCAGCTAGAGCGACTCTTAACTTCGGCTGCGCCACCGTGAGCGCGGATACCAATAAATTCATGCGTATGCGCGAGGATGCGCTCACCCGGTTTCAGAACGATAATCGGATGGTCGAGTGGGATGTTCTTAAATGTCTTGAAGCCATACTTGTCGCACCACTCTTGATGCGGCATAGCTTCGAGTGGACCCTTAAAGTAACGATCGACGTCGTCTCTATCAAATGGATTGTAGACTCTGGATCTCTCGTCATATTCTTGTTTATAAAAATAATAGCCCAAGGTGAAATCGACGCTCGCCTCAGAAACATTGTCTGGGTTATACGGTACACTAACTATCACACCATCTTCGATAGCTTGTTTGATTTGCTTATTTGAATACACGCTCATAGCTTGAGCCTCCCATACCTATATTTGCCTCTCCCGAGTAAGACTATTTTAGCATGGTACAATAAAATTATGAACTTAGCGATGATTGTAGCTTACGACCAACAACGAGCTATCGGACATAACGGCGAACTACCCTGGGCTAGAAGCTTACCGGCGGATTTAGCAAACTTCAAAAAGCTTACTACAAACAGCTCGGTGATTATGGGCCGCAAGACGTTCGAATCAATTGGCAGTCGCCCATTACCTAATCGTGAAAATATCGTTATTTCTAGCACACCAACCGGAGTAAAAGGCACATTAACCGCACTCAATATACCTAGTGCACTGTCACTTGCCCGCTACCCGGTATACTTTATTGGCGGGTCGATGATTTATGCAGAGGCCTTGCAATATGTCGAAACTATCTATGCAACCGAGGTAAACCATAGCTTTGATGGTGCGGATGTGTTTTTTCCAGAAATAGGACGCGAGTGGCAAGAGGTGTCACGAGAACACCACCCCGCCGACGACTCCAATGCTTACGACTTTGATTTTGTGAAATACTGTAAAACTACACAGAAATAGGTGCCTTTATTGGCGGATGATGCTCGTATCCGACTAGCTCGATGTCATCAATAGTAAAGTCATTTATATTCTTAATATCAGGATTTAACTTTAGTTTTGGTAATGGCAATGGCTCACGTGACAGCTGTAAATCAACCTGCTCTAAATGATTCTGATAAACATGAGTGTCGGCCAAAGTATGCACAAAATCACCAGGCTCCTTATCTGTTACTTGCGCCATCATCGATAGCAGCAAAGCGTAGGATGCAATATTGAAAGGTACACCTAGAAATGTATCAGCCGAACGCTGATAGAGGTGTAGGTCTAGCTTGTCGCCCCTGACATTCAACTGAAACAGCGAGTGACAAGGCGGCAAACCACCCGCTTCGGCTATGGCGTCTATCTCCGCCGGGTTCCATGCCGTCACGATATTGCGCCGTGAGTTAGGATTGTTCTTAATTGTGTCAATCGCCTGATCTATCTGGTCAATTTCTCCACCCTTGCCGTCTGGCCACCTGCGCCACTGCACGCCGTAGACTGGACCAAGATCGCCCCACTGCTTGGCAAAGACACGGTCAGTTGCCACCTTGCCAATAAATCCCTTCATTTGATCTCGCCACTCATCTGAATTCACCTCTGGTATTGGCAGATCGTTCTTTTCAAGATAAGCCTTAAACGGCCACTCATCCCAGATATGAACATTATTTTGTGCAAGGTACTCAATATTACCGGTACCCTTAAGAAACCATAGAAGCTCATGAGCAACGCTATTAAAGTATAGTTTCTTGGTCGTCACTGCGGGAAAACCCTCACTCAGGTCATAGCGAACCTGCCGGCCAAACACGCTCCTAGTGCCCGTTCCCGTTCGATCGCCCTTGTCTTCGCCGTTATCGCGAATATCTCGCAAAAGGTCTAAATATTGTCTCATGCTGGCTCCCCCAATCTAACACTATTATGGCACAAGCTTCATGAAAATGTGCCGTAGTTTTCACAACGACGAAACCAGACACAAGCCCTTGCGCAAAACACTCCGTGCTACACTGTTAGAATGAATGATCTTCCAGCCATCCTCCGCACACACGAACTCTATATCAGCCTCAGTCCCATTACCGAAAAGCTCCCAGCCTTGAAGCGCCAGACAATTGGTCGTCGCCTCGAAGACAGCACTCTACAACTTATTGAGCTACTGATTATGGCAAAAAATGCACCACGAGCGCACAAAGCCGCTTATCTTATAAAAGCGACGGCGACAAACGAGATTATCCAGTTTCACATACGCACCCTTATGGCGCAAAAACTCGCCAACGATACGACACTGCACCAACTAGCTGCCAAAGCCACTGAGATTGGCCGCATGACTGGTGGTTGGCTTAAGTCCGTTAGTCAATAAGCAGAAACGGAGGAGCAAGCTCCTCCTTCAACCTCACCGAGAGACCGACACCGTTGTCGTCGTTCGCGTTGCTGTTCGACCTGTCGAGGTTCGCCTGACCGTCGTTCGAGTACACATCACCGACGCACGAGTCGCCGTCCACACTTTTGTTCCCCATTGCTTCGTCTGCCGCTTCGCTCGCGAACAAGCAGCGCTTTCTGCCAATTTGCAACAGGCGCACGTGGGGTTGATAAATAATAGTTATGCCTCGTAGCATAACTCTGCTGTTTGCTAGGCACGCCAGTCCGAACTCAACCCCCTCACAAATACCTCCGTCACACAACGACACCCAAGCATCGGTTTTATATACGAAAATAGGGGGCAGTCCGGAAAGCACTCGTGTGCTAGCCAAACTGCCCCCATTGTAAGGGAAAGGGGAGAAAGACCAGAGGCCTAATCCTCCAAAAACCCCACCGAGAGACCGACACCGACGTCGCCGCCCGCGCTGCCGTACGACCCGACGAGGCGCGCCCGACCGTCGTACGAGCACACACCACCGACGCACGAGTCGCCGCCGACACGGCGGCGACCGTGACGTGGGACACGCATGAACCCCTGGGCCAGCGCAAGCTCGCCTGTCGGCACTCCACGGATCATGTCCACTATGTACCAGACGAGATAGTCCCGCTGGTCGCAGGTGTCCAGAGCGGCACCGGGATGCTGCGCAACGAACTCAGCCTGCGCCTGCCCGATCTTCTCGAGCTGGGTCGGCCTGCCATTGTCGCGGTACATGTCGTCGAACGACAAGCCCGCGAAGTGCAGCAGAGGGTCGTACTTTGAGTTTGAGTCGGCAAATAGCGCCAGCTGAGCCGTGAACGCGACGAACGAGCCGTCGAGCTCCTGCTCGGTGAGGCTGTTCGCCTCCGTATCCGGGACCCAGAAGTGGGGCCATGTGAATACGGACGCGAAGCCACGCTCAACTGCAAGAGTGTTCGCCAGCTCGATGAGCTGGCTGGTCTTTACCCCAGCGGGGAGCCGGACATACAGCCGACCCTTGCCCAACTCGACGAGTCGGGTGAACTCGCCGGTCAGCGAGCTGTGCAGCGCCTGCTCGTCGTTGACGAGGCTCAGGCGCTGGAGCATCCCGATAGTCGTCTCGACCGCCTCCTCAACAGGTGAGGGTTCGGTGGTGACGACCTCCAAAGGCTCCTTCAGTCCTGCGATGGCCATGATGGCCACCTCCTTCTGGTTGTATTTTGGTCAAAGTCTCTCAAGGTACATAATATACCATCAAGACTGAGGTACTATTACCCCGTCATTATAGCACACTTTTCAAAAATAGTCAAGTTCATCCCGTTATTGTGCCCCGTGACGCCTCGCGCAACCCTGACATCTATAGCACCCTGCGCCCATTGAGTTCGTCAAGTAGCTGCCAATTTAGTTGCTTCTTCGGCATAGATGCTAGGCGCAGAGATTTATAACTCGCGATAGACCTGCTCGATGATTTACCTAGCACCGACCTGGTCGTATGACGGTCAACAACGATATAGGAGCTAGTGATGACATGCCCCAGAAAATGCAGCCCACGACAAGATCGAAAAAGAACATCGCTTCTTGGATTGATCTCCATCTTTAGTGCATGGCGTAAAAAATGCACGGATTGCTCACGAAAGTAATGTGCGTCTCGGTGATTTCGCGCCCACATCACCACATCATCACCATAGCGTACATAAGCAAGAGGTTTCAGGGTGTGGCGAACATACCGATCAAACTCGTTGAGATAGATATTGGCAAAAATCTGACTCGTCAGGTTGCCAATAGGAATACCCACACCAGGTTGACGGCAAAAGCTTGTGATGACCTGTTCGCTAAGCTCCATAGTTTGCGGTCGAAGCTCACGCCGAGCGAGACATACGCGCAAAGTGTCGTGGTGCACATGGTCAAAGAATTTAGCTATATCTATACGCCAGATGTACGCATCAACATGGCGCCTTAGCAAACCCTGAGTTCGCTCAAGACAGCCGTAAAGCCCCTTCTTTGGCCTACACGACCAAACATCAGGGTCCAGTGTAGGATTGAATACCCGGACCAGCTCATCATAGACCAGTCGATGGACTACTCTATCACGCACCGATGCCACTGCAAGATCGCGTCGTTTTTTCTCGTGTACGACAACCGTTTGATACGTACCGTGACGATACGTGTGCTGTCCGATGTCCTGAACGAGTAGCCGTAGGTTTGCTTCAAGATAATACGCAAACTCGTCTATTGAGCGAGACGGTTTTTTGTGACGACGAAATGCCAGCCAGGCAGCATGTAGCTCTTCGTACCCCACCTCAGAGCATTACTTTGCTATCTTGCTGAGCACCTGGTCAACGAGGCCATACTTCTTCGCCTCTTCGGCTGTCATCCAGTAGTCACGCTCCATGTCTGCCTTGACCTTGGCAAGTTTTTGGCCAGTATTTTTGGCTAGAATTTTGGCCAGCATTTCTTTAATGCCTAGACTTTCACGCAGGTCGATCTCCATATCAGTAACTTTGCCTCGAGTGCCGCTAGATGGCTGATGAATCATCACTTTAGCGTGCGGTAAAGCAAACCTCTTGCCCTTGGCACCGCTCGAGAGCAAAAATGCCCCCATGCTCGCCTGTAGGCCTATGCCGTAGGTCGCCACATCTGGCGCAATAAAGTTCATCGTGTCATATATCGCCATACCGTCATAGACACTACCGCCAGGGCTGTTAATATAAAGCGATATGTCTGCTTTTGGGTCTTCGTACGCCAAGTGTAGCAACTGCGCCACAACAATGTTCGCCGTCTGATCGTTTACTTCGTCACCGAGGAATATTATTCGCTCTTTTAGTAACCGCGAGTAGATATCATATGCCCGCTCACCATCGTGAGATTTCTCAATAACCGTTGGTATTAGATAAGCACTTGGTTTTGTCATAATTTAAGTATACCAAAAACTAGCACTCGTTACAAGCGAGTGCTAGAATTCAACCGATAATCGATCTACTTGCTGTTTAGTTCAGCTAGTTTAGCGATGGTTTTATCAGTAATCAAGCGATTAGCGATGTCGCGGTGCACGTCAGGATTGTCAAACTGTTTGGCAGTTTTTGCGTCCTTGCCGTAGTACTGTCGCATGGTCTCAATCTGAGCCGACAGCTCTTCGTGAGAAACATCAATTTTTAGCTCTTTTGATAGCTCTGCTAGCACCAGTCCAGCCTTAACACGCCTCTCGGCAGCCGGCCGTACCTCTTTGGCCAGCCAGTCATCCTTATCGCTGAAGCCTTGAGCGCTTAGGTATGAATCAAGCTCAAGTCCACGATAAGCTAGGTTTTGCTGCATATCCTGCTCAATCGACCGAACCTGGTCTTCAACTAGAATCTCTGGCAGCTCAACCCTGATGTTGTCGGCCAACTCGCCAACCAGCTCATCCTTGAACTTCTCTTCGCTATCACGGCTCTTTTGCTCTTTAACTTCGCGCAAAATATCTTTTCGCAGATCGTCCATTGAAGTAAACGGACCACACTTGGCGGCAAATTCATCGTTTAGCTCCGGTAGCTTTGACTCGTTGACGGCCTTAAGTTCAACAGAGAAAGAAACTTTCTGGTCAGCTAACTCTTTGGCGTGGTAATCCTTAGGAAACTTGAGCTCAAGATCAAACTTATCACCAGCCTTGTGGCCGACAATACCCTCTTCAAATCCGGGGATAAACTGACCCGAACCAATCTTTAGTGAATAGTCCTCGGCCTTGCCGCCGTCAAACTCAACACCGTCCTTTTTGCCAATAAAATCAATAACTACTTCGTCGCCTTCCTTAGCAGCTCGATCAACCTTGGTCTTTTCAGCAAAGTTTTCTTGCATGCGGCTAATGATATCGTCAGCATCCGTGTCAACGACCTTTACTTCGGCTCGCTTGGTCTTAAGCTTCTGGTAATCGGGTAGTTTTACAGCTGGTAGAATTGTCGCCTGGGCCGTAAATTCTAGCGTGTCACCTGGAACAAACTTCTTAACTTCAACCTCTGGTCGCTCAATTGCCTGGATCTTCTCGCGAACAAATGCCTCGGCAACAGCCTTAGACAAGGCGTTGTCCAAAGTTTCTTCCTGAAGTGCGTTAGGATTAATATTCTTAGCGACTACACTAAGCGGCACATGCCCCTTGCGGAATCCTGGGACTTTAACGTCACGTGACATTTTCTTTAGCGCAATCTGCTCGGCAGCCTCTAGCTCTGTGCGGTCGACGACAATCGTCAGAACAACCTTAGTCTCTGATAGTTTTTTCACTGTAGTTTTCATATCTACTTATTATAACAGATACAGAGATATACTTCCACTTGCAGTGTGTATGTGGTGACCATATAATTAGTCGCATGAAGTCTGGCACTGTTCATGACAAAATACCCGACCCGCTCAAAAAAGCCTTGCTGACAGATATTCGGGCACTAACCGCATGGAATTCCCTAACTCCGTTGGCCCGCAACGAATGGATCTGCTGGACTATATCGCCCAAACAGCAATCAACTCGAGACAATCACGTCCAACGAGTAATCTCTGAGTTAAAAGAAGGCGTCCGTCGACCATGCTACTGGATCGGTTGCGTCCACCGCACCGACAAGCCCATCAGCCCGTCAGTTCAAGCGATAATTAATCAGTAGCCCTTGGCTATATCTCAAAGACCGAATCTTCGTCGCCATCATAGCGATGATCCTTGACAGTGGTGATTACGCGGTTAAAGTCAACCCGCTGTTCGGTCGAATTATCCAGGTTTTTAACAGGATAAATACCGCTCTCTAGCTCAGTCTCTCCGACAAACATCACAAATGGTATACCTTTTTTGACTGCAGTTTTTAGTTGTTTATCAATCTTGCGAAGGGTAAAGTCGAACTCAACCTTAACGTGAGCCTCGCGTAGCTTACGAACTAGCTGATCGGCGCCTTTTAGTGCCTTTTCATCAATTGCAATCACGTAAACATCAGTCTTGGTGCGGACCTTTGGTAGCAGATTATGGACCTCTAGGAATTGCTGCATAGTCGTCGCACCCATACCAACGCCGACCGTAGGCGTTGGCTCGACGCCAAATAGACCGACCAGGCCATCGTAGCGTCCGCCTCCAAATAGTGCTCGGTTATTTTCTGGTGAATTATCAAAGAATTCAAATACCGTTCCAGTGTAGTAGTCCAGGCCGCGCATAAGAGTAATGTCAAACTCAACATTGGTAATTCCCTTTTCGCTAAGCGTTCGCATAACTCGGCGGATCTCGACAACACTCGGGATATCAAGCATCGACTCTGGCAACACGTCAAGGGACTTCATCGAGATTAACTCGGCCAGCTTTGGCAGGCCAACCTGAGCATTACCCCCAAAGATCTCAATCGCCTGGCGCTTAAACTCCTCAATTGGCAATTTATCCTTTTTATCGAGCAGTTTAGTCATCATTGTCGCGCCAATAAAATCCAGTCCCAAAAAGCCAGCCATCAGCTCGTTAATTAGCTTGCGGTTATTTATCCGGACCTTAAACATATCTTGAGTTGCCCCAAAAGCCATAACACTAGCGTGTGATAACTCAATAATTTCGGCATCAGCCCATGCACCTTCAACACCAAACAAGTCAGCATTTAGCTGCCAGAACTCGCGTTCACGACCGCGTTGTGGACGCTCGTATCGCATAAAATTGGCGATCGAAAACAACCTAGCTGGCATAGCCATCTCTTGGCGACGTGCCGCAACCATCCTTGAAAGCGAAGGCGTCATCTCTGGACGAATAGCCACCTGCCGGCCACCACGATCCTCAAACAGATACGTTTGCTCACCAGCCAGCTCCTGGCCCGATTTTGCAGTGTAAATCTCTAGTGGCTCAAGCAGTGGCGTGCCGTATTCTTCATAGCCAAAACTCTCAGCAGTCTTCTTCCAGGTGCTAAAAATATAGTTCTGCAAACGCTTATCGTCTGGAAAGTAGTCTCTTGTACCTTTGTAGCTCTGGGTAGATAAATTGCTCATGATTAGTTCTATTGTGTCATTTTACTGAGGTAATTGTCAACTCCGGCCACTGGAGTGACCCTATACTTTAATTGTAGCATAGTTGTCTTATTTTGTCAATACATGCTGCTGTAGCCAAATATACATCGCAACAGTAGCAGCCGTAGCAACATTTAGTGACCTAGTGGAGCCAAATTGTTCAATTTTCACCACTTTATCTGCCACTGCCGCCATCTCTGGCGAGATGCCCGGACCCTCTTGACCGAACACCAGTACTGCAAGCTCCGGCAGCTCAACCTGACTGGCCGGCAGGCTACCCTCAATGTTATCAATAACGACAATACTCCGCTTCTGACGTCGCATCTCTTCTACAAATTCGCCTACGCTGGGCAGATAGTGTACTCGCAAATATTTATCGGTCATCATCGCACCACGTTTATTCCACTGTTTGCGCCCAATCACGTAAACATCCCTAATGCCAAAGGCATTGGCACTACGAACTATCGTCCCCATGCTAAATTCACGCTCGGTATTTTCCAACGCTATGACTAACTGATGGCTCCTATCATCTAGTATTTGGATAATGTCAGCCTCAGACCTACCCTTAAACTCATCAATTACGTTGCGATTGTCCTGCTCGCTCATACTAATAACTATACACCGTTACTGTTGTTTTATTTGTAGATTATAGTATAATCCGCATTAAGAGAGTCGCCACATTTAATGTCCTCGCAGACGCATACACTGGGTATGGCGACCTATCTCATGTCGACCCCGCATTACTTGATCAAGGTGCGCGCACAGACGCCACCGTAGATCTTATTGATTCTCTTGGGGTAGACTTGGTAGCATTACAAGAAGCCGAGTTACCTTTAGTACAGGCACTCTCAGACAAAGGTAGTTGGCAGTTGCTATGGCAACCCAAAGGCTTAAGCAAACCTGACGGCTGTTTAACACTTGTACGAAAAGGGATTGAGGTGGATGGTAACGAATCAGTGGCGTTTAGTGATCGATCTGGACACGTAGCACAGATTACCCATATTGGAGATGTCGCTTTTGCCAACAGCCATATCAAGTGGTCTCCCGAAGACGACCCTCATCATAAGGGTGTGTATCAGATGAAAGAACTGCTAGGAGCATTAGGGTTACGATCAGCGGTTATTTTGGCCGATTGCAACGATCGTCCAGGCGGTCCAGTGAGGCGTCAGGTAGAACAGGCTGGATTCACGGATCTAGGCAGGGACATTCCTACGGCTTACGTTGATCATGCACAAGTCGCAATTGACCTTTTGGCGGTTCGTGGTGTTTCTGCCAAGCTTATACCAACTAAACTTAAACCTATAAATATTCCCGACGCACAATGCCCATCTGATCATATCCCTCTAGTCGCAGAATTACAGCTTTAACAAAATTTGATAAGTAACGCTTGATTTATTGAAGCCCAGGTTCCATGAAACATACGGAGTATTTGGTGGGTCGGGTCAGAGGCGATCCGCCGAAAACCTCATTTCTCGCTCTTCGTGCTAAAATGGGTTCTAGCCTTGTTGTACAAGGACACCAAAGTAAAAGACCAGGTATTTTCCTGGTCTTTTACTTTGGTGCGGATGAAAGGACTTGAACCTTCACGCCTTGCGGCACTAGCTCCTAAGGCTAGCGTGTCTACCAATTCCACCACATCCGCATATAAATTGTT
>DISN01000014.1 GCA_002421965.1 Candidatus Saccharibacteria bacterium UBA6209
TCACGCAGCCACCACATCCGCATATCTAAATAAAGTACAATCACGCTAGTAGCGTGCAATTGATAGTATAGCACAGTGCTAGCGTGATGAAAAGGTCGAAATTAAGCTGCTTCGCGACACCAAGCGTTCAGCTGAGAAGCGACATCCTTGGCCAGGATTTTTTGCTTAACTCCCGGATTAAGTATGCCATGCGGATCAAAGATGTTTTTAATCTTTTCGTACAGTTCGGCTTCAGCCTCATTCATGCTCGCATAAATCACCAGGGACTTCAGGCGGCCCTCGCCACCACTTCCCGAAAGCGATCCACCGTGCTTATTTGCGGCGTCCGACACTGCGCTTAGTACGCGTATCATCTTTTGCCTATCTGTAACTTTTTTCATATCAAACACAGGCATTAGGTCAATCAGACCACTGTGAATATCAACGAAAGCTGGTAACTCAACACTAAACTCCTTCTCTATCTTGGTCAGCTCCGCAAAGAATGAAGAAAGCTGAACCGATGGCAGCCAGATACCGTCAAATGCACCAGGAACCACCTCGAGTCCGGCCGCAGGATTCTTAGCAAGAGACAATATCGAGCTAATCTCGCTAGCATCAGAGTCTGCGATATTCAAAACAGTCGCTTTGATAAAACCGTCAGATTTGGCGATATCCCTCTCGAGCTTCTTAGCAACTCTTGTCCTACTGCGCTCAGCAAAGTCATCAAACACAGCCACAACCAGACCACCCATGTAAGACGCCTCTGGGGCAAATTCTCTTTTCTTGCCCTGTGCTGCAGCGCGCTTAAATAGCCTGCCATCGATCAAGTTAACTGTTGCTGCCTTAGTCCCCTTGACTACATCAACCGCCCCATGCGCATCACCAAGTGTTTCAAATGCACCAATGACCATCGACAGATTACGTCTGGCAAACTGTGATTGCAGAATTGCCTCAGAAACCACGCCGAGTGTACCCTCTGAGCCAATAAACAGTGGCGAGAGGTCAATGGAGCCGTCTTTCTTTTTGACCTTAGCGATTGAATTATAGCCACTAGCACATGATGTCTCTAGAGAGTTAATTAGCTCCTGGTTGTCTGATATTAGGTTGTCAACCTGTCGATATATCTCGCCTTCAAAAGTATGAAGGCCTTTCTTGGCGTTGACGTCCCGCTTGTTTAGTCGACTAGTCTGCAATATGTCGCCATTTGCCAGAACGACCTCAAGCTGCTTAACGCTATCACCAAATCTACCATAGCGAGAAATCATAAAGCCAGTCGCACCAGAAGCAACAGAACCTCCGACGGTTCCATCGTCATGAGTATTAGATATCGACGGCAGTCGCATGCCACTGTGAGTTGATAGGGTCATAGTTACGCCGGAATACATAGCTCCGGACTGGACATGAACCAGTTTTTGCTTGGGATCGATTCCGATAATCCGATTCATGTACTTAGCCGGAGAAATTATAATGCCGCTACCGATACTTGCGCCAGTAGCACTAGTGCCCCGACCACGAGCGGTCACCGACAGGGTATGGCCCTTTTCCGCTAGCTGCCAGCAAAAACGCATAATCTTACGGATATCATTTGTATTGGCTACCTGAGCTATCATCTCTGGTGCAATCAGCAGCTGACTCTTATCGGTAGAGTTTTTGGCAATCGAGTTACCGCTTACAATTACTTCACCAGCTAGATGTTCGTTTAAATACGTAGCAACCTTATTCATTATTCCCCCTCATATATCTGTATTTTATCATAAGCGTGACAGTTTATGATATATCGCTTTATTTATGCTCGGTTTTTTGTTATATTTAGCTTTGAATTCACTGTTTAGACAGCGAGTGATCTTTGTGCCGCGGTGGCGGAATTGGTAGACGCGCTAGCTTCAGGTGCTAGTATACGCAAGTATGTGGAGGTTCAAGTCCTCTTCGCGGCACCAAGATCACCTCCAGTCTAGGAACCTCCACTACTTTTGCTATGCAAAAGGTGGAGCTGGCACCCGCTATCGCTGGGTGCGCTTTACGCCCAAGTCCTCTTCGCGGCACCAAGATCATTTCCAGTCTAGGAACCTCCACTACTTTTGCTGTGCAAAAGGTGGAGCTGGCACCCGCTATCGCTGGGTGCGCTTTACGCCCAAGTCCTCTTCGCGGCACCAAGATCATTTCCAGTCTAGGAACCTCCACTACTTCTGCTTTGCGAAAGGTGGAGCTGGCACCCTCGAATAATTTCTGTGCTAAATTAGCTGCTCAGGTGGGTCTATATGCGACACGCTCTGGGCAGCTCTTGTGGTAATAATAATATCTTGCTGTAATTCACTAATGCCGCCAAGGTCACGATCATAGGCATGCTGATTGTTAACTTGATCGTATGCATCCTGTCTCTTTTGCCGACGCTCCTCGATTTTATCGGCCTTGAACTGTCTACGCTCAACATCCTCGGCTGCCTCTTCCTCGACGAGCACTCGCTTAATTTTATGGTAGGGCGATTCCCTGATGACCGGTGTATGCTCTGGCCACTCGGCGCGACCGCCGACCCTATGAACCGTCACGCCCTTAACCCCGATCTTCTCGTCTCTAAAAAAATTGACAACTCCGACAGCCACAATCGCACAGCCGTAAAGAGCACCCTTCCCTAAGGCCTTTGCGACACGTACAGAACCTCTAAATATCTGACGCTCAAGTGTTTTTTCTGGTGATTTTGGGCTCACAATATTATTAATTGTAAAATATTTATCACTTATTGGCAATAGTGACAGACTTTGTATCGAGATTATATTATAGTTAGATGCCAAAGCTGCTATCTGACCAAATTGACGAGCATGAACTTGAGATTATTTTACGAGAGCTTGAAAAAGCCATCTCCAGCGAGGGTGACATCGTGGAGTTTGGTTGCTACGTTGGCACAACAAGCGTGCCGATGACAAAGCGCCTAGCGGCGACCGACAAAAAGCTCTATGTCTATGATTCGTTTGAGGGTCTTCCGGAAAAAACCATCGAGGACCAGAGCCCGGCCGGCTTACAGTTTAAGTCAGGTGAGTTAGCCGCATCCAAAAAACAGCTAATTAAAAACTTCAAACAAGCAGGTCTACCCCTCCCCGTCATTAACAAAGGCTGGTTTAGCGAGATATCTAACGAGCAAGTCCCGCGGAGCATTTGTTTTGCCTACCTTGATGGCGATTACTATTTATCGGTACTCGATCCACTAAAGTTAATCTGGAACAAATTATCACCCGGAGCAATTATTTTAGTCGACGACTACGCCAATGAAGCGCTACCGGGAGCATCAAAAGCCGTCGATTACTGGCTAAAAACTCACCCAGCAAAGCTAAAGATTGAGCATTCTCTGGCGATAATTACACCAATAGTGTAGAATATCATCAGTGCGGGGCATTAGCTCATCCGGTAGAGCGCTTCCATGGCATGGAAGAGGTGAGCAGTTCAAGTCTGCTATGCTCCACCATTAACCCTTAGGCCGTCTCGGTCTTTTTTGTTTAACCGCTAAGTGGCACATACGACCACCGCACCGCTTAAATAAAATTGCCGCGACTAAGATGTTTTTATGTACTATATCTTGTATTTTCGCATGATTTGTGCTACAATAGAGACATAAGGGGCTCGCGTTTAAAGGCGAGTATATTTTTTGGCAAAAACTATGAAAAAAGACTCACATATACGCAATATCGCAATTATCGCGCACGTTGACCACGGCAAAACTACCATGGTCGATGGACTACTCAAGCAATCCCATACTTTTCGTGATAACCAGGCCGAGATGGCCCAAGAGCTAATCATGGACAGCGGCGACCAAGAGCACGAGCGCGGCATCACTATCACCGCTAAACAAACTTCTGTCTACTACGGTGACTACAAGATCAATATTATTGACACTCCAGGGCACGCTGATTTTTCCGGCGAGGTCGAGCGAACTCTCAACATGGCCGACGGCGTACTGCTAATCGTTGACGCCCAGGAAGGACCAATGCCACAGACCAAATTTGTTTTATCTAAGGCTCTGGGGCTTGGCCTCAAGCCAGTTGTAGTAATTAACAAAATAGATAAGCCATCACGACGCATTGACGAAGTAATAGACGAAGTGTCTGACCTGTTCCTCGAACTTGCAATCGATGAAGATCAGCTACACTACCCTGTCTACTACACCATCGGACGTGAAGGTAAGGCTTGGAAAGACCTTCCTGAAGATGCTAGCCAACCAGCCGATCTGACGCCAATTTTTGATGCTATTGTCAATGACATTCCAGCTCCACAAGCTGATGCTGACGGCCCATTTCAGCTACTAGTTACCTCTCTATTCTACGACTCATTCCTTGGCAAATATGCCATCGGCCGCGTGGCACGTGGCCGTGTCTCAAAGTCAACGCAGGTTGTTCTGATTAAACGCGACGGCACCAAGGTTAATGCCAAGGTTGACAAACTATTTAGCTATCGCGGCTTAAACCGTGAGGAAATAACCGAAGCCAGTGCTGGCGATATCGTGGCACTAACTGGTATTGCCGATGCCCACATTGGCGAAACTATTGCCGACAAAGAAAACCCCGAAGCCCTACCAGTCATCGATATCGAAGCACCAACACTGAGTATGTATCTTGGCCCAAACACCAGCCCGCTCAAGGGTAAAGAAGCCGAATTCAATACCAGCCGTCAAATTGGCGATCGTCTAAAGAAAGAAATCGAAACCAACGTCTCACTGCGAGTCGAGGAAAATGGTATTGGATTTACAGTTAGCGGACGCGGCGAACTGCACCTGTCAGTCCTGATCGAGACTTTGCGCCGTGAAGGATTTGAGTTTGAAGTTGGCCGTCCGCAGGTGATTACTATCGAGGAAGACGGCGAAGTAAAAGAGCCTATTGAAGAGCTATTGATCGAAGTGGCCCCAGAGTTTCTCGGTGCAGTCAGTCAAGAACTGGGTACCCGCCGCGCGGCTATGACCAAGCAAGAGCAAACCACTAGTGGCACCACCCGGACGACCTATCTGCTACCAACTAGGGCGATGATTGGCCTACGCAACCTACTACTGACCGCCACTAAGGGTACGGTGATTATCAACAGCCTGCCTCATGGCTACCAGCCAGTGGGTCCAAGGCTGCAGCAAACTCGTAACGGCGCACTACTAGCAACCGAAGCTGGATCAACTACCGCCTACGCACTTGATCTAGCATCAGCTCGCGGCGAGCTATTTGTCGGCCCCGGAACAACTGTCTACCAAGGCATGATCGTGGGTGTCTATAACCGCCCAGGCGACCTTGATGTTAATGTCTGCCGCGGCAAGCAACTTACCAATATGCGCACATCATCTAGTGACGGCACCATCCAGCTGACTCCATTTACCAGTCTCAGCCTGGAGCAGTCTATCGACTTTATCGAAGATGACGAGCTACTAGAAGTTACTCCAAAGAACCTGAGACTACGCAAAAAGTACCTCGACCCAAATCAGCGAAAACGTGCAGCCAAAGCTTAATGCGTGATAAAATAGATTTATCATGGTCAACAAATACAAAAGCCTTGCTTCGCGTGCTCTAAAATCGACTGCCGTCAAAGCATCGACCCCATTTAATCGTAGACCAAAAAGTCCCGATCAGATATACGGCCAGTTATTTGTTGATGTGCAGAAACAGCGAATATACGAGGACGGCAAAACATTTGTCGACGTAGTACCAAAAGGACGCATTAAACAAATTCAGCAACGATACGCAATTCAACACAAAAATCCAGACTTCAGCCTCCAAGAATTTGTAAATAATAACTTCTACCGAACCGACGGTGATCAAAAATCATACGAAAGTAATCCATCAAAGCTAATGCGTGAGCACATTCGTGACCTATGGGACGTACTCGAGCGTGAAACACTCAAAAGCAAGGGCTCATTAATCGCCCTACCCCATCAATACATAGTTCCAGGAGGTAGATTTAGTGAACAGTTCTATTGGGATAGTTACTTTATAATGCTTGGACTGGCCGCCGATAGCCGCTGGAGGACAATAAACGGAATGATGAAAAACTATGCGTTCATGATTCGTAAATTTGGATTTATACCCACGGCCAACAGAACATATTTTCTAAGCAGATCACAGCCACCAATGCTTTCGCATATGGTAGAGCTACTACAATCAAAATACGGTGACAAAGTCCTCGTTGAGTATCTGCCGATTATGTTAGCTGAGCATAAGTTTTGGATGCAAGGTAAATCAATGTTAATCAAGAGCAACTCCGAATCATATCGACGCGTTGTTCGCATGCCAAATGGCAACACACTCAATCGATACTTCGATGATGAAATTACACCAAGGCCAGAATCCCACCACGAGGACACCGACACGGCCGAAAGTATAGCCGATCCGAATAGCATCTATGTACACCTGAGGGCGGCGGCCGAAAGCGGCTGGGATTTTAGCTCAAGATGGTTTAGCGACCCGATGGATATACGGTCAATTCACACCACAGACATCATACCCGTAGACTTAAACTGCCTACTATACCACCTAGAGATAACGATCGCAAAAGCATACGGCTTGAGCAAAAACTACGTTGCTAACCAAAGGTTTGAACTATATGCCGAGCAGCGAGCACGATCAATTCAGGAGTACTGCTGGGATGAGAACGAGCGATTCTTTGTTGATTACGATTACATTAATGAGCAGCCGACCAGTAGACTTTCACTAGCTGCCGCATTTCCGTTGTTTACCAAAATTGCGACAAATGGCCAGGCCAGGCTAGTTGCCGATCGACTAGAGCATGATTTCCTCAAATCTGGCGGATTAGTGTCCACTCTTCAAAACAACTCTCAGCAATGGGATAGCCCAAATGGCTGGGCGCCGCTACAGTGGGTCGCAATCCAGGGGCTGCGTCACTACGGCCACACCAAGCTAGCTCAGGAGATCAAGGACCGCTGGCTAGAGTTGAACGAAAAAGTCTACCGCAACCATGGCAAAATGATTGAAAAATATGACGTTGTAAACAAATCTGGAGTTGGCGGCGGCGGTGAGTATCCACTGCAAGATGGTTTCGGCTGGACTAACGGGGTCGCCGCTGCGCTAATTGACGAAGCCCTTACTTAGACCTTGGTATCTCTTCCGGCAGAAAACCCTTATCGTGCTTGAAGTTAGCTTGCCATTTATAATCCTTGGCGTAGCCCAGATCTTTCATTAGTTTTGTCGGTGCATTACGAATATGGAGTGGAACTGGTGAGTTTGGATACTTCCCCGCTAAATCCTGCGCCTGATGCATTAGATCTGTAACCTCGCGAGACTTCGCGCTTCGTGTCAGAGCGACCGCACAGTGATACAAATTATAGCTGGCTTCCGGCAGGCCAACCCGCTCTACAGCTTGGAATGTCGCCACGGCCAAACTGAGTGCTCCATTGCCAGCCAGGCCGATATCCTCTGAAGCAAAAATAACCATTCGACGAGCAATGAACTTCGGATCTTCGCCAGCATCAATCATTCGACTCAGATAATATAGCGCCGCTTCGACGTCTGATCCGCGCATACTCTTGATAAATGCCGATATGACGTCGTAATGCATGTCACCTTTTTTGTCATATCCGGGGACTTTCTTTTGTGCAGCAGCCTTGACGATATCCGGCGTCACTTTTTCACCAAAGCTCAGTGCTAGCTCTAAATTGCCAAGAGCGACCCTGGCATCGCCGCCAGATAGCTCAGCTAGGTAGTCGAGCGCCTTAGGTGTTACGGCCTTTGACTTATCAATAAGCTTTAGTGCCCTCTTGAGGATCGCAATAATCTCATCTTTTGATAACGGCTGTAACACCAAAACTCTCGTCCTAGACAGTAACGGAGTTATTACCTCAAAGCTGGGATTTTCCGTAGTTGCACCAATTAGCGTAATCAAACCAGATTCAACGTGCGGCAAAAAAGCATCCTGCTGCGCCTTATTGAATCGGTGAATTTCGTCAACAAACAGTACGGTTCTTAGCTGTAAATTCCAATTTTGGCGAGCGTGCTCAATGACCTTCTCGACGTCTTTTTTACCACTAGTCACCGCAGAAAGCTCGATAAACTCAGCCCTGACTTCACGGGCGATAATTCTAGCCAAGGTTGTCTTGCCTGTCCCCGGAGGACCCCACAATATCAAGCTGACAGGCTCGCCCTGCTTTACGATACGACGCAAAATCTCAGCATCACCAAGCAGATGCGTCTGGCCAATCACGTCATCTAGCGTCTGTGGTCGCATCCTCTCAGCTAGCGGCTCACGCTTCATCTCCATCATGTAACCAGTGTAGCACAGCCAGCTTGCGGCGAGTTAAACGACTACTGTAATATAGATATATGAATACTAAACATGTCATGATTGTTTTTGGCGGCGAATCGTCTGAACACGAAGTATCAATCGTATCAGCCCGAAACATTTATCAAGCAATAAACAAACAAAAGTATCAAATATCACTGGCTTTTATCGATAGGTCGGGCCAATGGTGGTCAATAGACAATTTGGATGATTACGCGGCACCGTCTATCAGACTCTCGATTAGTCCTGGGGTGCCAATATTCAGCACCGACGATGGTCATGAAATTAAGCCTGACGTGCTATTCCCCGTACTACATGGTCGCAACGGCGAAGACGGCAGCGTTCAAGGGCTGGCTCAGCTAATGCATCTACCAATTGTTGGCTGCGACATGACAAGTTCGGTACTAACGATGGATAAAATTGCCGCCAAGGAAATCCTGGATCAGCATGGATTTGATGTACTGCCGTTTATTTCTCACCGCTCTGGCACCGATCTGCCTGATTATCGGTCAGTAAGTTACAAACTAGGATCTACTTTATTCGTTAAACCTTCGCGCGCTGGTAGTTCGGTCGGGGTATCGATGGTCAAGAACGAGACTGAATATCAGATTGCGGCGGACGAAGCACATAAACATGATGAATTTATAATAATCGAACAGGCCGCGAACAAACCTCGCGAGCTAGAAGTCGCAGTACTAGGCACCCCACCAAATCACCGAGCCTCGGTTGTCGGTGAGATTAAACCAGAAGGTGCTTTTTACTCATATGACTCAAAGTACTCTGCCGATAGCACATCGGCGGTAATTGTACCGGCCAATATTTCCACCGATCTGTCGGAAAATATTCGACAACAAGCACTCGACGCTTATTCGGTGCTAAAATGTCGCGGAATGGCTAGGGTTGACTTTCTTTACGATGAAAACGGACTCTATATAAACGAGATAAATACAATTCCTGGATTTACTAATATCAGCATGTACCCAAAGCTATGGGACCATAGCGGCCTGACTTACGACAGCCTAATAGATAGACTGGTTGAGCTAGCCGAGTAGTTAATCTTCGTGATAATATAGTATTAAATTAATTAAGGAGGTTTCATGGTTGCATTTTTCATCGCAGTCCTAGTCATCGTGGGTGTTATATTTCTGAATGGCATAAAAATAGTAAACCAATATCAGCGCGGGGTCGTACTAACTCTGGGTAGATTAACCGGCGTACGCCAGCCTGGATTTAGGTTTATAGTTCCTATCATCCAAACTGTTATCATGGTCGATATTCGATCGACCCCAATCGACGTTGCGAAGCAAGAGATCATTACCAAAGATAACGTTACCGCCGGCGTTGATGCTATTGTCTACTTCCGTGTTGTTGACGCCTCAAAAGCCGTCCTGGAGACTACAAACTATGTCTATGCGACTAGCCAGTTTGCTCAGGCTGCCCTAAGGGATGTCACGGGTAACTTTGAGCTAGACGACCTACTGTCAAAACGCGACGAAATCAGCACCCAAATCAAGGAGATCGTCGACAAGCAAACCGACCAATGGGGCATTGATGTCGAAGCAGTTAAGATCCAAAACATCGAACTTCCTAGTGATATGAAACGCGCCATGGCTAAGCAAGCCGAGGCTGAGCGTGAGCGACGAAGCAACATTATCAATGCCGAAGGTGAGCGAGCCGCTGCCGAAACGCTAGCAGAAGCCGCAAAAATTATTTCCAGTACTCCAGGTGCTATCAATCTACGAACACTTAACACCGTTGAGCGTATCAGTACTGAGCCAAGCCAGAAGACCACCATTCTCTTCCCTGTTGAACTGCTCGAAGCAGTCAAGACTATTGGCGACAGCATGGCAAAACGATAGCTAGGACCTATGTTTACAGTAAAAGGAGGTGTACAGCCTCCTTTTTTGGTGTGACAAAAAACCAGCGACTAAGTCGATCTTCATTTTTTAGAGACTCCTATAAGCTAGAGCTGGAGACGGAGCCTTCAGTGAAAATCAAAAATAGCTCCTCAGGGTCTTGTGTTTCTACAAAGAAAAAAGACCAGCAGGTAAGCTGATCTATTTTCTTTGGTGGCTCCTCCCAGATTTGAACTGGGGACACAAGGCTCTTCAGGCCTCTGCTCTACCAACTGAGCTAAAGAGCCACACACACTCCACTGTTGTTTAACGACCTTGTTGTGGACGATTGGTCGGTGAGGCCTCTGCTCTACGAATACTTGCGTTTCACGCAGGAGCTAAAGAGCCACACACACTCCACTGTTGTTTAACGACCTTGTTGTGGACGATTGGTCGGTGAGGCCTCTGCTCTACGAATATTTGCGTTTCACGCAGGAGCTAAAGAGCCAGGCTACCTAAAATATTGTACTAAACTTAGTCATCAAGAGCAAGAGCCAGGGTCAGTCTGCGTCGAACGTCGCGCTACGAGACACTGAATACATACCCTCGTCAGATAAATTAACCGTAACTGTCTGGACACCAGATAGACCGCTACCGCTAACCTGGGCTGTTACGGTGCCGCCATTGGCGCTAACTGACTCACCGCTCTTGATTGTCTTGCCACCAACCACTATATCGACGCTAGTCAGCTTAAACTTACCGGGGCTAACGTTAAACTTGACAGTATAGCTATCTCCGGTCTTTTTAACATCTATGAGATCGATGACTGGCTGGGCATCGCCGCAGCTATGAACATCGTCATTCTTTGACGCATCATAACCATCAGGGGCAATATAGACTTCCGACTTAGTGACTGGATCGGTAGATTTAGTTACTTCTAGCTCAATACGTGCATTTGGCGGCGTGCAGTCCGTAGCCTTATTCTTTGAGACTTTATCAAAAGTTAGTTTTGCCTTAGACTTGCCCTGATTTTTATTCCACCATGAAGGGTAAAGCTCCGAGCCAACCTGCTGAATACCGGATGGCTTGGTGTACCACATATTACTATTCCACCTGCCATCCTTGGCGTAAATTTCCTGGTGAGCATACTGCATGACGCCTCGCACAACAGGCATGGCTAGAGAAGATGTAGACGATCGAATATTGCTCGTATCTGAGTTTCCTAGCCAAATAGTCATGGTTAGTGCCGGACTATAGGAGGCGATCCAGAGATCCTTTGGCTTCTGATCCCTGTCTGAAGTACCAGTCTTGACGCTAGTCTTTACGCCAGGCACAGAAGTAGCCCCGTATCCGTGAAGCGCCGCAGAGGCAGTCTGATCAGCCAAGATATCGTTCAAAATATATGCGATCTGTGGGTCCAAAACCTCCTTACTCTCGTCTTTCCACTTCTTTAGCACATCACCCTGACTGTTTTTAACTTCGATAACCGAAGTGGACGGCTTGTAGACACCCATGCGCCCAAGTGTTGCATAGGCATTAGTTAAATCCACTTCTTTTGAGCCACAGGACCCAATAGCAGATGACAGAAATAGCCCGCCAGTAGCCGCCTCTTCTTGCTTGCAGTAACTCTCGTTGCCGATTGCACGAATAGTCTCCACAGTAGGCTCAATGCCACTAATATACATCGCCTTGACTGCAGGAGTATTTCTTGACAGAGCCAAAGAGCGACGTATAGTTAGATTGCCCATAAACTTGGAGTCCCAGTTATAAAGCTTCGCCCCGTATATCTTATCGACATTTTCGTCTCTAAGCACAGTGCCACTGCCGTAATTCTGCTTGCCATCACCCTTGTCCTTAAATAGTTCTGCAAAAACAAATGGCTTAATCGAGGACCCTGGCTGGATGAACGCAGTAGCAGCATTGTCTTGACCAAATCCAGGGTAGTTAAAGTCTCGGCTACCCACCATGGCGACTATTTGACCCGTTTGAGTATCCTCGACTGTAGAAGCAGTATTACTAATACCGTTTCGCTCTGGCGTACCAGAGTTAAAGAAGGCGGACACCTGCTCCTCTAGCTTATTTTGAATATCTAGGTCCAGACTCGTCTTAACTGTTAGTCCACCCCTACCAACAACCGCCTCGCCTAGCTCCTTCTCAAGCTGCGAGCGAACCATTAGCACAAAATGCGGGGCCTTAATATTCTCCAGTTGCTCGGTTAGCGGACGAAGTCCATCTAGGACCGGATAGGCAATGGCGTCATCGGCCTCTTTTTGTGTTATATAGCCCTGCTCAGCCATATACCTTAGAGCTGTCTGTTGCCTGCTAATCAGTGCCTCGTTGCCATCAGTGTTGTATGGGTTAAATACCGTTGGATTCTGTGGAATTGCCGCCAGAAGTGCCGCCTCTGCCAGCGTTAGGTCCTTGGCCGATTTGCCAAAATATGTTTGTGCTGCCGATTCAGCACCATTGCGTCGTCCGCCGTAGGGAGATTCGTTAAGATATAGCGCAAGGATTTGATCCTTGTCATACATTCGTTCAATCTCTATAGCTAGAATAACTTCTTTGATTTTACGCGGGATTCCATTAAGGCCACGCTTGCCGGCATCCTCAGCAAAGAAAACCTGCTTAACTAACTGTTGGGTCAAGGTTGAGCCACCCTGCACTTGACCGCCAGAGGCGTTAGTCACCACTGCTCGCGCCAGTCCAGTTATACTAATTCCACCGTGCTTATAGTAATCCTTGTCCTCGAGCGCAACAGTTGCGTCCTTTAGGTACTTGCTCAGCTGGTCAGAATCGACAACCAGTCGATAGTCACCAGTGCCTTTATCTTCCCAGAGCAATTTATCATTGCGATCATAGTATTTAGTTACCGTAGTCTGAACTCGCTTGGATATCTCGCCAGGACGGATCTTATCCAGGTCTTTTCTAAAGTATGCGAACAGGCCACCGACAAACAAAACCATCAGTAGTATCGATACACCAGCAATTTTGAGTGCCATAAATAGGCCTCGCTTCGAAAACCAATAAGCCGCTACGCGCTTTGGATGCAAACGATAAAAGAACCTCTTAACCGGGTGTTTTGGTAGAGTTGCTAAATACTCTGCTCTTTTTCGAGACGAAGCATCCTTCTTAGTTCGACGTTTATTCGACAAATTAGCATACACGCTCATGCGCTTATTTTTCTTGGCTGGTTTACTCACAATATCCTTCCCATAAGCTTTATATAACCATTATACACGAATTATTTAAGCCGCCGATAGATGCTTTATTATTATTTTAATGTCCTAATTATATCTGATACAATTATAGGTAATAGAAACCAAGGAGGACTAATGCAATTATCCGACGAATTACAGTGGCGAGGATTTGTCAACCAAATGACCTTTGCCGATATTGAAGACGTTAACCAGCCGCGTACTTTCTATTTTGGCGTAGATCCAAGCTCCGACAGCATGACTATTGGCAACCTTGCTGCCGCTATGATGGTGCGGCTATTTATTGATCACGGACACAAGGCGTATCTTCTAGTTGGTGGTGCCACCGGCATGATTGGCGACCCAGACGGCAAGAAAGATGAGAGAGAAATTCGCAAAGCCGAAGATGTCGTACACAATAAGATGGCCATAATTGAGCAGTACCGCTCTCTATTTGCGGGTAGAGACTTCGAGATTGTCGATAACCACGACTGGTTCAAGGACGTTAATTATATTGAATTCCTACACAGAATTGGCAAGCATGTATCAATGACCCAGTTACTCGACCGCGAATTTGTTCAGTCTAGAATTGGCGAAGGTGGCAGCGGTATTAGTTATGCCGAATTTAGCTACTCGCTAATTCAAGGTTACGACTTCTTGTACCTCTTCCGTGAACATGACGTAACTTTGCAGCTCTGCGGAGCTGACCAATGGGGCAATTCTACCACTGGCGTAAGCCTAATTCGCAAACTCGAAGCTGGCGAAGCCCACGTCTACTCGACTCCGCTAGTTGTAAATAAAGCGACCGGCAGGAAGTTTGGCAAGTCCGAAGATGGTGCTATCTGGCTAGATGAACGCAAGACAAGTGTATACAAGTTTTACCAGTTCTGGCTAAACGTCGACGACGAAGGCGTAATTGACTATATGAAGATATACACCACACTAGATCAGCCGACCATAGAAGCAATCGCCGAAAACCATGCTATCAATCCTGGAGCACGCTCTGCGCAAAAGGCCCTAGCTCGAGCGGTAACTGATGTGGTCCACGGCGAAAAACGACGAGAATCAGTTGAGCGTGTGACCGAGGTACTGTTTGGCGACAACGATATTGCCGGACTCGACGCTACTGAAATAGACTTATTGTCGCAGGAAATTCCAACTACCAACACTGGCCTAAGCCTAATATCAGCTCTGGTTGAAAGTGGTGCCGCCAGCTCAAATGGCGAAGCAAGACGGCTAATTCAATCCGGCGCTGTTTCTATTAACGGCATCAAGGTTAATGAAGATCAAATCATCGAAGATAGCAGTTTGATTAAAAAAGGTAAGAATACTTTTGTATTAGTAAAATAAGGAGTAGATTGGTGAAAAAAATTCTAGCTTTTGATTCAGATGACACAATAGTTGTAACAAAATCCCCGGCCACAGAACGTATGGCAAAGTTGCTCGCAGAAGCAATGCAAACTTATGATGTCTGCATTATATCCGGGACCACATTCAGCGAAACTATTTATCCAAATACCGTCAAAAAGATTGAGCAAATCGATGGCGTAGACCTGTCTAGGCTTCACATCATGCCTACTTGTGGCACACGATATTACAGATACCAAGACGGTGAATGGCGACTTCAATATCAAGAAGACCTAACCGATGATCAAAAGAAAAAAATCTTCGAAGCAATTGAATCCTCGGCTAAAAAACTAAATATGTGGGTTGACAACCCAGCTGGTGAAATCATCGAGGACAGACTTAGCCAAGTTACCTATTCTGCCTTAGGTCAACAAGCTAGCTCTGCTGATAAATATGCATGGGCTGAAGCCAATGTCGACAAACGAAAACAGCTTAACGAGGCCGTCAAAGCGCTGCTACCTGAATTTGAAGTCCGTACTGCCGGCACTACAAGCCTAGACATCACAAAGCCTGGCGTCGACAAGGCCTACGGCATGAAGCGACTACTCGAGGCCACTGGATGCACAAAAGAAGACATTTTGTTCTTCGGCGACAAACTCGAAGAAGGCGGCAACGACTTCCCCGTAAGAAATATGGGCATAGACTGCATTGCTGTTGAGCGATGGGAAGATACAGCCTATGCCGTTGAGGGCATAGTTGCTGTATCGAAATGAGACTAAACTCTCCATTATCTGAAATCAAAGGCGTCGGGCCAAAGTCCTTTGCATATTTTGATGCAGCTGGGCTAAGAACCGCTGAAAATCTAATAAATTTCCTGCCCCGCCGCTATGACGACTACTCCGAGGTTACTCGAATTATAGATCTAGTGCCCGGCAAAGTTGCGATTCGAGCAACTGTCGAGTCGGTGCAAACTAGGCGGGTCAAACGAAATATGGCGATAACTACAGCAGTGCTAGTAGACAAAACCAGCAAAGTAAAGGCGGTTTGGTTTAATCAGCCATACCGCGAAACACAGCTAAGAACTGGCGCGACTTTCCTATTCTCTGGAGATTTTGGCATGAAATACAATAGCTATCAAATCACCAGTCCATCCGTCGAGCAAGTTGACGATGCAGACCAGCCAGACAAAAATGACACATCGCACGCACTAGTTCCGATATATCGTCGAGTCAAAGATGTCACACCTAAACTCGTCAGGCAGACTGTCGAGCACCTGAAGCCACTCATTCAGTTCATGCCCGAGACCCTACCCGAGACAACGATTAGCGAGCAGGGGCTAGTCTCTCGCAGCAAAGCCTTACAAATGCTTCATTTTCCCACCAAGCAAGAAGACATCCAACAGGGTCGAAAGCGACTGGCTTTTGAGGAGCTATTTGAAATGCTACTGGCAGCAGAGATGAATAAACGCGAAAACATGAAGCTTAACGGCTGGCTGATACCATTTGACCAGCCAACGGTTAAGACTTTTGTCGACAGTTTACCTTTCCCACTAACAAACGCCCAGCGACGAGTAGCTTGGCAAATCCTACAGGACTTCGAGAAATCGACGCCGATGAACCGTCTCTTGCAAGGAGATGTTGGATCCGGCAAGACAGTAGTTGCTGGACTGGTGGCTCGTCAGGCTGCTCAGTCCGGCCTGCAGACCGCTCTTCTAGCCCCAACCGAGATACTGGCATCGCAACATGCAAAAACCCTAGCAGACCTGCTTGAGCCACATGGAGTGTCAGTGGCGCTATTAACTGGAAGCGTAAAGCCTGCGGCCAGGAAAGGCCTGCTGGACGCATTGGCCAATGGCGATATCGATATTATTATTGGCACTCACGCTCTACTGCAAGATAGCGTAAGTTTCCATAAACTAGGTCTTGTTATAATTGACGAACAGCACCGTTTTGGCGTTAAACAACGGCAAGCCCTAATGGACAAGTCGCCCAAAATGCCACATCTACTATCAATGACTGCCACACCAATACCCCGCAGCTTAGCGCTAACTCTTTACGGCGAATTAGATATTTCTATCCTTGACGAATTACCCGCAGGGCGTCAGCCAATTACCACCAAGCTCTGGTCGCCAGCCAGCACACCAGTTATGTACGAACTTGTGGACAGAGAGATTTCTAGTGGTCGTCAGGTTTATGTAATTTGCCCCCTAATTGACAATTCAGATTCAAGCGATAAAAAAAGTGTTGAAGCTGAATACCGAAGGCTTCGCAATAGCGTATTCGGAGCCAGAAATATTGGTCTGCTACACGGCAAGATGAAGCCTAATGAAAAACAGGAAGTGATGCAGCAATTTAGTGAGGGTAAAATTAACATTCTCGTCAGCACCACTGTCGTTGAAGTCGGCGTCGATGTGCCTAATGCCACGGTTATCATAATTGAAAATGCCGATAATTTTGGCCTGAGTCAATTGCATCAACTGCGCGGACGAGTCGGCCGGGGCCAACACAAAAGCTACTGCCACCTTGTCCTAAGCACGCACGACAAGCCAAGCAAGCGGCTACTAGAGATTGAAAAATCTCAAGATGGATTTCATCTAGCAGAAGTTGACCTGGAGCTTCGCGGCCCAGGAGAGGTGTATGGGCGTGCTCAACACGGTGCGTTAAATCTACAGATTGCTACACTTGCAGACACCAAACTAATAGCCCAGGCCAAGCAAGCGGCCGCTAAATTTATTGACTCTGGCGAAGACATATCCGAGTACAAACACCTAGCAAGCGCTGTTTCCCGATACCAGCGATTGACAACTCTGAACTAGAAGACACCCAAGTGCTCACAAATACTGCTATAATGATTAATATCTATGTATTCTGGTACAACACTACGCAATAAATCAGGGCGCCTAATGGGCGTGCATCAAAAAATCGATCGAGTTGCCAGGAAGCATGTCAGCAAATTCCCCGATTATGAAGATCGCTTTCCTAGCATAAAAACAATTTTGCAATTTGAGGGCAAAAACGGACCCGATGGAATTAAGCGAAAAAGTCCAAGCATTGACGAGCCTTGGCACTTTATTGATCCAACAAATATCGAAAACTCACCGTTAATTACCGTAATTGAGCAGCACTTAAGCAATCTAACCGCCGCCCTTACTAGCAAAAACACCGAGAGGGCCGCCTTTGAGGCTGCCTGGCTGTCTCATGCAATTACCGATGGACTGACGCCAGCGCACCATTATCCACTAGAAGAAAAGCTCCGTGAGCTTCGCGGTGGCGAAGGCAACGAGACCCGAACATCAGTACTCAAGAAAAACCTTATGAAGGGCGATACTAAGATTGAAGCTATCAAGAATAACTGGCGCTACTGGGGCGCCAAGGGCGCCATGACAACGCATATGGCGTTTGAAAGCGGCATAGCTAGCGTAATCGCCCATCAGCGCTTTAACTCATCTCTCCCAAGCGAAGAGCAGCTTAATGCATGCCTAAGTCGGGGGTTTTGTGAAATATTTAAGGATGCTGTTAGTGAGATCGACAATTTGAGTATGTACGATAGGTTTCAAAAGGGCGGCTGGACTACAACTCTAGCCAAGCAAACTAATCAAATCTTAATGCCAACTATTATTCGCACCGTAGCCCTCGCCTGGCTGAGCGCACTAGATAAATCACGGGGCTCCAAATGAGTCGAGTCAGACTAGTGTCAGGTAAATTTGGCGGACGGTTTATAGCGACACCACCCGGCAACTCAACACACCCGATGAGCGAACGCGCCAGGTCGGCCATTTTCAACATGCTGGGCGGTGAGGTTATTGACGCCGAGGTTTTGGACGCCTTTGCTGGAAGCGGTGCTGTTGGGCTAGAAGCACTAAGCCGCGGCGCAGGTCACGCAACCTTTATCGAAAAACACCGAGTTGCCAGCAAAATTATTTCCGAAAATATAAACCTGCTAGGAGTCGGCAGCAGCTCTAAGGTTATCGCCACATCAGTCAATAACTGGCTCGAGACAGCCGACAGTCTCAAATTCGATATTATTTTTGCCGATCCACCGTATCACAATGAACAGTTATCCACAGTTAAAAAGCTTATGGGGCTACTCAAAGTGGGTGGATGTATGATATTATCTAATTCAGGTAGGGGTGGTATATTGGAAGAAACGGGAATTGTTGTGGTGGACAATCGTAGTTACTCAAATGCGTATATCACCCTCTACCGCCGAGATAGCTAATCTTTAATTTATCATGTATCTAAAACTGGCCAGCTGGCCAGTTCTTTTATTTATACGGTGCCTCTACTATGCTAGACCATCAAGAGCAGCGCCTCATGCGCGCCCAGATCTATCCCTGTGGTTTTTTGCTCGAAGCTAACCAGCCTTGAAGTCGACGCTACGACCCTGGCCTGCTCTGGTAGCGAAATTCGCTGCGGACTATCTGCATAATTAACGACCACATATGCCCTAGCGCCATCCAACTCGCGCTTAAATGCTAGTACATACCCGCTGCATACATCAAGCGGCTCAAAACTACCAAATCGCAGTACGGGCAACTGAGAGCGCAAATGCAGTAATCTTCGGTGCATACTCAACAGCGAATTATCATGAGACGACTGCGCCATCACATTTGCCCATTCCTTGTTTTTATGAACCGGCAGCCATGGCGAATTATCGGAAAATCCGGCAAACTGTGAATCATCCCACTGCATTGGAGTACGCTCCAGGTCTCGACTATCAAATTTTGTGTTGCTTGGACTAAAAGTGTCTTGGATCTGACTCTCAGACAAATCTCCGTTTTCCATACCGATTTCGTCACCATAATAAACGACACTAATGCCGGGGGTCATTAAGTTTTGAAAACTCAGGGCCCTAGCTTTCTCGTAGCCCAGCCTCGAGGCAATTCGCGGCTGATCATGATTGCCTATGCAGAAAAAAGGAATACTAGAAGACTCGCCGTCTAAGTATGCCTTCATCGACCATAGTGTGTCGCTAGCGTGCCATCTGTCGTGTCGGTACTCCATGTAGAACGCAGATGTATCGGAGCTTATCTTGCGAACCCGGCTATATTGATCATAGATATCACCAAGTTGCTCATCTGGATAGAACTCAAAAACCATATAACGGTCTTCATATTCTTGATTAACCGAAGCCAACTCCGAAAGGTAGTTGTCAAAATTTGGACCATACTTACAACGATTGTGCACGTATGAACCGTACTGCTCCAAGTCTTCGTGATAATCTGGATTGATTGGATCATCAGACAGCTCTGGGTCCTTGGATATGCCCCAGATTGCATCGACTCTAAGTCCGTCGACTCCACGATCATACCAAAAACGAACAACGTCTTTCATCTGTTCGCGAACCTCTGGGTTATCCCAATTCAAGTCTGGCTGAGTTGGCAAAAATGAATGCAAATAATACTGACCAGTCTGCTCATCATACGTCCAGGACCTGCCAGCAGCTAAACTACGCCAATTATTTGGCGCACCACCATCCTCTGCTGGATCACGCCATACATAATAATCTCGTTTTGGATTGTCACGTGAGCTTCTCGACTCAGCAAACCATGCGTGCTGATCTGAGGTATGGCAAGGCACCAAGTCAATCATAATCTTGATGTCGTAACTATGGGCTTCCGCTATGAGCTCATCAAAATCAGCCATACTGCCAAAAGATGGATCAATCTCACGGTAATTTGAGACATCGTAGCCAAAATCAGTCATTGGCGAAGTAAAAAATGGAGAAATCCACACCGACTCAACGCCAAGCCAAGACAGATAGCCAATACGACTTGTTATTCCCTTAAGATCACCGACTCCATCTCTGTTGGTATCCTGAAAACTTCTTGGATAAATCTGATAAAGAGACCCTACGTCCCGCCACGTTTTTGTCATAGTTTTAGTATAGGCGACAACACAGTAAAATGCTAGTGTCTAGCCGTCAATAAACTATGCTTCGATACGATGTTCTTATCGATAGTCGCCTCACGATAACTGTCCATGAGCGTATCGGAGATTTCACGGCATAGATTGTTTGGCCTAACACCATAGATACTGAGTCTTGCAGTGAAATAAATGTTTTGCTATAATAATCACCAGACTTGCGGGTTTAGCTCAGTTGTTAGAGCGCTTCCTTGCCATGGAAGAGGCCAGGAGTTAGAGTCTCCTAACCCGCACCAGATTAGACTTTAAGGACACTTCGGTGTCCTTTTCTATACTCTGACCTCTGAAAATAGCACTAATTTCATTGGTGTAAACATTTTTATTTTTATCGACAAAAATTTCGGCTGGAAAAACTAATTGTTTACACCTTTTCATATCTTCCGCTGTTAGCTCGAAGAAACGGCTACCTTTTATGGACAAGACGTTTGACGAGGCTATGGCAAAGCGTGGGTTTACGAATACCAGCGTACGCAATGAGCAACGGCGATAGCCAACAATAAATAGCCTATAACTTTGCTAACAATTATTGCCCCTGTTATGGGGCATTTTTGTTGGCTAATAGCGTGAAATTGTCGGGCAAAGATATAACAACACGCTTTTGTTGTAGTTGTGATTAAACAACCACCACTGTTGCGGTTATTATTTTCACTGTTGTAGTTGGGCAATGTTATAAAACGAAAAAATAACGTCCACGATAATTTAGGCAGTTAGTTCGTTTACAAACTTTTCTAAAACAGGTAGTTTAATGGGTAGGGGGTGGTTGTACGCCTCGAGTAAGTGTATAGTTGGTGTATATGAGTGAGACGGTTGACCCAATTAGCTATTACGATAGCATTGCTGAAACTTTTGCTAAACAAGCGAGTGACAAGAATGCTAACTTGTTTGAGTATGACGGGAATATGCCATCTCTACTCAAACTAAGTGACCAGATAAGTGGCAACGTACTCGACTATGGTTGTGGCGCTGGCAATTTTACAGATATGTTTAGTCGAGACGACAGGTTTGTTGATGGGTGTGATACCTCGCCACACCTAGTTGATATTGCCCGTGAGCATTATCCTGCAATAAACTTCTACAATGCAAGTAAGGACGGAAGCGTTGGCTTAGATAAGGAGTATGACCTTATTGTAGCGAAGCTGGTATTTCACTATGTCGCAAACCTTGACGCTACTCTTGCAAGCCTAAGCGATAATTTGCGTATTGGCGGTCACCTCCTTTTCTCAGTTCCACATCCAGATAAGACACAAAAGCATTTTAGCTCTGAGATTGACGAGGGTACTTATGTTGATGAGGTAGGGCAATTTGGATTAACGCTACCAATGGTTCATCGCTCGCTGGGACGACTTAGTACACTCCTTGCAAATAATGACTTTTCAATCGTTAAAACAGATATCGTCTACGATAAGCAAGTTCCTAAGCGTCTCAACGTACTTGCTGTTAGACAACTTAATAAGAACGTGTAAGTCTATGGCGGTACTATCTTACTCTTGCACTGGTTATACGGAACGGCTAAAATCTCACGCCATCTTTGCACTTCCGACCTCAGTTTAAAGTAGTGGTCGGTGTCGGTTTGGTGTAAAAGCTTTTGGGGTGACAGCACCAATGAAACAGTCTCGGTTTATCCGGGACTTTTTCAATGGTATGTTTTGAACCTCTTAACTCCTGGCCTGGGCAAGAAGATAATATCCAGGAACAGCCCTTGCGCCAGCCTTCTGGGTGGGTCAAGAGCTTAGAGTCTCCTAACTCGCACCAATACAAATATCAGACACTAAGTCTGATTTTTTATTTAACCGTATTTCCACCAGATGAATCGTTTTGTTAATTTAAAATCGCCAGGCTCTTCTGCCTGGCGATTTAGTTTTAGTTCTACTACCAATATATGATCTATGATCTCTTTAGTAGCTTCATTATCCAAATAAGGACTACTGCACCAAGTAGCGCAACCAAGAAGCTTCTTAGGTCAAACGCCATAACGTCACTTTGACCAATCAAGCTCATGATCCATCCACCGATAAAAGCACCGACAATACCGACGATGATATTCATCAGTATCCCTTGGCTACCGTCGGTCTTCATGATGAGCGAAGCTACCCAGCCCGCAAGACCACCTAGTATTATCCAACCTATGATACCCATACTTACACCTTCTTGATTTAGTATTGGTATATAGAATTATAGCACCTTTATTGCTGACTGTCAGCAAGTCTAATCAATTCAGCCTCGCGATCAATTCGCTTCGAACTAGGCTTGCGCGACCGTAACTGAGGCGAGCGATGATGTGACTTGGGCTGCGGCCGATCGTTTAGCGCTGATAGTTTAGCGACGGGCTTAACTGGGCTCCGATCTGTTTTTTGCGTCTTTACTACAGGCCGACGACTAGTCGGCTCCTGTTTTGGCGATTGCTTTTCTGCGGGAGCATCTTTTTTGACTAACTTAGCAAACATCATCTTGCCGGCATCGGTCTGAAGACTACGGATAATCTCGACCTCTTGAGTCTTGCCAATATGTTTTTTACCCTGCTCAACAACAACCATCGTACCATCACTCAAGTAGCCAACAGCTTGGTCACTGGACTGGCCTTTCTGCGTCAGTTCAAGATGTATTGTATCACCTGGTAGATGAGTCATCCTTAGAGACTTTGCCAATTCGTTAATATTTAGGACCTTGATACCTTCAACCTGAGCTACTTTATTTAGATTATAATCCAGTGTTAATATCGCACTGTTTGTCTCTTTAGCTAGGGCGATTAGACGGTCATCAACACCCTGTCGCACGGCTGTTTGATCCTGAAGTAAGGTAAAGTTTACGAACGGCTCATCTTGCAGCTGCTTAACTATATCCATCCCCATTCTGGCTCGCTCACGCTTGGCATGATCACCGCCGTCTGCCAGTAGCTGCAGCTCCGAGAGGACGCTCTTTGGCACAATGACTTGGCCTAGCAAAAACCCGGTCCTAGCAAGCTCAACCACACGCCCATCCATTAAAACAGACGTGTCTACCAGCATTGATATCTGCTCAACCTGACGTCTCTTTTTGGGCCTAGCGAACCAGGCAACTTCCACCAATATCAATAGCAACAGTGCTACTGAAAGATACTGTAAATAAATATTCATTTTTTCTCCTTGTTATTGTAAATAGTCGATAAGCGCTTGACGCATATCTGTTACGCCTCGAATAAACGGGTCGCTCTTGTGGGCTTTTGGAGCGATAGCATAAGTAAATCCAAGCTTCTTAGCCTCCTTAACACGATGATGCCAGCCAGCGGCTGAACGAATCTCACCGCCCAGACCAACTTCGCCAAAAACCACCGCTTCGTCACTTAGTTTTTTGCCAGCACTAGCACTTGCAATCGCCATGGCAACTGCGAGATCTGCAGCTGGATCACTCAGTTTTAACCCTCCCACGACGTTGATAAAAATATCTTTATCGGATAATTTCAATTTAGTACGCTTTTCTAGTACTGCTATGAGCAAGTTTAACCTATTTAGGTCAAAACCGCTAGCCGTACGCTTCGGATAACCAAAACTAGTCGGATTTACCAGTGCCTGAATCTCCACCAGTAGCGGCCTTGCGCCCTCAAGTGTCGCCAGGACAATCGAGCCATCAAGATTTTGACGCTCCTCGAGCAAACTAGCCGATGGATTATCTACAATCTTAAGCCCTTCGTCCGACATCTCAAAGATCGCCGCCTCATTAGTCGAACCGTAGCGATTTTTTTGGGCCCTTACAATCCGAAAACCACCATATCGATCGCCCTCAAAGCTCAACACAACATCAACCAGGTGCTCAAGCACCTTGGGACCAGCTATTGACCCTTCTTTGGTAACATGACCCACTAGTACAACTGCAGTATTCGTCGACTTTGCAGCACGAATTATTACATTGCTCGAGTTCGTTATCTGGCTGACGGTACCGGGAGCTGAACTAATCTCGTTTAGCGACAATGTCTGGATTGAGTCAACAATAACCAAATCATACTTGCTGGTTCTAATTGTTGCTGCGATATCTTCGGCGCTATTGCTAGTCGCCAGCTGAAGCTTGTCATCAGACTTAGCGCGTAGTCGCTTTGTTCTCTCGCTAATCTGCTCAATCGACTCCTCGCCGCTTACATACAGCACTCGGCTACTGGCTGCCGTGGTGGCCGCGATCTGAGTAAGCAAGGTGCTCTTACCAATACCCGGTTGCCCAGCCAAAAGGACCACTCCTCCCGGCAAGAAACCACCGCCCAGAACAATATCAAGATCTGATATCTCGGTGCGCAACCGCTTTACCTGAGTCTTGCCCGATGACGAGCCGACAGCCGAAGGAATCAGGGCTTTGCCTGAATTAGCGCTCTTAGCCACGACAGAGGAACCAGCCGACTCTACGACCTGTTCAGTAAAAGTATTCCATTCGCCACACTCCTCACATCGTCCCGCCCATTTTGACGTTGTATAGCCGCATTGACTACAGACATACTGACTCTTACTTTTCGCCATACTACTCCACCACCTCGTGACTATCTATACTCTTATTGAGCTTATCAATTTTGAGCCCTAGCTGATTCAATCGATCGACATTGACATTATATTCATCAATTTTTTGATCAAGTGCCGTCTTGCGAGCCTCAAGCGCATACGTCCTAGCTACCAGCTCTGAGCGCGCAGAGTTAAACTCTGTCTGGGACTTAAAATACCCAGAACTCGCTCGCTGATTAAATGTCGCTACCTCTTGGTTAAACATCTGAATATCCGCCTGATACTGCAATGTGTCAGCATTTATCTGTTTGACATCAGACTCTAGCTTGGACTCCAGACCCCTAGCCTCATCTTCTAGTTCATAGAATACCTGACTATAGTCAGAATAAAGCTTTATAGCAGCCTGTCGGTTATCAAAATATTTAGCATAATAATCATTTAGCTCCTGACCAAGATCGGCGTACTCTGTGGGTAAAATTGAATGCAGCTCATTTAGCTTCTCGCCCGGCTCTGCCTTGGCGTAATAATCCATCCTAGTCCTTAGTTTGTCGTTAGCTAATCTGCTATACGCCGCCTCAAGACGAGGCTCAAGCCAGTCCCTTTCCCGCTGAGATAGTCGCGAGTAGGCAACATGTAGCATCTCGTGAGCGGCCGTAACTTCCTTTATGCCCTTGAGATCTTGGTTATCCACGTTGTAGATAAATATTCGATTAGTCTTGGGTACATAACAGCCAAGAATTGGACTTGACCGCTCCTGTCGCTGACAGACACTGTTGAACTCCTCGGCATCAGTAATTTTTGGGTAGCTAGAATAAAAATGAAACTTACCCTTTTCGGACATTCCGCTATCAGTAACTAGCGCCTTGACTTCCTGATCTGGCGTGAAGTCATAAACTGACGCATAATCGACTACTAGTTGCCAGTTAAAAACCGTCCACAAACTAGCGCCGAACAGCAAAAACGCCGTCAATAAGCCAATTATCTTACTTATTTTTTGCATTTATTTGCAGCTCACCCTTCTTCACTGTAACCTCCAATATATCTCCTATTTTACCACTTCCTTCGATTAATACATCGGCCACAGCACCCACAAGTTGACGCTCAATTACTCGCCTGAGTGGCCTAACTCCATGGAATTCATCAAACCCCTGATCTATCAAATACCGCTTCGCCCCAGCAGAAATCTGTAACCTGCGACCTTGGGCCAGCACCAGACTATTAACTTCATTAACCAGAAGGTCAAATATCCTTGAAACCACGGGGCGAGTCAATGCGCGAAATGTAACGATATCATCAAATCTATTAATCAGCTCTGGCCTCATAATACGCTCCAACTGCCGCCTGGCCTCTCGAGAGTTTTGCTCGTGCAGCTCATCTAGCTGCTTTTCCTGCTTATTATTCACCGACTGGAACCCAAGCGAAGACTCACGTGTCATAAATTCCGCTCCGAGGTTGCTGGTCAGGATAATAATTGTGTTTCGGAAGCTCACAACACGCCCCTGGGCATCTGTCAGCTGGCCATCCTCAAGTAGCTGCAGCAGAAGATTCAAAACATCAGGGTGAGCTTTTTCGATCTCGTCAAACAGCACGACACTATAGGGCTTTCGCCTAACCGCCTCTGTCAATTTGCCGCCGTCATCATAACCCACATAGCCAGCTGGCGCACCGACAAGCCGTGCCGCGGTATGTTTCTCAGAAAGCTCACTCATATCAATCTTAATTAGCGATGTCTCGCCACCAAATACCTCTTGCGCCAAAACCCTAGCAAGCTCAGTCTTACCAACGCCAGTTGGGCCCAAGAAAACGAATGAACCGAGTGGCCTCTTTGGTGACGCTAGTCCACTCCTCGCCCGCTTAATAGATCTAGCCACCACCTCAACCGCACTATCCTGGCCAATAATTCGTTTCTTAAGTCTCGACTCTAGCTTCGATAGTGACTTTAGTTGATCGCTATCAATATGAGCAAGCGGCACACCCGTCATCGCCGCCACAGCTCGACGCAAATAACGCTCTGTCAGAGGGTAGCTAGCCGTCTCTTCGTCGTCTACTGCAGCAGCCTGCTCCTCTAGCTGAATCATCTGCACTTTATAGAGCGCTGCTTTCTCGTAGTCCTGCTCCTCGACTGCGGTATCGATCTGCCTTGCGAGTCGTCTGATTTGCCTCTCGTAGCGGTTCTTGCGCGAACTTACCGGAGCCTGCTCTGATCGCAGCAATGCCGACGCCTCATCAATCACATCTATCGCCTTATCGGGAAGCCGTCTGTCAGTCACATAGCGCTCCGCCAGTTCTACGCTCAAGCGAATCAGGCTGTCATCCATCGATACATGATGATGCGCAGCCATGCGGTTTGCCAAGCTGCGGATCATAGCTACCGCCTCGTCAACGGATGGCTCTTCGACGGCAATTGACTGAAATCGACGAGTCAAAGCAGCGTCTTTTTCGATATTCTTGCGATATTCATCAAAAGTTGTGGCGCCGATTAGCCGTATTTCACCCCTAGCCAGAGCTGGCTTTACCATGTTTGCAGCGTCCATTGAGCCCTCTGCAGCACCGGCGCCAACCAGCATGTGTAGTTCATCAATAAATACGATGATTTCAGGATGATGCTTAAGTATACTTAGCACCTTTTGCAATCTCTCCTCGAACTGTCCACGATACTTCGTGCCAGCGATCATCGATACGATATCCAGCTGAAATAGTCTTTTGCCTGTCAGAAACTCAGCAACCTTACCCTCGGCCATGCGCTGTGCCAGACCCTCAACGACCGCTGTCTTCCCAACTCCAGGTTCGCCTATTAGTACAGGATTGTTCTTGCGTCGACGACCTAATATTGTAATCATACGATCAATCTCCTTGTCACGGCCGACCACCGGATCTAACCCACCATCAACAGCTTTGGCAGTTAGGTCAATCGAGAACTTCTCTAGGTACGCCAAGTCTTTTGACGATCGCACTGATGTCGCATCAGACATCGACTCAAATTGCTGCTTGTTAAACATTCGCTCAAAATCAGCCTTCAAATTATCGATATCGACGTTCATATCTCGAAGCAGCCGAGTCGCCCTGGCGTCATTTTGAGTTAATATGCTGTAAATGAGATGCTCGGTACCAATAAACTCCTGACCAAACTCTGTCGCTAACTGCCAGGCAGTTCTAATGGTCTGCATAATATCGTGGCTTACACCACCCTCGGTCATCACCACCACAAAACTAGCATGAGTAATGTCGAGTGCCGTTTCGGCTCGATCCAAAGTCACTCCACTATCAGCCAAAACCTTTGCGCCAAGAGATGAATTCTGAGCCAACACCCCAAGCAGCAAATGCTCGGTACCAACATAGGGGCTACCGCTATCATGAGCAATCGCCCCGGCTCGCTCTAGGCTTGCTCGAGCGGTTTCGGTCAGTCGACCCTCTAGTGCCGCAAAGTCATCTTGCATATATTTATTCTACCCCACTAATTCCAATAATTACTCTATCATTGTAGCAAAAATTAGCACTCACGTCAAGCGAGTGCTAATTTTATATCATCGTTTTTGCCTACACTATTTTTGAATTATTCAGCAACTTCGTCGACGACGCTCATCAAGCTGTCCTCGATGTTCTTACGTGGCTTTGGCTCGGCCTTGACCGGCGCCTTGGCTTCAATATCCAGCTCGTAGCCAGTCAAACGGCTTGCTAGACGAACGTTCTGGCCAGCACGACCGATAGCGATTGACTGCTGGTCTTCGGTTACAAAAACCTTGGCTCGCTTTGCTTCTTCATCGATGGCTACACTAAGTACCTCAGCAGGACTCATCGCATTAGCTATAAATGCTGCCGTATCCTCTTCGTAAGGAATAATGTCAATCTTTTCCTGATCGCCAATCTCGTTCATAACCGCCTGCACACGAGTACCGTGACCGCCAACAAACGTACCGACTGGATCAATGCCAGGCAGAACTGATGCTACCGCTAGCTTAGTTCGTCGACCAGCTTCACGAGCAATCTTCTTGATCTCAACCGCACCAGTTTCCATCTCTGGAACTTCCTGACTAAATAGGTGTCGAATAAACTCCTCACTACCGCGGCTCAAAATTAGCTGTGGACCACGACCTTCGCGCTCGATGTCCTTGATTAGAACCTTGATGCGGCGACCGATTCCGTAGTATTCACCCTGGATCTGCTCGCTCTGAGGCATAATTCCAATAGCTTTGCCGATCTCAATTCGCACAACGCGTGGCTCGACTCGGTTAACCGTACCGGTTACAACTGTGCCAATTTTGTCTTCAAACTCAGCAAGCACAACTTCGCGCTCAGCCTCACGCAAGCGCTGCAAAATAACCTGCTTAGCAGTTTGAGCAGCCACGCGTCCAAAGCTAGTAACCTCGTGAGACTCTTCGATAACCCCACCGATCTCTGCGTCTTTTTTAATCTTTTTAGCATCTTCTAGTAGGATCTGAGTGACTTCGTTCTCAAACTCCTCTTCTTCGACGATATCTTGGACTACATATACTGTCGCTGTACCATCGTTGATATTTAGGCTAGCACGAACGTTCTGCTCACGCTCACCATTATCTCGGCGCCATGCAGCGGCAATCGCCTGCTCAATAACCTCTAGAACTGTGTCCTCTGGTAGGTTTTTTTCCTCGGCAATACTGCGAAGGGCCAAAGTTAGTTGTTTAATATTTAGATCTTCCATTAAATATTTCTCCTTTCATAAAATTAACATCCCCTAGTATGAAAAACGCCGACCCTTTGGGGCCGGACACTATCAACTCTCTTAGAGTATAGCACAGGAGAGGTGTGTTTGTCAATAGCCGTGAAAACTACATTTGAACTATCTTTGCTGTGAGCATATACCTCTTGCTTTTAAGGTATGATGATCTGCCGACCCCTTGCCTTCTCCTGAGATTGGTTAGTTATTGCACTTATGGCAAAGGAATACTAACAGGGGTGGGAAATGCCAAGTTCAAAATTCTATATTCTATTCTATAGTCTGAATTCTATTTTCTTCCACACGCCCCTAAAACTCCCCTCATCGCCGACTTCTCTGCGGCAGTTACCCATAGCCGATATTTTTGCTTTACGGCAATCTGTCTGGCTACGTACTGACAACGAAATGATTTATTTGGCGGCAACCAGCTAGCGGCATCACTACCGCTCTTTTGCTGATTTGCCGGGCCGTCAACCGCAAGCAAATTTAGCGGATCATTAGCCAGAATTACCCTCTCAATAAAACTCAGCTGCTGAGCACCTTTTTGCCAGGCGTCGCTCAGTGCCACAACGTGATCGATCTGCACTGCATTGCTATTTTCGCCCCGATGGAACAAAATAGATTCACCGGTATAAGGATCGCTAAGTTTGCCGCTTTGCACCTTGCAGTTGTCGTCAACGATAGTGTCGGTCATATCTCGCTCTAATATAATATTTCGTGTATCACACAATCCCTGCCGACCCCAGCCATCGCCAAACTGTGCACGAGCATAGCCAGTCTTTGGCGCTCGACCCTTGACCTCTAATTTATCTAGCGCCTCAATGGCCGTACTATCGCCAAAAAATTGTTGCTCAACCTGGGATGACAGCACTTGAGGTTGAATTTGGGTCTGTTGTGATGCCCAAATTATCATACCCATGACCAACATAGACAACAGAGCCATAATCTGTCGACGTATCAATTTCTGCTTGGCGGCCATAGCTCCAGTATACCTGCTACAATGGTTATATGACTACAGTTCCTAGACTTATAAAAACATTCACACCAAACCATTACAGCCTAAGTGTCGACCTATCGGATGCCGCCGACTATGTATTTAGTGGCACGGTGAGCATCCAGGGTAAATCTCCCCAGGCCGGCAAAATACTATTGCACGCAAAAGACCTGGCAATTCAAAGTGCCACTATTGATGGCAAATCTGCTGACTTCGAGCATGGCAAATTTGATGAACTAACAATCGGTGACGACAGCACTGCCATCGGTCCTCACAATATAGTAATTACTTTTTCTGGCAAAATCACCAATGCCATGCACGGCCTCTACCCATGCTATTACGAACATGACGGCGTCAAAAAACAGCTATTTGCCACTCAATTCGAGAGTCACCATGCGCGTGAAGTATTTCCTTGCGTTGATGAGCCGGAAGCCAAGGCGACATTTGACGTTACTCTGACGACCACTCCGGGTATCACTGTCCTTGGCAACCAGCCCGTTAAATGGCAGCGCGAAGAAGACGAAAAACTAGTCACGACATTTGAAACAACTCCTCGCATGAGTAGCTACCTACTGGCTTGGGTAGTCGGCGAGTTGCACCACAAAACCGCCACAACCAAAGACGGCGTAGAAGTAAATGTCTGGGCGACTCCAGCCCAGCGGCCAGAATCGCTTGACTTTGCACTAGATCACGCCGTCAAAACTATCGAATTTTTTGACGAATACTTTGGTGTTGCCTACCCGCTACCAAAAAGTGATCACGTGGCCCTACCTGACTTTTCATCAGGCGCCATGGAAAACTGGGGCTTGATTACCTACCGCGAAATCGCCCTGCTGGCCGACCCTGCCACAACAACTGTGTCAAGCAAGCAATACATCGCTACCGTAATATCCCACGAACTTAGCCATCAATGGTTCGGCAACCTAGTTACCATGAAATGGTGGAATAACCTCTGGCTAAACGAGAGTTTTGCGACAATGATGGAGTATATTGCTGTCGATGCAATTCACCCAGAGTGGAATGCCTGGCTTGATTTTGCTGCTGGCGAGAGCATTATGGCCCTACGCCGCGATGCAATTGATGGCGTCCAGGCCGTACAAGTTGAAGTAAATCACCCGGATGAAATATCCAGCTTATTTGATGGTGCGATTGTCTATGCCAAAGGGGCTCGGCTACTGAGGATGTGTCAGCAATTTGTTGGCGATGAGGCGTTTCGACTGGGAATCAAGAATTACTTCACTGAATTTGCCTACCAAAATACCGAAGCCGATGACCTATGGAAACACCTGTCAGCTGCTAGCGGCAAAGATATTAGCGCACTTATGCATACCTGGATATCGCAGAGCGGCTACCCCGTAGTTCACATAGACAGTGATGGACTAAGACAAGAGCAGTTCTTTATTGGGCCGCATGAGCCATCACACAAACTCTGGCCAATTCCACTGGACGCAGAGAGCAGCGAGGACCTGCCTGCGCTACTAGAAACTAGTGAACTAAGTCTACCGATAGCTGACAATGAACGGCTAAACATCCATGATGCTAGCCATTTCATAACCCATTATCCGCCAGAACATTTAGCAAAATTACTGGCTAAACTAGCTGATACAAGTGAGCTGGGCAGACTGCAGCTACTGCATGAACAAACCCTATTAGTGCGGGGCGGCGTAGTATCGAGCGATACGTTGATCAATTTGCTTCAAGCTTATTCGAGCGAGCAAGCCAATAGCGTCTGGGGTATTATGTCGCTGGCGTTTGGCGAGCTAAAGAAATTCGTCGAGTCCAACGAAGAAGCCGAACAAAAGCTCAAAGAACTGGCTATTCGCTTAGCGAAACCACAATTTGAAAAGCTCGGTTGGCAGATAGTCGACGGCGAGGATGAAAGCGACACCAAGCTACGATCGCTAATTATCGGCATGATGATGTACGGCGAAGATGAAAATGTCGGAGCCCACGCCCAAGAACTATTCGAAAGCGGCATCGAAAACATCGATCCCGAAGTCAGATCTCTAGCAATCGGTAGCATAGTTAAGTCAGCCAAAGACATCGAGCTGACCGATGATTTGCTGCAGAAATACCGCTCGACTCAGTCCGCCGACCTGCGCGAAGACATATGCTCGGGCCTAACCAACGCCCGTCAGTCTGCGCAAATAGAATTGCTACTGACTAGCTTTACTGACTCAAGCATAATTCGTCAGCAAGATTTATTTAGATGGTTTGCCTACATGATCCGCAACCGATACGCCCGCGAAATGACTTGGGCATGGATGAAAGATAAGTGGGACTGGATAGAGCAAATTTTTGGTGGCGACAAGAGCTACGATGACTTCCCAAGATATGCGGCGGCCGGGCTGACAACTCGTGAACAGCTGGATGACTTTGCCAACTTCTTTGCATCCAAGCGGGACATACCAGCGCTAACTAGGACAATCGATCTAGGGACTAAAGAGATCGAGGCCAAGGTAGAGACGATCGAAAACGATAGTGTGGCGGTCGTTGAGAGACTGCTTAGTCTGTAGTCACTATTGCAATTTACCCAGTATTGTGCTATAATAGATAAGTCACCCCTCTACGAAAGGATCGGTGAAGCAATGAAGAGACTCATGTTCATGTTTCTCGCTACGCTGTGCGTGGTGTCAACTACGGCAGCTACTGGCTGCGCCCAAGACAATCGTCCCCCGTGCGCGACAGTGGAAGTCGACACCAGCAGCCCACCAATGCCCGGGTACGACAAAAGCAGCGGCAAGGAAATTCAGCTACTGCTAGTAAACGTATCGTTTGGCGAATTCGGCCAAGCCGACAGTTTGAATGTTGTCCTCGATGGCAACATCATCACCCTGGGCATGCCGCCGATCGATGATGACCACGTCGAAATGTTCCTCCCGAAGGGTGCGACAGTGGTCCTGATGAGCAGCACCGGAAATATGCAGTCCGAGAAGTGCGACAATACCTTCGTTGTCAGATAGTAGAGAGGAGATCTGCCCCTGCACGTACGCAGGGGTTTTCCCTTTGCCAATGCCTAGCTAGTAGACTTCTCGACCAGCCAGTCATTCAATCTAAAGTCTACGCCAGAGACGTCCGCACCTGCCAGAAACATATTTGACTGATCTAGCTTATTTTTGAGTGCATAATACTCTGCCGCAAACTTCATTTGCCGAAGTTTCTGGTCCGTTATCGCTGCAAAGCCATCACCTTGATTGGCGTTTTTGCGATATTTTACCTCAGTAAAATAAATTATGTCGTTAAATTGCGATACTATATCGATCTCGCACATTCTGGTCTTCCAGTTGCGCGCCAAAATAACATGGCCGATGGATATCAAATAGTCCGCGACAGCGCTCTCGGCCCTGTCACCAATTGATTTCGTGGTCTTTGACTCACCGCCATCTCCGTCGCTCTGTGCCCTACCTGGAGTCTGGTTAGCGAAAGTTGATGTATTTTTACTGGATCCTGAATCTAGTTCAGGATGACGCAGTGAGGAGATATTACGGTATTTCTGTAGTGGAGCAAAACTTAAACGATGTAGTGGTGTTACGCCCAGCTCTTCGATTGCCGCCCGGTGCTTTGCGACCCCATAGCCAGCGTGAGCCCCGAAGCCATAGCCTGGGTACAGCTCATCTTGCTCGGCCATAAAGCGATCTCTCTCGACCTTGGCTAGAATTGATGCCGCGCTAACGCTCGGCACTAGCAGATCGGCTTTTTTCATTGTCTGGACATATCTACCCTTGCCAGTATCGGACAAAAAATTAACGACACCATCGATAATAATCTCCGAATAAGGAACATTTATTTGCTCGACCGCTCGCCTAGTCGCCAATCTCAAAGCATTGCTCATGCCAACTTTATCTAGCTCGCTAGCGCTAACCCACCCAGTAGCGGTGGCGACGGCTTCATTTTTAATGATATCGTAAAGCTCTTCGCGACGTTTCTTAGACAGTTTCTTGCTATCGGTCAATCCGTCGATCTGCTTGCCGCCCAAAATTGCCGCACCGACAACCAAAGGACCGGCCCATGGCCCACGACCAGCTTCATCAATACCCAGTATCACTAGATTAGCCCCTTAGTCGGCGCTCAACCTGACCCTGATTTATACCGTTGGTAATATTAGTAAACCCAAGACTACGCATAACGTGAGCAACCGCGTTTGATCGACTGCCAGACACGCAGTACAAAATCACTTCTTCATCCTTTGGTGTATCCGCAAGCTCCAGCGGCAGATCACCCGACATAAACTTCATTGGCGAAATATTGATCGCACCCTCAACATGACCACCGGCATACTCCTCTGGCTCCCTAGTATCAATTATTATCATATACCCCTCCTGTGCTTTACTCTTAGTCTAATTATAGCAATATAAAATAGCCGCCCCAAATCGGGCGGCTACTCCAACTATCAAAGATCTACTTCTCTTCGTCAGTAGGTGCGTCTTTGGCGACTACTTCTTCGACAGGAGCTTCTTCAAGCTTGTTAACTGCCTCGCGGTCAAATCCAACTGCTGTTAGACGAGCAGACTTACCGGAACGATTGCGTAGGTAGCTTAGGAAGTTGCGGCGGACCTTGGCTCGTCGAACGATTTCAATCTTTTCAACTAGTGGGCTGTGGAGCAAAAAGCTCTTTTCAACGCCAACACCTGATGCAATTTTGCGAACTGTAATTCGTGAAGTGTGCGAATTTTTGTTGTCAGTACGGATGATCACACCCTCAAATACCTGAATACGCTCCTTGGCACCTTCTTTAATTTTCTGGTGGACACGCACGGTGTCACCGCTCCTAGCGTCAACTACTGCGTGTTTTTTCTGCTCTTGATTTACCTTGTTTATTAGCTCAAAGCTCATAATATTACCTCAAATTATTGTCGACTCAATCTTGACTGGCCACATAGCTGTACTACTACGGCTCCACATCTCTTGAGTGCGAACATTTTACTCACGTACAATCAATTAATGACTATAGCATATCACTAGAGGTAATACAAGAGGGCTATCGCTGTCAATTGTAGTACAATTAGTAGTATGAACTATGACGAACTAGCACTAGAACTTCACAAGCAATATAAGGGTAAGATTACTTCGAAACTACGCGATGAGTCTGAGCTTGATCGCACAAAATTAAGCGCTTATTACACACCTGGTGTGGCGGCCGTGTCTAAAGCTATAGCCGACGACCCGTCGCTTATGCCGGTATACACCTGGACCAACAACCTGGTAGCGGTAATATCTGATGGATCTGCGGTTCTGGGACTTGGCAATATTGGACCCAAGGGAGCCATGCCAGTCATGGAAGGCAAGGCGCTATTATTTAAGCATTTCGCCGATATTGACAGCATGCCAATTGTACTCGATGTTCACACCGAAGACGAAATTGTTGCGACCGTCAAAGCAATCGCTCCAAGTTTTGGTGCAATCAACCTAGAGGACATCGCCGCTCCAATCTGTTTTGCGGTCGAAGAGCGCCTAAAGGCTGAGTTAGACATACCAGTGTTTCACGATGACCAACACGGCACTGCCGTAGTGACACTGGCCGGGCTAATCAATGCAATGAAAGTCACTGGTAAAAACTTGGCAGACTGTAAAGTTGTAACAATTGGCGCAGGAGCGGCCGGCACGGCAATCATGAAATTGTTGCATAAGTACGGAGTATCATCAATTATTGCCGTTGACTCCAAGGGAATTATTGGTGAGACCAGAGATGATCTAAACGATGAGAAAAAGGCTCTACTGCCGTATCTTGACACCTCACGTAGTGGCTCGCTAGAGGATGCGATTAGCGGTGCAGATATCTTTATTGGTGTATCTAAGCCAGGCCTACTAACCCCAGAAATGGTGCAATCAATGGCACCTCAGCCAATAATTTTTGCCCTGTCAAATCCAACGCCAGAGATCATGCCTGATGTTGCAAGAGAAGCCGGCGCCGCAGTGGTTGCGACAGGACGAAGCGACTTTCCAAATCAAGTCAACAATGCTATTGCCTTCCCTGGAATATTCCGCGGAGCGCTCGACAACGGAGTTAAGCAAATTACCAATGAGCACAAGATTGCTGCCGCTGAAACTATCGCTAGCCTAGTCGAGAACCCAACCGCCGACGAGATAATTCCAAGCGTATTTGATGACCGATTGGTGCCTAGGATCGCCGACGTAATTCGCTAGGCGCTACCAGCGCCCCTGGCTCGAACCACGCTAAGACTATCGCCAGTCATAATTGCCAGTGCGTCTGTTTGATTTTGCTTGTCACAAGTGGCGACATGAGCCACAATACTGTGAACATTCCTTGTTCTTAGCTCGTTAAATAAATCCGGGTTGGTGTCCTCAAAGTCGCCGACAGGAATTTGTGAAATATAAATTCTATCCGCATTATGACTGCGCTTTTTCCAGTACATAATAGGGTAGCGATAATCTTTAATCGCACCAGATAGACGCGACAACCCCTTGAGCTTACCGCCCCTACTAGACGCTATCTGCTCGGCAGCAAGCTTTAGCTTGTTCGACACATAATCTGGGCTGCAGGCAGAGTTTTCGGCTATTTTTCGCATTCGATCCGTCATACAGTCCACGACCAGAACCTTGCCGTTAACACCGTTAGTTTCGCATATTACCTGCCGAATTGTATCATCATCCAGCCAACCAACCACCTCCGCAGGAAGGTTAATCTCACTCAGTGCCTCCATTTCGATCTGCTCAGGCTCCTTAGTGGTATCATCCACGAACGAACCTTGACTATCTTCATCTGACACCTCAGCACTAGCATTGCCACTGCGCTGAATCTCTTCATTGCTACCAAACTTCGCAAGCTGGCACTCTAAATTAGCCAAGCTGTCTCGCACAGCTTCAGTGCACCGCCTGTCGGCAGTCGCCACCATAGCCCTACTTATAACAGGCTCCATCAGTACCGTCAGCTTATCAAGAAATACGCTCGGGACATCCGACAGGCCGCCCGGGAAACGACCATCTACAAACTCAGTCATAACATCCATCGCTGTCAAAGTATCCTCAGTCAGACACATCAGCGCCACCACCGCCTCACCGTCTCGGTTAACTAGCTCAATCTGCTCACGACCGTCGATCATGCTAGATATGCAGTCAGTAGCCCAAAAGTACACATCCTTTATTTCTCTGTCGATACTGCCCATATCTTCGGTATCAGCAAACTCGCTAATCAACTGCCTAAGCTCGTCACTCGCTGGCAGAGCTCTTAGTTGCTCGCTATCGATGGACTCAAAGATTTTAGCTCTAGCTTCCGCCGTATACTCTCGATAAACCTTATCGACCACTGCATGGTTGCTAGCACCAGCTTGGGACTGACATGTGCTGACAGTAGGAATAGACTGAGCATACTCACTCCAAGGAGTTCTACTAGCATTGACCTCGGCAATCTCTGACGGAAAAGTCCTTTTAACCATGCCCTCAAGCTCACGCCAACGAGTGTTCCAGGCAAATCGACAAATCTCCTGCTCTTTCTGGGCCGCTCGCATCGACACACTGTCATCGATCTGCCCTTCGAGCATCGCCATAGCTAGATTCGCCTTCCCATAAGACACCAGGCTAGCCCTAGTCATCTCAATAGTCCGCTTCAGGCGCGCTCTTAGGCTACTGGCTTGCTCCTGCGACATATTTAAGTCTCTGCTATACTTAGCAATCCACTTCAGCCCAGACCGAGCATCGCTGATGATACTGTCCGTCAAATCCGACACTAATTTATAATTACTATTAAGCACTTCTAGCGTGCCGTAACTATTAGCATCCGAATGATCCTCGCCATGTTCAGGCGTGGTTAAAAAAAGATCCTCATCGGGACCAGATGTCGGACATTCGCTCATCCTTATATTATATCACATATAGCCAAGTATTGTCAACTACATTACCCGATTAATCTCATCAAGGGTTGTTTCGCCTCGAAGTGCCGCCAGCACACCAGCCTGCAGTAGCGTAATCATACCCTGCTTCTTGGCGGTTGCTTCTATGGCTTCGGGATTAACATCCAAAACATCACCACGAAGATACTTCTGAATTTCTTCGGTAACCTCCATCTGCTCCATAATCGGCACACGACCCTTGTAGCCAAACGGTGCATCTTCAGTAGAGACCGGACGATAAAGCTTAATATTCTCTAAATCCGGCGTATCAATCGACTCCGGTATGCCTTCAAGTACCTGAATAATCCATTTTTTAGTTGTCTCATCTGGCTCGTACTCTACCTTGCTGTCATCCCAAAGCCTACGAACTAACCGCTGTGCAATCAATAAACGAATAGCCGAACTAAATATTGGATTCTGGCCAATCATATCGATAATACGACTAAACGCAGTCGAGGTCGAGTTAGCATGGAAACTAGAAAGCACCAGATGTCCGGTAATCGAAGCCTGTATAGCCGTTCGAGCGGTCTCATCGTCGCGAATCTCACCAACCATCACTACATCTGGATCTAGTCGCAGCACGGACCTAAGTCCATCCGAAAACCTCTGACCTTCGGTGGTATTGATCGGAATCTGCACAATACCAGGTACCGTATTCTCAACGGGATCCTCGAGCGTAATAATCTTTTTATCCGGAGTGTTTAGAGCATTTAGCATACTGTAAAGAGTCGTTGACTTACCTGACCCGGTTGGGCCAACCATCATCACCAGACCTCTAGGATGAGAAATAACCTCGTCGATACGCGCACGTTCCCTCTCGCTAATGCTTAAAAGGTCTAGGTTTAGCATAGAAGTGTCAAAATTAAACAACCTGAGCACTGCGTCTTGGCCAAACAAAGTTGGCACCGTCTCAATACGCAAGTTCAAGACATGCGAGGCGCCATCGCGGAATATATCGTGATGAATCTGACCCGACTGAGGCTCGGTAGCAGCGGTCGATAAGCCAGCCCTTGAGGCAAGCGTTGCCATAATTACTCGGTACCGATCCCGCTCCAACACAGCGACTGGATGAAGCGCACCATCGATACGCATCCTAATACGAATACTCTCTCGCATATTTTCGATGTGTATATCGCTAGCGCCCAATTTGTCAGCCTGATCGATAAGATAATTAAATATTTCGTCTGATCCAACAGATGCGAGTGTCTTACTGACCTCAGCAAGTGTATCGCTATCGCCTTCTTTAGCAATCTCGATATCATCATAAATAACTCTCTTGGGAGGATCAAAGCGCAGCATCAATGTTCGAAATGCCGAACCAGAAATCAGGAAAAAATGAGCAATCTTGCCATCGTCCTTATAGCTATTGGATATTTTCATCACTAGTGACTGCGGCGTCTGTGAGGTAATACCAAACTTGTAGGTCTGAGTATCTTGATTGACATCCAGGGGCAAAATCTTGCCTTCGTACATCTCCTCGACGCTTAAGACATCGCGGATAAGCTCAAGGTCAGCCTCGAACTCTCGAGTATCCAAATACTGCACACCTAAGATTGAGGCTCGTTTTCGAGTCGCCTCTTCATCTTGGTCACGTCGGCGTGCCTGAATATCGGATTCATCCATATAGACCTATTGTATCAAAAAGCTTATGGTATAACGAGTGGTACAATAGAATTATGCCAAAAATCACCCTACTTTTGCACAATATCCGCTCAACTCACAACGTTGGAGCGATTTTTCGCACGGCAGAAGGCTTTGGAGTGCAGCAAATTATCCTGAGCGGCTATACGCCTTACCCAAAAACTACAAACGACCCAAGACTGCCACACATTGCCGATAAGCTAACTTCGCAGATCCACAAGACTGCCCTTGGCGCCGAAAACATGGTGCCATTTACATACTACGAATCACTCGATGAATGGCTGTCGCTAAATAATACCGCCAAAAAACTACCGATCATTGGGTTAGAGCAGTCTGATCGCTCAGTCATGCTGCCAGATTTTATTCCACCCGATGAGTTTGCGCTGCTACTCGGCGAAGAAGTGCGTGGCATCGAGACTCAGCGCTTGACCAAATGCGAGCACCTAATTGAAATACCGATGCGCGGACAGAAAGAATCGTTTAATGTCAGTGTTGCCGCTGGTATAGCGCTCTACGGACTCAATTTCAAATAAGCCTACTTGGCTACAACGCAGTTTTCGCCAAGCAACTTGTTCAGGCTTGGCACCAAGTCACTGCCAGCATCAACCTTAAACGGCAGCTTGATAGCAGACTTACTTGACTCACCTATCACCAAAACCACCTCAGTCGTACCCGGGTATTTTGAACATAGCGACTTCAGCTCAACGAGCGCCTGGTGATTATCAGGATCTTTGACATGAATATATAGCCGTGCAACTAGCTCCTCTGGCCTAGGCTGGACCGGCTGGCTGGTCGACCCAGACGAAGGACTGTCCTTTGGCTTGGCAGTGGCTGGCTTTTCGCCACTTCGCTTAACCTTGTACTCCTCGCGTTTCTCACGCTTAACTTTAGAGCTCATTTTTGGAGCAGCAATTGCTCCGCCGGTAGACTGGTAGCTGCTAATGTCGCTATCGGTTATGATAGTTATCTCATCGGCGATCATCTTGCTCTCACTACCAAGATTACCATCGCGATCACGAGCCGAATTTTTACCACGAACAATAACAACAGAATCCTGAACTAACTTAGCACCAATTTGCTCGTAAAGATTAGGGAATACGATAATCTCGCCGTCGCCCATCTTGTCCTCAAGTCCAACAAATGCCATCTTGCTGCCAGACTTTGTGACAATTGTTCGAACGGTGTTGATTATGCCGCCAACCGTCATCTCTCGGCTATCATACTCCGGCACCAGCTGGCTAAGTGGCTGAGTTTGCTCGGACAAATAAAGTGCATAGTGATCTAGTGGATGGGCCGAAATATACAACCCCAGCAGCTCACGCTCCCACATCAAACGCTCCTTATCTGGGTGCCTGGTCGGTGCAGTTTGCAGTTTTAATGTCGGTTGAATTGACTCGGCATCACCCACCAACGAGCCGAACAAGTCAGTCTGCCCACTAGCCGCTTCCTTCTGAACTCTTGAAGCAAAACTCTGAATCGTCTCTAAGTTAAACAGCAGATCTGAACGGTCACCAAAGCTATCAAATGCTCCAGATTTAATTAGCGACTCCCAGGCCTTGCGGTTAAATCTTGTCGTCGAGACTCTTTTGGCAAAATCTTCAATTGTCGCAAACTTGCCTGACTCTCGAGCCCGCAAAACCTCCTCGACTGCGCCAACGCCGACACCCTTGACTGCCGCCATGCCAAATCTAACCTGTTTCTTACCAGGCACAACAGCAAATTCAACGAAGGACTCATTAACATCTGGACTCAAAACATCAATTCCCATGTGTTGGCACTCACTAATCTCAATCGCCAATCGATCGGTGTCGTCGCGGTCGCTAGTCATAAGTGCGGCCATAAATGCGTCTGGATAATGTGCCTTTAGGTATGCAGTCCAGTAAGCAATCAACCCATAGCAGGCTGCATGGGATTTGTTGAAACAATAATTTGCAAATTCTTCAAGCTGATCCCAGAATAATTCAGCTGTTTCCTTTTTAGCTCCACTAGTCTTAATGGCGCCATCAACAAAATCCACCTTAACTTTGCGCATTAGGTCGATTTTCTTCTTACCAACCGCCTTACGGAGCGTATCAGCCTGACCACCGGTAAATCCACACCATTCCTTAGAAATCTGCATAAACTGCTCCTGGTAAACCAAGATTCCGTAGGTATTTTTGAGTGAGTTCTCCATACCGGGATGCAGATAGGATATCTCTTCCTCGCCGTGTTTTCGCTTAATAAACGAGTCGATAAACTGCATCGGACCCGGTCGATAGAGTGCCACCATGGCAATAATATCGTCAAAAACCGAGGGTTTAAGATCCCTAAGATAGCGCTTCATACCGGCAGACTCAAGCTGGAAAACTCCGGTTGTATCGCCCCGCTGGAACAGTGCGTAAGTCTCTTGGTCGTCAAGCGGAATCTTCGATAGATTAATCTCGGTCTTGTAAACCTTCTTGATAATACGCAGAGCATTGTTAATAATCGTCAAGTTAGATAGACCCAAAAAGTCCATCTTTAGCAGGCCCAGCTCCTCGACTGGTCCCATCGGATACTGAGTTGCCACAACGCCCTTTTGCGCCATTTCAAGCGGTACATATTTCACCAAATCATCTGGCGCGATCACCACACCCGCAGCATGCACACCATGAGAGCGAATCGTGCCCTCCAGGGTGATTGCATAGTCAAACACCATCTTTGTGGTCTGGTTAGTATCATACTCTTTCTTTAGATCAGGATCCTCAACCACCGAAACTTTCAACGGGATGTGTCGACCCTGAACTGGCGGTGGTATAAGCTTAGCCATACGGTCAGCATCACCATAAGGCACCTCTAGCACTCGAGCAACGTCACGAACCGCCCCACGGGCCGCCATCGTACCAAAGGTACATATATTCGCCACCCTATCAGAGCCATATTTTTGCGCACAATACTCAATCACCTCGCCACGTCTTGTGTCCTGAATATCGATATCGATATCGGGCATCGATATACGATCGGGGTTTAGAAATCGCTCAAACAGCAGGTCATACTTCAACGGATCAATCTCAGTGATATTGAGCGCATAGGCAATGATCGAACCGGCTGCACTACCACGCCCAGGACCAAAGATAATTCCTTGACTTTTACCCCAGTTAATAAAATCCTGAACGATTAAAAAGTAACCATTATAGCCCATTTTGTCCAAGACGCCGAACTCCATGTCAAGTCGCTCAACCTGCTCGGGAGTCAACCTGGACCTAATCTCTTCTACTGTGTGCTTGTCCGACTCCTCTCTGGTCATATCAAGATAGCGAAAAGCCATACCCTGATAAACCAGTTCGTCCAAGTACTCTTTCTCTGACTCGCCGTTCGGGGTCGGGAATTTCGGGATCAATATACCGCCAAGATCAATCTCGACATTACATCTATCCGCAATCTCTCGAGTATTCGACACGGTTTCTGGGTGCTCGTGCGCCCATCTAGCAATCACATCTTTTGGATCGGTGACATGCAGATGAAAATCAGTCAAAGACATACGCTTTTCATCAGACATAAACGATCCAGTACCAACACAGAGCAAAATCTCATGAGACTGCTGATCCTCAGCATTTACATAGTGAGCATCGCTACTAACAACGGTCTTGATCCCCAGCTCCTCAGATAACTGGAATAGATAGTTGTTGACCTTGTTTTGCAACTCGTACTCTTGGTGATCCTGAATCTCCAGATAATACCTATCGCCAAATACCGACTTATACCAGCTAGCGACTTTCTTGGCCTTTTCGTAATCATCGTCCTGTAGCGGCGCCGATACCTCGCCACCCAGACAAGCACTCATGGCGATAATTCCTTCGTTGTATTTTTCTAGTAAATCATGATCAACTCGTGGCTTGTAGTAGACCCCCTCAAGGTTAGCGATAGTACTTAATTTCATTAAGTTTTTGTAGCCAGTGTTGTTCATTGCCAGCAGAATAAGGTGGTACCTGGCTTTGTCTTTGGCGGGATCGCGGTCGTGAATTGTTCGAGCGGCTACGTAGGTCTCTATACCGATAATTGGCTTGATTCCTGCATCTTTGGCAGCCTTATAAAATTCGATTGTGCCACTAAGCGTACCATGATCGGTAATCGCACAGGCCTGCATGCCGAGCTCCTTCACTCTTGTGATAAGGTCTGGGATTTTAGTTAGCCCGTCAAGCAGGCTGTGGTGAGTGTGATTGTGCAGGTGAACAAAATCAGACGGCTTCAAAGCCGCCTTGGTTTCCACTGCTTTATCTCCCCCGCTCATTAGTCTTATTGTAGCATAATCAGCCGGCCGATCCTAAGTAGACGGCAGCCTGATGACTGTCTATCCTTTCATTATATCACTATTTATATATTTTGTCAATTATTGACGTTGCTGCATTGTATCGGTAAGCTGATTTATAAAATCCGCTAGAGGTGGAAATACGTCACCAAACTTCGTTAGCATCCAGATTGCTAGCGCTATTAGGACCGTGGCTCCAAGCACACTACCAAAGCCAAAGAACAGCCCTCTGAAAAAATTCATAAAATAGACTTGACGCCGTGAACTATGAAAATCATAAAATAGCTCTTCTATTAGATTTCGCCTGGCGCCGTTTTCATTGTCTTGAGCAATCTTTTTGGCTGCTCGCTTAATAATCGGCGTCTTCTTTTTCTCCGCCATAACTATTTATTATCCTCCTTTTTGCTACCTGTTCGCTTATTTGGCTTAACTGCTCGTAAGTTGCTTTTTACCAATCCATAAATTGACGCGCCGATACTAGTGATTGCCGAAACTTCGTCTATATGACTGTTGATGTTTTTAATATTCTGCTGAGCGCGATTAATTCTCCTCGACAAACTTATCGTCATCACCACCAAAACAACCGAAATAATCACCAGTAGGGCGAGGACGGCGATAAGCACAATAACTAGTCCTTGCATACTATCAGTATACCACGGACTATTTGCCGTTTCTAGTTATAAACTGGCGAACGTCATCGGCGTAATCTTCGTACTGGAGTACATACTGCAGGTGAGCCAGGAAATAATTCTTTGGATCACCAGTAGTCATCCACTGACCCTGTGATTTCAAAACACGAACTTCACCCTGAGCTGCCATTCGAGTAATCGCATCGACCGTCCACAACTCATCGTCAAGGCTAGTCATATTTGGCTTTAGATAGTCAAATACTTCTGGAGTTAGGAGGTACCGACCGTAGCTGGCTAAATTAGACGGAGCCTGGCCAATCGCCGGTTTTTCAACAATATTATCCAAATGGTCGCCACGTTTTAGTGAAATTATACCGTACTTATCCACCACATCGTCTGATACTTCTTGCCCCATAATAATCGCCTTTGAGTCTGGGTGCTTCTCAAACTCTCGGCAAAGTGCTAATGTATCTGATGCGCCAAATACCACGTCATCACTGTAAATAGCGATAAACGCCTCGTCATCAGCGATATAGTCTCTGGCGCTAACAATCGGCGAACCATTGCCATAAGGCAGAGCTGGGTCTTGGACAATAATGCGAATTTTTGGAAAATCTAACACCTCACGAACTACATCGTAGCGACTATCCTTGCCCTGAGCACGAAGCTGCTTGCGGATATGGTTGACTGCATTATTGAAGTAGTCCTCGTAGATTGGCTTTCCTTCAGGAGTAGCAACAATAATAATCTCTTTAATGTCAGCTGCCACACACTCTTCGACAACCAACTGCATGATTGGTCGGTTGCCGATTGGCAGCATGCCCTTTGGGACTGTCTTGGCGATCGGCAAATATCGACTGGCGTAGCCTGCATCTGTAATAATAGCCTTAGTTGGTTTTCTCATAGTCCTACAACCTCTCTTTGATTAATTTTTGCGCTAATGCCGGATTTGCTTTACCTTGAGATTTTTTCATAATCTGACCGACGAGGTAGCCGATGGCTTTTTCTTTTCCAGCTTTGTAGTCGGCAATCGAAGCCGCTGACGCTGGATCGGCCAACACTTCATCGACAATAGTAGCAATCGCCCCTTCGTCAGACACTTGCAACATGTTTTTTGACTCTGCTAGAGCCCGAACGTCCTTCGCTCCAGATAGCAGCTCGTTAAATAGCTCTTTGGCGTTAGTGCTGCTTATCTCTGAATCTTCGGTCATTTTGGCAAGCGTAGTCAGATCTTCAATAGACACGAACGGTGCGGTGTTATCAACTGGTGTCGCATCTTCGTCGTTACCGCTCCCATCAGTCACAAGAGCGCTGGCAAACCAGTGAGCAACACGCCGTGCTGGCGCATCACCTGACTTTTTTTGAATTTCTGTGGTAATTCTAGCGTAATTTTGATTAGCCAGTAGAGAATTTACCACCGACTTGTCTAGTTGCAAGCTATCCCATGATTCACGATACTGCGCCGGCAACATTGGCACTTCGGACTGAATTGACGCAATCTCTTCGTCGCTCAGCACTACTGGTGGGATATCTGCATCTGGCATGTATCTATAATCCTGTGCATCCTCCTTGGACCGCTGACTGGTTGTAATCTGCTTGTCGTCGTCCCATCCGCGAGTCTCCTGTACTACCGTCTGACCACTTTCAAGTAAATCAACCTGTCGCTTAAACTCATACTCAGCAGCTCTCTCGACACTTCTAAATGAATTTAGATTTTTAACCTCGGCCCGCTTACCAAGCTCACTAGCTCCTTTTTTGGCAACCGAAATATTTACGTCAAATCGCATATTTCCGTGATAAAGATTACCGTGGGTCACGCCAGCATAGGTCATCAATCGATAAAGCTCCGCGGCATAAGCTCTAGCGCCGGCAGCACTGTGAATATCTGGCTCGGACACAATCTCGATTAGCGGTGTACCGGCACGATTTAGGTCAACCAGCGAATGATCGCCTAAGTGACTTAGCTTACCGGCGTCTTCCTCAAGGTGAGCATGGTGAATATGCACCCTAACAGTCGAACCGTCTTCGAGCGGAGCGTCGACATGCCCGGCCAGAATAATCGGTTGGTACATCTGGGTAGTCTGGTAGCCCTTTGGCAGGTCTGGGTAAAAATAATGCTTGCGATCAAACCGACTAACATTGGCGATTTTTGCATTAAGCGCCTTGCCGGCCTTGACCGCTAAATTTATCGCCTGCTTATTCAAAATTGGCAACATGCCAGGTAAGCCGTAGTCAATAATCGACACGCAGGTGTTGGGCTGTTTATCGCGAGCATCGTTATCAGCGCGCGAGAACAACTTGGTTTTTGTCGCTAACTGCACATGGCACTCGATGCCAATTGTCATTTCATAGTCATCATATACGCTCATTACATTGCCCCCAAATCTCTTAATGCCTGCTTGAAGCTAGCCAACACTCGCCTTGCCATATCGTCTGAAATCTGTACATTCTGCTCGTGTGCAATCTGATTTCGCTGCTTATGAGCTGCCCAAACGGCGTTGGCGTTAGACCAAGCAGCTTGACGGTCTTTCATCCTCTCACCCATGGTCGCGCCCTTTGATCCAGTGTCTTTTAGCGCCTGATCTAGCAGCTTATCTGCGTTTAGTATAGCGATATGTATACTGTCTTGATTACCGTAAGTAATTTTATTTTCAATCTCTAGCCACCTTGACTGATATTTCTGCTTGTCAATCATTGGAGTTTGAGGGAAGAAGTAAATAACCGCAAACACCAAAAGTGCTACGATTACAGCTGCTACCGCCAATATTAGAATCGTTGACTCCATTATGCCAACTCCTCAACTTCCTGAGCAAGCATCAACAGACTATGGTCTGCGTGATGATTACCAATCAACTGAACGCCAACTGGCAGACCTTCAGATGAAACACCTGCCGGAATCGACATCGCCGGCAAACCAGCAATTGACGCCGGTACCGTCATGACATCAGCCAGATACATCTTGATCGGATCTGCTGTATTTTCACCCAAACGAAACGCTGGCGTTGGACTGACCGGGCCAACTAAAACATCGTATTGCTCAAACAATTGCTTAAACTCGTTAATAAGTAACGCCCTTGCCTTTTGAGCTTTTAGATAATATGCATCAAAGAACCCGCTAGACAGCACAAAGCTGCCGATCATAATTCTTCGCTTATTCTCAAGTTCAAAGCCCTCATCACGGCTCTTGCCGTACAAATCTACCAGCGTTCTTGCCGACTCAGATCGATGGCCATAATGAACACCATCGTAGCGAGCCAAATTAGACATTACCTCGGCCGGCACAATGATGTAGTAGATAGCCAAGGCATACTTGGCCATGTCTAGATCAACATCTTCGACTTCATAACCTAGCTTTTTGAGCTTTTCGACATAGTCTGTGGTTGCCCGCTTAACATCGGCGTCAATTCCGTCGGCCATAAATTGACGAATCACCCCAACCTTTTTGCGGCTCAAGCTCGGACTATCCTGCCATGATCTTGTCAGTGTGGTCATATCTCGGCGATCCTGACCAGCCATAATTTCCATAATTAGATCTGCGTCGGCAGCGTTAGTGGCAAAACAACCGATGGTATCGGTGCTCGAGGCCATAGCCACTACACCAAAACGGCTAACCATACCATAAGTTGGCTTCACGCCGACAACACCGTTAAAGCTGGCTGGTTGGCGAATTGAGCCACCGGTGTCTGAGCCGAGGGCAAACGGCACGATATCGAGCGCCACACTAACCGCTGAACCTCCGGATGATCCGCCAGCGACTCGTTGGTCGTCGACAGCATTTTTTGTTGGACCGAAGGCTGAGTTTTCGGTAGAGCCACCATGAGCAAAAGCATCAAGGTTAGCCTTACCAATACAAATCGCACCTTCCGCCTCAAGCTTCTCGACCGCGGTTGCCTGAACTGGCGCGTCAAAAGTCTTTAACATATTGCTAGCGGCAGTTGTTGGGCCACCAAAAGCCAAAAAGTTGTCCTTAACGATAAATGGCACGCCCTTAAGTCTGCCCGAAATCTCACCAGCATCAACCAACTTGGCCCGCTCCATCGCCCGCTCTTCGGTCAGGCTAATTAATGCGCCAGACTCACTGTGCGACTTAGCTCGCTCTAGCGCCTTTTTTACATTATCAATAGCCGAAGAATCTAAAAAATCCTGAATTTTCATAATACTTTTGGCACCTTTATCTGTCCGTTAGCTGAGTCTGGGGCTAGACTCAATAGCTGATCTCGCCCTACTCCGTCATCAATAATCTCATCGTCTTCGTGCACATTATACAAATCCGTCACCTGGTAGACTGGCTCAACGCCATCAACGTCCAACTCGTCGAGCATGCCGACATAACCAATCACGCTATCAAGGCTTGAGCGCAGCTGCTCCGCTTCGCTATCAGTCAGAGTTAACCCACTCAAAGTAGCCAGGTGACTGATATCACTTAAAGAAAATTTAGTCATATAGTTATTATACCACTTAGAAGACCAAAACTCTCGGTGAATAGATACGTCAATTTGCAGCCTAATTACAGCTGGCTGCGAATATCGGCTATCAGATCCCTTAACTCGGCGGCTTTCTCAAACTCTAGGTTTGCGCTTGCCATGTCCATCTGTGCAGATAGCTCTTTAATGAGCCGAGAATACTCGTCTTTGGGAACTTTTTTAATATCAATAATCTTCTTTTTGTCAGTTTCTTTTTGCGGGATAATTGCCCGAAGCCCCTCGTCAATCTTTTTCTTGACCGAAGTTGGCGTAATGCCGTGTTCTTGGTTGTAGGCTTTTTGAATATCGCGTCGGCGATTTGTCTCGTCGATTGCTCGCTGCATAGAACCAGTCATTCTGTCAGCATACATCAGTACTCGACCCTCTTCGTGCCGCGCCGCTCGACCGATCGTTTGTATTAGGGCACTTTCCGACCTCAAGAAACCTTCTTTGTCGGCATCCATTATTGCCACCAAGCTCACCTCGGGCAAGTCCAAACCCTCTCTTAGCAGGTTAATTCCAACCACCACATCGAACACTCCCTCTCGAAGTTGACGCAGTATATCGCCACGCTCCAGCGTATCGATATCGCTATGCAGATAGGCTGTCTTGACACCATTTTCCTCTAAATAGGCGCTCAAATCTTCAGCCATACGCTTAGTCAGGGTCGTCACCAGTACTCTCTGGTTTTTAGAAACACGCTGGCTAATCTCATGCATCAGATCATCAATCTGCCCGTCAATTTCTCGAACCTCAATCTCCGGGTCAAGTAATCCGGTTGGTCGGATAACCTGCTGCGCCGGCTCCGGTGAGTGCTGAATCTCATAATCACCTGGCGTCGCCGAAACGTAAATTGCCTGGTTTATGTGCTGTTTAAATTCATCAAATCTCAGCGGACGGTTATCAAGGGCGCTCGGCAACCTAAAGCCATGCTCGACCAGAGTCTCTTTCCTGGCACGGTCACCATTATACATTCCACGTACTTGTGGCAGGGTCATATGGCTCTCATCGACAAGCAGCAGCCAATCATCTGGGAAATAGTCAATGAGAGTCGCTGGCTGCTCGCCAGGCTCGCGGTCAGTTAGGTAGCGGCTATAGTTTTCGATTCCCTTAACAAATCCAGTTTCGCGAAGCATCTCTAGGTCAAATTTTGTTCGCTGACTTAGTCGTTGAGCTTCGAGTAGTTTATTATTTTTCTCGAGCCATGCCATCCTATCGGTAAATTCCTGCTCAATTTGCTCGATAGCCTGATTTATCCTATCTCTTGGAGTGGCATAGTGACTAGATGGAAATACCACTAGATTATCGACTTCCTCGAGCACCTCGCCGGTCAGAGAGTCAAACTTAGTCAATCGATCAATATCATCACCAAAAAACTCAACTCTAACCGCCGTGTCGGATCCCGCCGGGAAAATATCAACCACATCGCCGCGCACTCGGAAATTACCTCGAACAAACTCAAGATCATTACGACGATACTGGATGTCAGTTAGCAAACGGATAAATTTGTCCTGTTTACGCTTCTCACCTCGCTTTAGATTAATCGCCATCTCAGCGTAAGTGTCAGGCGAGCCAATGCCATAGATACAGCTAACACTAGCGACAATGATCACATCCCGCCTGGTCAGCAGTGCACTAGTGGCCGCATGGCGCAATCGGTCAATCTCTTCGTTAATCTTGCTGTCTTTTTCGATGTAAGTATCAGAGCTAGCAATATACGCCTCTGGCTGGTAATAGTCGAAGTAACTTACAAAATAATGCACCTCGTTATCAGGGAAAAACTCCTTAAATTCAGAGAACAATTGAGCTGCTAGCGTCTTGTTGTGCGCTAGAACTAATGTCGGCACATTGCGATTAGCGATAATATTTGCCATAGTAAATGTCTTGCCCGAACCAGTTACGCCCAACAGCGTCTGCTCATGCTCGCCGCGGCCAAGTCCTTCGCAAAGTTGAGCAATTGCCGATGGCTGATCGCCGGTCGGCTGATATTTTGACTCTAGACGAAACTGTTGACTCATCCTTATATTTTACCATGAATCGCAATCTAGCGGCACGCTCCAGCTCTGGTGACGGCATTTGTTGATTAAAATCATAGACCTATTGACAAACATAAGTACTTTGTGTTACAATGAAAGTATAGATTTGTAAAAAACAGAAAGAAAAAAATATGCAGCCAACAACAATCGCACCAGCTTGTATACCTCGAGAAATTCAACTTCAGGCAGCAATGTTTCGACTAGAGAAGGTCGATGACCAAATTGCCGCCGGATACGAAGTTATCAGAAAGTACCACAAAACTGTCACTGTTTTTGGCTCAGCTAGGACCCAGGAAGACAACGAATATTACCAAAAGGCCCGTGAACTCGGTGCTATGCTCGCCCGCGAAGGCTATGCGGTTGTTACTGGCGGTGGTGGCGGCATTATGGAAGCAGCCAACCGAGGAGCCAAAGAAGCTGGCGGCACATCGATTGGCTTTAATATTATATTGCCTCACGAGCAGTCACTAAACGACTACACAACCGATTCATTTGCCTTCTCGCACTTTGCACCACGCAAAATTGTCATGACAATGATGTCTGACGCTTATGTCTACTTCCCTGGTGGATTTGGCACAGTCGATGAATTATCAGAAATTCTAACGCTGACTCAGACCAAAAAAATCAGCAAGGCCCCAATATTTTTGTACGATAACCGTTTCTGGTCAAAGTGGCATACCTTTGTCACAGAAACAATGCGCGACCAAGAGCACGTAATTTCTGATGGTGACGAGAACCTATACACCGTCACTGAAAACCTCGAACAAATCGTCGAAGGTATCAAGCAAAACAAAACCTACTGCAATCACTAGAGAGTTTTGAGCTGGTAGTCATCCGGCGAATGATCCAATAGCTCTTGTATTTCGTCAGTGGTGAGTAGGCCTGCCTGCTCGCCCATCTCTTGGATTACGCTCATGCTATTAATTGGCGCCCTAAGTAGTGCTTCGTCAAAGACCGTGCCCTTTGCCAGTTCGGCCACCAATGTTGCGGCGAACGCATCGCCTGCACCGCTACGGTCTAGCGGTCGACTTGGATCTGGGTAACTCGGTACTTCGTACATTTTCTCGCCATCATAGGCAAATGCACCGCGCGGTCCATCAGTAATTACCACTAGCTTCGGACCCAGTTCAGCCAATTCACTCAGCAGTGGCTTAATAGCCCTAGATTCTCGGCCAGATAGCGCCATAGCTTCATCGAAATTCAAAATCAAAACATGGGTTAGCTTCAATATCTTCGCCAGCTTTTGCTTACCCCACTTCAGATGCGATGGACCCGGCTGAAATGCCAGCTTTATAGCCGTATCTTTCTCCAGATAGTCAGCCAGGGACTCGTGAAGATGCCAAGAGTCATCAGATATCATCGACAGATAAACCCAATCAGGGCGACAGGCGGGGTCGCGCCACAAGTAGTCATACTGCTGATAGTTCGCAATGATAGTTCGTTCGGCACCACGGCGCAAAACGTAGTGGTGATTGGTGCGCTGATGCTTTTTAGTAGAAACCCCGCTCATGTCGATACCATTTGAGCGTAGATAATTCAGCGTCAAGCGTCCAACACCATCATCGCCAATCCAGGACATCAGACTCGGCTGAACGTTTAGCTTAGCAAACGCTACACTAGCGTTGGCAGCACCACCAACAGCGTCTTGGGTATTGGCAGTCTCGGCCAATATCTTTGAGCCTAGACTGATTGCCAGTCTGCGATTAAGCTTGCCCCCTGTTAGCTCAGCGTCATCGCGCCCGAGTGTCATCATTACTTCAGTAGCTATGTCTCCAATTGCGATAATTGACGGCCTGCCAAATGATACATGGCAAAAATTAGGTTTTGCTGTTGGCCAACTTACACGGCCGGCCACTTGCTGAACTCTTTGCTCGCTAACCCTGGGGTGTGCCGAGTAACGCCGAGTGATCTCCCAGCCCAGACCCTTCTTGGCAGCAGCAGTGCTTCGCTCGGCAATTGGAAGCTGGTGATGGTAGTTATTGATTGCATCAACGGTGTTAAAAGATATAATGTCGCCGTCGATATCAACCAGCACATAGTCAGTATCCTCGAGTAGCGACATGAATTGCCCCGTAGCAACGGCGCTAATTAAAGCATAGTAAACTTCCTCTGCGGTGGTATCATTTGGATCAAGCCCAAGGCGTCGCATAACTAGATGGGCTTTTGATAGTATGTCAGCTATTAGTCGGACATCTACTCCGTCCCTAGCGAGAAGCTGCAGCTCACGAATAGCCAAAGAATCAGCCGAGCCGCCACCAAGTAGTGTAATTAATTTATGCGCCATGCCCTACCCTTTCTATGTTTACCGCTTTTTCGCTTATCGGCATCGTATGAAGCTCGACTCCTCGGTGTAATATGCCAGATTTAGCACCCATCTTTTGAACAACCGAAGAGGCGTTAGCGCTAGCGAATATTACCGAATCTCTGAGGCTCGCGCCGTTGGCCCATTGACTCAAAAATCCCGAACCAAAAGCGTCGCCAGCACCAGTCTGATCGACAACTTCACGCTCCTCATAACGGCCAGCGCGGATTATTGTCTTGCCGTCTGTCGCCACCACGCCGTTACCACCATCGGTCACAATCACTACTGGTACAATATTTAGCGCGTGCATAGCCAGCTCCTCCAGGTCATCGCCCTGAACTAGCTTTTTCATCTCTTCTCGATTAGTAATTAGAACGTCTACGTCCTCGAGTAGTCCCCTCAGCTCTTGCTGCATAGCTAATTCTTTTTTGCCAGGGTTAAAACAGATCTTCATGCCGGCCTGCTTGGCCTGGCTAAATAAAGCATCTAGAGATTTCATCGAACCGCTCAAAGTTGTTACGTATAGCCAATCAGCCTGCACTCCATCAAGGCTCAGTTGCTCTGGACGATAATGCGTCGATGCGCCACGGTAAGTTAGAATTGTACGCTCGCCATTTGGCGCGACCAGCAACACCGAGTAGCCCGTGCTATGAGTGTCGCTGTAGGATACCAGCGTCGTGTCAACATTCTCGCGGTCGAGCTCCTCCAGGACAACCTGGCCAGCTGGATCACGACCAATGGCACCCATGAACTGCACTTCGTGGCCCTGACGAGCAAAAGTCACAGCTGCATTAGTAGCACCGCCTCCAGTACCGAAAAATATCGTGTTGACATCGGCCTTTGAGCCCAATTCCAACTCCTGAAAACAAGTATCAGGATTTATACAAACTGGAGCAAAGGCGTCTGAGTTGCTTAAGAAAACATCCTGAACCGCTGCACCGACTGTTACGAACTTCACCACCTAGAGTACCGCCCTACCTGCGCTGCCAAAGGACTGAATCTTCTCTTCGACCACGGCCTGAACTGCACCGTAAACCTCAGGCATCAACTTAACGATAGCGTACTCGTCAGGATTTTCTGCTAGAACTTTTTCGAGCGACTTCCTGAAGGCGTATCGCATATCACTATTGATATTGATCTTTGAAACGCCAATTCTAGCCGCTTCTTCAAAGTAATGTGCCGGGGTCCCCGAGCCACCGTGAAGGCTAATCTGACAGCCAATAGCCTCTCGGACCCTTCGAAGCAAATCTAAGTCGAGCTCTTTTGGCACCGGATATTTACCGTGAAGATTGCCAATGGCTGCAGCAAAAGTATCAATACCAGTCGCCTCAACAAACGCCCTGGCACCCTCTGGTGTTGAGAAAGTTTTGCGAATCTCATCGTAGTTTATCGCCTCGTCATGAACATTGGAGCTACCGCCAAAATAGTGTGGCTCGCTCTCAACTAACGCTCCCGTAAACGAAGCATAGTCAACGACCTCCTTGGTCTTCGATACGATCTCTTCGTCGGTTGCGTCGTGGTTAGCCTGAGAGATATCTATGTGAATAAACTCGTAGCCAGCGTCGATCGCTTTCTTGGCAGCTTCAACGCTAGGGCTGTGGTCCAAGTTCAGGAACATCTCGATGCCGTACTCGTCCTTGTAGTTATCAACCATATCGCGAACATTCTCGAGCCCCATAGCTCTAACCTCGCCATCGCTAACCTCCACCAGCACCGGCGAATCAAGCTTCTGAGCCGCCCTGGCAACGGCAATCAATGTCTCTTGGTTGTCGATATTAAATGCTCCAACCGCAAATCCTTGAGAGCGAGTCCGCTGCATAAGGTGTCGCGCCCTGATGGTATTTCGTCTGATCTGCTTAATTGTTAGTCCCATTTTTGTCCTCCTGGTGATATTGTGGCATCTTGTTAATAAACTCTGTGATATCTGTGGCGATCTGGTCGAAACTCAATCCATACAATTCCAACAGCTCGCCTGCAGTTCCCGTTTGACCATAGCGATCATCTACACCAATTCGCTTAACTGGCATCGGCAATTTTTCAGACAATAGCTCGGCTACAGCGCCGCAAAATCCGCCAGCAATTTGCGCTTCTTCGGCAACGACCACTCTACCGCATTTTTTAGCTGACTCCAAGATAGCGTCTTCGTCAAGCGGCTTGATAGTTGGCACATGCAGAACTTCGGCCGAAATCCCGCGCTGCTCCAGCAGTTCAGCGGCCCTAATCAGCACATATGTCATCGTACCAGTACCAATTAAAGCTACGTCACTACCTTCACGCAATCTCTTTGCCTTGCCGACAACAAACGGCTCACTGTCCAAAAATTGCTCTGTCTTTTCGCGGGCCAACCTAACGTAAGCTGGCTTGTCGTAATTAGCAAGCGATATAGCTACCTGCTCAGCCTCGGTACTATCGCCCGGAGACATTACAGCCATATTTGGCATCACTCTCATGAGGGCGGTATCTTCTAGGGCCTGGTGCGTCGCCCCATCCGGGCCAACATTTAGCCCAGCGTGAGTTCCAACTATGGTCACGGGTTGATTGTTGATGCCGATTGTTGTTCTAATCTGCTCCCAGTTACGACCAGGGCTAAATGCAGCGTAACTTGCAACATACGGTCTCCAGCCAACATGCGCCAAGCCACTAGCAACGGTCACGAGATTTTGCTCCGCTACACCAACCTCGATATACCTGCCAGGCATCGCTTCCTGAAATTGAGAAAACCCAGTACTCTCCGCCAGATCAGCAGACAATGCAACGACCTTGTCGTTTGCCTGACCGGCAATTACTAAGCCGCGGCCAAAACCAATTCGCATCGACTCGCTAGACATGGTCTGCCTCCATATACCCGCTATACGACTGTAGTTGCTCAAGAGCCCTAGCCGCCTCTTGCTGACTTGGCGCTTTACCGTGCCACCTATAGTCATATTCCATAAAATCAACACCTTTACCGGGAACTGTATGGGCAATTATCACGCTTGGTCGATTAGTGATAGCCCTAGCCATGCTGCAAGCCTCGACGATGCTCTCGACATTGTGGCCATCGACCTCCTGGACATGCCAGCCAAAGCCCTCCCATTTACTGCGAAGATTCTCGAGTGGCATCACCTGATCTGTTGTACCACTAATTTGAATATTATTGCGATCAATTATGCCAATCAACTGCCCCAACTGGTATTTGCTAGCAAACATAGCCGCCTCCCAGATATTGCCCTCGTTTAGTTCACCATCACCCATGGTGCAATAAACATGTCTCTGCGGATTTCGCTCAAGGTACTGCATGGCGTATGCCATTCCTGCTGCTTGACTTAACCCAGAACCAAGCGGACCGCTGGTCGTCTCTAGCCCCGGCAACATCTCACGCTCAGGATGACCCTGCAGGCGACTATTAAGTTTCCTGAGAGAACTAAGTTCGTTTTTATCAAAGAAGCCGCGCTCGGCTAAAGTTGCGTACAAAACCGGTGCGCAATGACCGTTGCTCATCACAAACAAATCACGCTCTGACCAACTCGGCTCATCTGGTTGAATATTCAAAACCTTGAAATACAGAGCAGCCATTAGATCGGCCATACCCAGTGGACCACCAGGATGACCACTACCAGCCTCTGCAAGCATCTTGATTATACTCTGGCGGATTGAATTCGCCTTTTTCTCAACCTGAGAGTAACTAAGCCCACCCATAGATCAACCCCTACAGAACTCCTGTCTTGGCTATTTCCTGCTGTAGTCTAGAAAACGACGCATGCGGATCACTTGCCTTGTGGATTGCACCGCCAACCGCCAAAACATCAACTCCGCCCTGAACTAGACTATAGGCGTTGTCTACGGTCACTCCGCCATCCCAGCCGATCTCAACGTTCGGATTGATCGCCTTAATTAGCCTTATCTTTTCTAACTGCATTAAACTAGCAGTACCGCCAAAACGACCAAGTTCACCGCTAAAGATAAGGACGTGCTCAGCCTCTTGAATTAGTGGCGCAACAGACGAAGGAACAGTTGGACGAAGTAGCGCCAAACCCGCCTTTATGCCGGCCTGCTTAATTAGCCTTAGGTAGGCAGCTACGTCACCCCTAGCCTCGGCGTGAATAATAATCATATTTGGCTTAAGTGCAATCAGCTTGGGCACAAAATTCTCTAAATCGTAGGCCATCACGTGCAGGCCAACTGACCAACCTGCAGGAACCCAAAGATCGCTAATGCCAACAGTAAAAGTCGGCGCAAACTCACCATCGGTTATGTCGATATGCACCCTCTCGGCAAATCCAGTAATCCGATCGACCTGCTCTTTGTACTCAGCAGGACTAAAGGCGGTAATTGATGGGGCAATCACACTCATGACAGTTGATCCAACTGCGCATTGCGCCGATTATATCGTGCCGCGTTAGCGTATGGGGTATTTAGCCAAGTCTCAATAATTCCCTTCCAGGCAGACTCATCGTCCTCCAGTACTCTTGCAGGCAAGCATAATACATTAGAGTTGTTGTCTTGACGAGTCATCTTTGCCTCGGCTGCATCCCAGATAACGCTGGCTCTGATGCCCTTAAAACGATTGGCCGCCATACACATACCTTGACCGCCACCACAAATCAAAATCGCCCTAGCATCATCAGACTCATCACCAATCACTCGAAGTGCTGCCGCTTGTGCAAACTGCGGAAAATCATCATCAGGATTGAGCTCGCGGCCGCCAACATCCTCGACCTCATAGTTATATTTTGCCAAATAGGCAAAGACTTTTTCTTTTAACAAAAACCCCCTATGGTCAGAACCCAAGTATATCTTCATAAGCATAAGTATATCACAAAATGCAAAACTAGGCCCTAATGAAGACCTAGTTTTAAGCTGTTAGTGTAGTTAATTTTGATGTGCGTAATGGCCAACATCAGCAACTAACTCAACTAATCGATTTGAGTAGCCCCACTCGTTGTCGTACCAAACCATAATTTTGGCTAAGTTTCCGCCGACAACCTTAGTCAGCGGCAGGTCAACAATGCCCGAATGGCTATTGCCGATAAAATCCGACGACACTAGCGGCTCACTAGTCACGCCCAGTATGCCACGGTAGTAATCTGTCTCAGAAGCTCGCTTAAACGCATCATTTAGCTGCTCAACCGTAACATCTCGTTCCAATAGAACCGTAACGTCGCTCAGGCTGACTACGGGGGTCGGTACGCGAATACTTAGACCATCAAATTTACCCTCTAGCTGTGGCAATGCCTTTGTGACGGCGATGGCCGCACCAGTAGTTGTCGGTACAATATTCTCAGCAGCGTTTCGTCCCTCACGCAGATCCTTGGCCGGAGCATCTTGCAGACGCTGGCTAGCTGTATAGCTGTGAACTGTCGTTAGTAGCGACTTCTGTACGCCAAATTCACTATCGAGAATTGCCATAACAGCACCTAAGCTGTTAGTGGTACAGCTAGCGTTACTGACAACCTGAGTTGAGCCCTCAACCTTGTCGTCATTCGCCCCAAGGACAATCATATCTACGCCCTCGGACTTAGTTGGGCCACTAATTACAACTCGCCTAGCTCCGGCCTGGACGTGCTTTCCTGCACCCTCGGCATCAGTAAACAGCCCAGTTGACTCGATAACTACATCAACACCCATTTCACCCCAAGGCAAAGCAGCCGGGTCTTTTTCGGCTAAAACTCGAATATGACGGCCGTCAACAATAATCGAGCTATCATCGTGACTAACCTCATGGTCATACGTTCCATAATTGCTATCGTGCTTCAACAAGTATGCCAAAGTCTTGGTATCGGTCAGGTCGTTAACTGCCACAACCTCAATATCATTTCGCTCCCAAGCGATTTTGAAAGCGCTTCGTCCAATGCGACCAAAGCCATTAATTGCCACTTTTACTGCTGACATTTTGCCCTCCCTAGAGTAATCATTAGCATTTTCCTTTAGTATACACCAGTAGTAGCGTAGAGTATAGAGGCTTTTTCGTGATAAAATATAGATAAATGCCAGCAAACGAATTGATAGACCTAGCTACAAAATACTACGATACTTCGAGTATCGATCTATTAAAGAAGGCTATTGATTTTGCCACCAAAAAGCATGAAGGTCAGATGCGAAAAAGCGGCGAGCCGTACATAACCCACCCGCTATCAGTGGCCGCACTGCTGGTTGAGTGGGGTATGGATACCGATACGGTTGTCGCCGGCGTGCTACACGACACACTCGAAGATACCGACACAACCCTGGCAGAGATAGAGGAAATATTTAGTCGTGACATAGCCTTTTTGGTCGACGGTGTAACAAAAGTCTCCAAAGCTAGGTCGGGTATGCGCGACCTCAATAGCTATCTGCCGGCAACTAAGGATAATCTGGCGAAATTATTAATTGCCGTCGGACAGGATGTTAGGGTTATCATTATCAAACTTGCCGACCGTCTGCACAATATGCGGACCCTGCAGTTTCAATCGCCTGAAAAGCAAAAAAAGATCGCCAGAGAAACAATCGAGGTATTTGCGCCGCTTGCTGACAGGTTAAACATGGGGCGTCTGCGCGTTCAGCTCGAGGAGCTGAGCTTTCAGTATCTAATGCCAAAATCATTTAATCACACCAAGATTCTAATGAGCGGTCGCCTCAAAAAAAGCCAGCGAAAACTCGACAAGGTTCGACGAGAAGTCGCATCAAAACTAGCCTCCGAGGGCCTAAAATTTGAAATGGACGGCCGAGTCAAAAGCGTCTATAGTCTGTTCAAAAAACTCGATAAAGTCAAAAGTATAGACGACGTCTACGACCTAATTGCCCTTCGCATCATTGTTGATGACATATCAACAGCCTACCTGGCACTCGGCGTGCTACACGAGATGTATACGCCGCTATTCGAACGAATTAAAGATTATGTAGCCCAGCCAAAACTCAATGGCTACCAGAGCCTACACACCACCGTGCAGACCCCAGCCGGTCAGATAGTCGAGTTCCAGGTTCGCACCCAAGAGATGCACGAGTACGCCGAGAGAGGCCTGGCTGCCAGCTTCCATTACAACGAAAGTAAGCTAAGTGATGCCTACAGAAGTGGCAAAATCACCACCCTCTCTGCCGATCTAAGATGGATCCAAGAACTACAAGAGGCAGCATCCAAGGCGCACGAGGGCAAAGAGTTTGATTCCGAAAAGTTCCGCATGAAGCTATTCTCTGATCGAATATTTGTCTACTCTCCAAAGGGCGACATCTATGATCTACCGACTGGCGCCATGCCCCTAGATTTTGCCTATCGTATACACTCAGATCTAGCCGCCCGAACCAGTGGATTCAAGATCAACGGCGTTATGAAACCCTATGACTACAAACTCCAACATGGCGACAAAGTCGAAGTCCTGACCAACAAGTCCGCCAAGCCCAAGCCAGACTGGCGTGAATTGGTCGTCACTCCGCACGCCAAAGAAAAACTCCGCCAACAACTTGCAAAAAGCGGCGGAGTGCTGAACCAACTTACCGGTGGCGTATCCTCGCTACTGGCTAGGCGCAAGAAGTAGTAAAAGAAAACACCAGATATAGCGTACCTACGCTATATCTGGTGCCTACGCTACATCTAGCGTATTATTGATTATTCCAGCGCTCGATAGCTTCAGCGACAACCTGCTTGGCTTCGTCGATGTCAGCAAACCTCTCAACTACAGTTGAGCCTGGTTTTTTGAGATCCTTGTAGCGATTAAAGTGGAATTCAATCTGCTTGATCAATTGATCTGGTAAGTCAGATAGAGAATTGATTGCGTCACCGCTGTTGCGATCATCAGATGGCACAGCGATAATCTTGTCGTCGACCTCGCCGTCATCAACAAACTTCATCACACCGATGATTTTTGCATCGACAACAATTCCGGTAGTTAATGGGCTGTCGGTCACCAACAATACATCTAATTCGTCACCATCCTCATCTAAGGTCTGCGGAATAAACCCATAGTTGGTTGGCTTTGCAAAAATTTGTGGCTCAACACGATCAAGCCTCATTACTCCGAGCTTGCGGTCCCACTCTATTTTGTGGTTAGACCCAGCTGGGATCTCGACAACAACATTGATAATACCGTTTTGGTAATCTCCTGCGTCAAAAATTTGATTAAAATCTGCCATATAGCCTCCTTATTATGCCTCTCTATTTAACTCATCTAGGTATTCACGAATTTTCATTGCCGCAGTCGCACCTTCGCCGACAGCCGTAGCAATCTGCATAGTCGAACCAGAGCGGACATCACCACTGGCGTAAACACCCTTGACCGAGGTCTCTAGGTTCTCATTGGTAATAATGTGGCCCTGTGGGTCTAGCTCAACTCCAGAATCAGCCAAGAACTGAGTGTTAGGAATTAAGCCGATAAACACGAATAGTCCATCTGCACTAAGCTCTGTCTGTTCGCCGTCCTTGGTGGTTTTGATGCCAGCAAATTTATCATCAGCAATTAGCACCTCATCCGTGGTAGAGCCGATGTGAAGCGTAATTTTACCTGCATCAACATGCTTTTGAAGCTCTTTTTGTAGGACGTCGCTAGCGCGCAATTTACTGCGAACCATCAAGTCAATGTGAGTAGCGTATCTGGTTAGAAATATCGCCTCCTGAACCGCAGAGTTGCCGCCGCCAACAACAATCAAGGTTTTATCTCTGTAAAATGCACCGTCACATGTCGCACAGTAGTGGACACCACGCCCATAAAGCTCATCCTCGCCAGGCACGCCAAGCTTGCGGTGATTGCTACCAGTTGCGAGTAGCACTGCTTTTGAGCGAACTGGCTTACCATCGATAATAGTCTCTATCTTGTCTCCGTCACGTCGCAGCGCCGAAGCCTCACCGTAATCAATCACAGCACCAAATCGCTCCGCCTGACCCTGTAGCTCAGACGATAATTTCATACCGGCCACACCTTCGGCAAATCCTGGGTAGTTATCTATCCAATCAGTAATTGCTGCCATACCGCCGATTGCTGCTTTTTCGTATAGTACAGTTGGTATGTCTTCGCGAGTAGTGTAGATTGCCGTAGCTAGCGCACTCGGGCCAGCACCGATAATAACCAATTCTTTAGTATTCGATTCCATATTGCCTCTTATAATAATCCTTTAGGGCTTGTGGCATTTCTACCTCTTCGACTGGAGGAATAGCCATGACTATAAACTTCAATGGTGTATTGGCCGGGATGTCTTCGCCGCTGCCAGTCTCGCCATAGGCTAAATCAGATGGAATTGTCAGCTCTCTAATGCCGCCAATTTTCATCCCAACAATCCCCTTCTGCCAACCCTCAATCACTGCGGCTTCCGCTGGACCGTCAACTGCAAATGGTGCCTTTAGGCTGTCTCCGTCAATCGAACCATCAAATATCTTGCCACTAGGATTCCAGCCCAGGTAGTAGGCAGCAATTTTGGTATCGCCTTTTACTTCGTCGCCGTCGCCAACAATCAAGTCCTCAGTTTTTAGTTCATTAATACCTTCGGGACTAAATTCACCGACACGACTTGACTGAGCCGAGAACTGCTCAAAATACTTATCACTTAATTCCTTGGCCTGAGCCGCCTGAGCCGCCTGCCACTGAGTTTGGGCCGCCTCTAGCGCCGCTTGTTGTTTTGATTCATTGCCAGGAGCTACCATCATTGCGATAAATCCACCGACAGTACCAACTAACATTACAATTGAAATAACCCAGATTACAATACGCTGGCTTTTTCGTGTTGCCATTACTCCTCCTTTAATCTATCTCTATCTATTATATCAGATGCTAGCTGTCTGAGCTAATGTCAAACTTCGCTAATTTTTCCTTGGCAGAGCGATTAGCAGACTGCTGCAGTTCGAGCAGCTGAGCGTAAAGCCCATTGGTCTTAGCTAGATCTTCTGGTGCGCCAATTTCGTCAATTTTGCCGCCTTTTAGGGTAATTATTCGATCAACGCCAGCAATAGTACTTAGTCGGTGGGCAATAATTATCGTCGTGCGACCCTTCATTAAACGGTCAAGAGCCTGCTGCACCAGCTGCTCACTTCGACTATCAAGTGCACTCGTCGCCTCGTCCAGTATAAGGATTGGCGCATCTTTGAGAATCGCTCTGGCAATGGCAATCCGCTGCTTTTGACCGCCAGACAACTTCAAACCCCTTTCGCCAATTTCGGTATCGTAACCCTTGTCTAGCTTGTCAATAAATTCACTGGCATTAGCAGCCTTGGCAGCTCTAGCTATCTCCTCGTCAGTAGCACCAGGTTTGCTGTAGGCAATATTTTCACGAATCGTCCCCGAAAATAATGACGGATCCTGAAATACCATTGCAATATTGTGGCGCAGCGACTGCTTCGAAACCTCTCTCAGGTCATGATCGTCTATCATAATTTGTCCGCTATCTGGCAAGTACAAACGCATCAATAGATTGGTAATAGTCGTCTTGCCGCCACCACTCTGACTAACTAGCGCCAAGTGCTCTCCTGGCTGAATATCAAAGGTTATGTCCTTTAGGACATTAACGTTCTTTTCATCTGCATATGCAAACGATACGTTGTCAAATTTAATCCGACCTTTTAATCTCTTTATCTTTAACGAAGACTTATCCTGCGGCTCAGGCTCTTCTTTTAGCGCCGCCAAAACATCAACGCTACCAGACACTGCTTTCTGGAAATTATCAACGATAAAACTCATGTTGAACAGTGGCATCCTTAGCCCGTTTATTAGCGTGATCAGCAGCACCATCTCACCAATCGTAAATTTCTGCTCGGCAGTTTGTACAAATACATAAGCAAATATCAAGAAAAATATTACCGACAGTACGCTACCACGAAGCACGTCCATCTTGTGCCAGTAAGCCGACTGCTCTTTGGTAATCGAAACAGTCTTGGCAAACCTCTTAGAAAACTTTAGGTATTCTAACTTTTCCTGAACGTAACTTTTAACTACTTTCATCTGTGAGATAACTTCAGCGAAACGACCACTGGCAATATCGGTCTCCTTATTCTTTTCGGTCTGAAGTTTTTGCCATTTTTTGCTCGTTAGTGCAGTTAGCCACATAAATAAGGGATACATAATAACCGCCAAAACCGCCAACAGCCAACTATACTGCAGGACAATAATCACCGTGATAATAATTGTTAGCAGCATCTGGAAAAAGTTATTAGCAAACATGTTCAGAAAATTACTAAGTTCGGCAATTGCACGATTCAGGCGATTGATAATCGTCCCCGTCAACTCCGTATCGTAGTAGCTCTGCGGTAAGCTAAGTAGGTGCTTGTAGTAAGCAGTAGACAGCTGCTCTCTTAATTTAGCAGCCATAATGTCACCTAAGTATCCGCCGTAGTTTCGGATGAGAGTGTTTGCAATATCAAAAACAAATAACAATCCGGCCAAGAAAATCACCTGCCACAGATCTATGGCTTTACCGCCCACCACATCAACCATCAAATTAGTCGCATCTGATACGACAAATGGCATGGCGATGCCCGTCAGGGCTACTAGCACTGACGCTATGGCCACGCCAATATAAAGTGGCGCTAAGCCATGGGTGTATTTGAGTATATCGATAAGTGGGCGCATATAGCTATTATACATCCACTAGGTAAAATACCGCAGAGTGTGACCTAACGACTTAATATACGTCTACTGCTCCCAGTGTAGACTCGGTCGTCCATAGTGACCGTTGGTCGCCAAGTCTTCGTAGATTGGCCTCTTGAGATCTAGTTGCTCGATAATTCCACGTGGAGACAAGTCATAGCCATCTATTGCCCTGTTCGCTCCGTCAACAATCGCGGTCGCCTCGACCGGCTGATCGTAGCCAATCGCATAAGCCAACCGAACAAGAACTTCGTTCGCCTGAAATCTCTGAACATAATCGACGGCAATTTTACGAGCCATGTACGCCGCTGAGCGATCAACTTTCGTGGCGTCTTTGCCGCTATACGCTCCGCCACCAATCGGTATTCGTGGACCATAATTATCGACGATCAACTTGCGCCCAGTAAGCCCAGCGTCGGCCTCAAAGCCACCAATCTGCCAATCGCCAGCTGGGTTGATATGAAGCTCAGGGTTGCCATTGCGGTATTTTACAAAACAAGCCGAAACATACCGCTGACTTCTGGCCCACTCCTGGACTGCTTCGTCCAACTGACCCTTGGGGGCATTCTGGAAACTAGCGACTATCCTATACAGCTCATTGCCGTTTAATGTAACTTGAGTCTTGCCATCGTATGGCCAAATTTTATATAGGAATTGGTTGAGGTCTCGAGCTAGCACTAATTCTAATGGCAGCAACTCGGACGTTTCGGTCGTGGCGTAGCCTATCATTATCCCCTGATCGCCAGCACCACCAGAGTCTACTCCCTGAGCAATCTCTGGACTTTGGTGGACAATATTGATAGTTATATCTATGACACCAACTATGCTTTTTACTAAATTTCTAATGTCAGCATCCGCAAGCTGATAGCCACTAGACACCTCGCCGGTAATCAGCATCTGGCCGTGGCCACCAACTACCTCAATGGCAGTTCTAGCATCCGGGTCGTGTCTTAAATATGCGTCAAGCAGCGCATCGGCCACTCGGTCACATAGTTTGTCTGGGTGTTTTGGCGAAACATATTCCGCCGTACGAAAAGAATTTGTCATATCTTTCCCTTTCTGGGTTGGAAGGAGCACCAATATCGGTAGCAAATCGACTGGTTGCCGGCAGGTCATCGAGCCAAATCTCTCGCTGCACTCTGGATAATTTATATATGCTAAAACTATATTAGCAGAAAGGCTACGTTAAATAAATAGCTAGCCGACGCGTGCCAAAGAGTCAACCCCAGGTTACTGCAACAAATAGTCAAGTTTTACGGCACGCTATATATAGCGTAGACACCACATATAGCGTGTTGCCGCATACCCTAACTTCCAAATTCTATATTCCGAATTCTAAATTTAATTCTATAATCTATAATCCGAATTCTGTATTCTGACTTCTATTTTCTCCATTATCGGCCTGATATCCGCATCCGACAACGTTTTTTCCTGACTGACGAAGATTAGTCGCAGCGTAATCGTCTTTGAACTAGAATCATCTGGTGACTGATAGATAGTTATCGGCTCAACTTTAATGTCTAATTCATCAATTTCTGTGCAAGCTTTAACTTTATCCATAATATCCGCAAACCTAGCGTCTGAGGGCACGGTCAATGAAATATCCTGAGATATTTTCGGGAATCTACTCAGTGGCTGATAATTTTGACCAGCCTTAGAGTGTGCCTCTTGCAGACCTACTGTATCGATAGTTGCAGCCGCCACATATTCTGGCAACTTAAAGCCCTTAATAACCGACTGCTTCAGCTCACCAACCATACCAATAAAGACACCGGCCTCTGTCTCCACTAAGGCGGAACGACCTAGCTCAAATGGCGCAGTCACTGGATAGTCCATACTCTCGGTAATTGGTTTGTAGACTAGCTTGACGCCCAAATCTGAGCCCAACTGCTCAACCAGGCGTCGCATGTGATAGTACGCCGCACCCTCGCTTGGATTTTTGCTAGCATAAACCGCATCAATAAAATCCATTTCTCGTGGCAGACCTTCATCGTCGTCCAGATGATACTTCTTGTTGTGACCCTTGCCGATCTCGAACAATACAAACTCATCGTGACCAGCCTTGATATTTGCATGTACCTTATCTAGCAGGCTTGGCAGCACGCTCAAGCGGTAATATTGCAGGTCAGGGCTAAGTGCGTTCGATAACTTAAACGCCTGAGAGACGTCTTGCTCGGCTCGCTTTAATATATTTTCGTGAACAAAACTGTAGGTCAACGCCTCATTGGCACCAGCCCTACTGAGACTTTGGCGAACCAGCTGCTTAATCTCGCGAGAGGCATTTTTGGAAACTGGAGCAGTCGACCTGGTTGGTAAAATCCGCGGCAATCGGTCAAAGCCGTAAAGTCGGCCAACTTCCTCGACTACATCCTCTGGTAACTCGATATCGGTTCGCCAAAACGGTGCCGTTATCGACAATTTAGACGAATCTTCTTCGCTAGGATATGTTGCGAAATTAGCAAATCTTAAAATATTTCCTATCTGCAAATCAGTAAAATCAGTGCCTAGTCGTTCATTTATAAAGTCAGACGACACCAGTAAGCTAGGATGGACTGACACCTCGATAAGATGGTTAGATTTATCTGGTAGATCAGCCACCGGGCTAGCCTGGCTGCCGGGCATTAACTCGAGCAAGCGCTTAAGTATACGGTTTTGCTGTAGTGGAGACTGGCCTTTATTAAACCGAGTAACTGCATCGGTAAATAGCCCATGTCGCATACTAGTCTTGCGAATGGCGTACATGTCGAAATTAGCCACCTCTAGTACGATATTTCGCGTGTCATTCGTTACCTCACTATCAAACCCGCCCATCACGCCAGCCAGGCCTATGACACCCTCGCCATCAACAATCACAATATCGTCCTCAGTAAGTACGTATGTTTTTTCGTTAAGCAAAGTGATTTTCTCGCCAGCATTAGCTAGACGCACGCCAATTTTGTGACCACGTAATTTATCGTAATCGTAGGCGTGAGTCGGCTGTGCGCTAATCAACATAATGTAGTTCGTCAGATCGACAATGTTATTGATTGGCTTTGCACCCATGGCAACCAACTGGCATTTTAGCCATAGTGGGCTTTCGGTAACCTTGGCGTCCTTGATAGCTACCGCCATAAATCTAGATGACATGTTCGGAGTATCATTAAAAACCTCTAGCTCTAGTCCAGTCGCATCAGAGAACTCAGGGTAAGACCAATACCACTCAGGGTTACTAAATCGATTATCTGAAGTCGCGTCTCGTGGCTGATCTTCTTGCAAGATTGCCCAAATCTCTCGAGCCACACCAAGCTGACCAAACAAGTCCGGACGATGTGTGAACATCTTGTTTTCGATCTCGATAATCGTATCATCAAGACCAAAAACTTTTGCAAAACTTGCACCAGCCACCAGTTCAGCCCCGCTAGGAATGTCACTCTCTGTAATATCAATAATCCCATTATGATCATCGCCAATCGCTAGCTCTCGTGCGCTCGCTAGCATACCATTGCTCATCTTGCCGCGAAGTTCACGAGCGCCTAATACAAATGGCTCGGCGTCGTCAAAAGTTGCCGGCACGACCGACTCTGGTGGTAGCCAAACAGCCCACATATTGGCGTGGACATTTGGTGCACCACAAATTACCTGTACCAGCTCACCGGTGCCGGCGTCAACCTGACAAAGCGACAGCTTGTCGGCGTCGGGATGCTTCTCGCACTCAACCACGCGGACAATTTTTGCATCCTTATATTTTGCATTTAGGTCGATGATATTTTCGACACCACCAAGTCGCTCATTTATCCTCTGCACCAGTTTGTCAACTGCGGGCAGCTCGGTTTTTATAAAACTTTTTACAATATTTAGACTAACTTTCATAAAATACTCAACTCCCCGTAATTAAAACTGCCTCAAGAAATCTAATTTACCGCTCTCAAAGTGCCGGACATCCTCGATACCGTATTTCATCATCACCAAGCGGTCGATACCACAGCCAAAGGCAAATCCAGTGTAAATCTCGGGGTCGATATCAGCGGCCTTTAACACGTTTGGATGAATCATGCCGCAACCCAGTAGCTCAATCCAGCCTTCTCCTGAGCAAACTTTGCAGCTATCGTCCTTGCCTTCGCAAAACGGACAGCTTAGCGCAAACTCAAAACTTGGTTCGGTAAATGGAAAATAAAATGGGTTAACTCTGACATCGAGTTTTTTTCCATAATATTCCTGCAAAAACTCCTGCAGGGTTGCAATCAAGTTGCCGACCGTTACGCCCTTAGCCACATAAACACCCTCAACTTGATAAAAAGTATGCTCGTGCCTGGCATCTAGGTCCTCGTTACGAAATACCCTATCTGGCACAATTGCAGCGATTGATTCGCCCTTTTCTAACCTAGATCGATACTTTTTAAGTACACGATTTTGCATCGTCGAAGTATGAGCCGGCGCAATGAGCCTATCGCCATCTGCATCGGTTTCTTCGGTCATAAACGTATCATAGTCATCACGAGCCGGATGACCCTTGGGAAAATTAAGGCTCTCGAACATGTGAAATTGATCGTCAATCTCCCTTGACTCTTCAGTAACATAGCCCATACGGTAAAAAATGTCAGAGATTTTATCTATCTCGCTCATCAATGGATGAATTGTTCCCTGAGAACTAGGCAAAAGCTCCGGCACTAAAGCGTTCACATCCATTGGCGCAGTTACATCGATTGGCGCCAAATCTACAGCCGAAAGCTCAGCCTCGCGGCGATCAATCGCCTGCTCTAGTTGTTGTTTCATGACATTAATTGCGCCACCAAAATCACTGCGCTGCTCAACTGGCAACTTTGGTATCTCGGCGTAAAGCTCACGCAGCTCTTTTGAGCGCAAGATACTGCGCGGACTGTCGGTGGAGTCAATCTCCGCTAAAAGTTTAGTTCGTATTGTATCGATTTTATCCATCTACTTATCTTCCCTGAACCAAAAATCCAATAATTACACCCAGTGCCACCAAAACTATCAATCCCCAGGCCCAACCATGAGATGACGCCTCTCTAGTACCCTCTAGGTATGCGGCGTCTTTTGCAACATCCCAGTCAGAGTCTTCTACTTTGCTATTGCCCTGCGCTTTAGCTCGAAGATCGGCAGCAATTCTCTCCTGCAATTCACTCCGTTTATCCTGTTGATTCATAAATAATCCCATGTTCTATAGTATATCACCAATGTGCTATACTAATATGCATTAGTACTTAAAGGAGGGACTATGGCTACTAAAAAGACCACCAAAAAGGTCACGACTGCTAAATCTGCACCTAAAAAGGCCGCAGCAAAAGCAACAGAAACTACCGTCACCAGGAATGTCAGTGCGCCTGCATTACGCAAAAAAGGCCGCATAGACACCAGCCTGCCAGGTAATCTTATTAACATAATTCTTGCAGAGGCAATCGGTACTTTCGTACTGACACTTGTCGCTATTAGTGCAGCTTCATACTTTGTGCTGCCACTATACGTAGGCATTACACTTGCTATCATCATTATGGCAATTGGTGGTATCTCGGGCGCACATATCAACCCAGCTGTAACATTTGGCCTATGGTCAATGCGCAAGCTAAAGACTGTTCTTGTACCATTTTACTGGGCAGCACAGTTCCTAGGCGCAATGGCAGCAGTAGTACTTCTAGGTGCACTTTCGGGTGGCGCATTTGCAGTTCACTTCGACCAGTTCCTAGGATTCTCATGGGGCATCTTTGCGATGGAATTAGTCGGTACGGCTGTGTTTATCTTCGGCCTAGCCGCAGTTATCAACCGCGCTGACATCAAGCAAACCGGCAAGGCATTTGGTATCGGTATGTCATTAACTATCGGCCTAGTTGCATCTGGTGCGCTATTCTCATACGTACAGAGCAACGCACTTGCTAAGCACCAAGAGAAGCAGGCTTCAGTACAGACCGACACCGCTGAAGTTAAAGAGGGCGAGCGAACTTACCCACGAGAAGTTTATGTCGGCGGCGCAACACTTAACCCTGCAGTAGCTCTAGCTGTTACCGAAAAGACCGACAGCCAGCTACAGGGCAGCAGCGCAACCCCACAAAAAGACGAAAAGGCCTACACTCGACTTAGCCTCGAGGTAATCGCTGCAACACTTATCGGTGCCGCACTTGGTGGAAACTTATTCCTACTGGTGAACTACCGATCACGACAGAGCTAATACACATTAGCCTACATAAATCCCCTCAGTTTGACACTGAGGGGATTTTATTTATATGTGAGCTACGCTAGAACTGGTGTATGCGCTACATCTAGCGTACCTAGGTTCATCATTCTCTCCGGATCACACGTTACCTATCATGCACTCATCTATTGCTCTACGTTACATACTTTCTGAATTCGACCCGCCCCTACTCATCCTGCTGCGGTCGATCCACAATCACCGCCTCAGCGTTGTTGCTGCCACCGGATATCTTGACAACGTCCTTGTCAATTTTTGACAATTCTTTGTATGAATTATTATAGTGATTTACTGTTGTGGACAGCGATTTACCCATCTTGTTTAGCAATTCGTCAAATTTCTTGATATGTACGCCCAACAACCCAACACGGACCTGAATGTCTCGAGCTTGCTCTTCGATTTGCAGACTCCTAAGACCCTGAAGAACCGTCTGTAGATATGCCAAAAAGCTAGTCGGACTAACGATTATAACTCGCTTGTCACGAAAAGCGTACTCTATAAGATCCCGAGAACTACCGCCTGTACCGACATTATTTATCAGCAGATCATAGTATAGAGACTCGCTTGGGATGAACATAAAGGCGAAGTCCATAGTTCCCTCTTGTGGGCGAATATACTTAGCGGTTTCATCAATTCGACCCTTAAGGTCAGCTTTGACTTTAGCCAGCAATGCATCTCGCTGAACTTTGTCCTCCGCCTCGATCATACGGTTGTAATTTTCTAAGCTAAACTTGCTATCAACTGGCAGCACCTTGCCCTTGTCTAGAAATATCGCCGCATCAACGATCTCGCCGTCCTTAAATGGATACTGCATCTTGAACTGCGATGGCGGCAAGACGTTATCTAGAACACTCTCTAGGTAGAATTCGCCAAATACACCACGCTGTTTTGGATTTGACAGCACATTTTGCAAAGTCTTAAGCTCAGTAGCCACATCAACCACTCGTCTATTTGTCTCGTCTAATTTGGCTAACCGCTGAGTTACATCAGACACCAGCTTAGAACTTTCACTCAGCTGCTTCTGGACAGATGTGCTCACCGCCTGATTGCTGCGCTCTAGCTTATCACTGACCGACACTGACAGCTGCTGAATCGAACGACCCAGCTCTACCATATCAGTCTTTAGCATATCGACTGATGACTTATTTTTTAATTCGCTAACCTTGCTATTGAGTACAAACAAGCCTGCAACCAGGCCAACACAAATTATAACCAGAAGACTAATGATAACTATTTCCATGTATCTAGCATACACGGTATCGCCAAGTTGTGCGAGCTACATACTGACTGCCAAACGAGCCAGAACAACAAATATTGTCAAGAAAACGATCGCCGCTAGATCTCCACGCAACCGATTTATCCAAGACATGCTAGCAAACACCGCCATATAGGCGAATATAGTCCATAACAGTGAGGTGTACCAGCTACCGCCCAGCCAGGCAGCAACACTCCACAGAGCAATAATCGCAGCAATTACGACCAGCAGTGAGCGCTTCATCGATATCATAGCAAAAACTGGCACAATCATTATGCCGACAAGCACAGCAGCAATATTAGAGGATATAACCGTGCTATTTAGACAAAGATTAGTGGCAGCTTCATCGCCACAAAAGAAAGGGACCATCATAAATTGGTTGATTGCGTAGCCAAGCAGCCAAACTGCCAAACCAGCCCCAGCTCCCAGTGCTACGATTCGACCAAAAACTCCCGCTGACATATTAAATATATATCGAGACATCTCTTCCTTGAAAATAACTGCTTTCACTCCCATGTAAATAACTCCCGCTAGTTCTTTAAGCTATATTCTACTACTGTATTGAACTATTTGCAAGGATATTTCTAAAGTATAAAGCTACTGATTATTTCTATCGACAGCGATCTTTTTGGGGCGCTTCTGCCTAGGGTATAAATACCAAACTATTCCCGTACAAGCAATGACGATGCCACCAATTACGTCTATCGGCGTGTGAACCAATGCAATAACCCGACCAATACAGACAGCTAGCGTCAACACTAATGATGTTATTGCTAGAGTCTTGTTCTTTGTGGCAAACCATATAGCCAGGGTGATCGCCATGGTAAATAGCGCGTGGTCAGAAGGAAATCCTGGATTGTTCAGAAACGAAGCGCCAGCGTCAACGCCCAGCTCTTCGAATGGCCTTAGCCCTGATGGCTGAAATAGCAGCCCAGCAATCTTCGCCACGGTATAAGCGGTCAACCCTGCCATCAACACCCTCGCATAAGTCTGATAGCGACCACCCTTGGGCACATGCCTGAGCAGTGCGTACACACCTAGAATTACAATTGGTATAACCAAACCATCCGCAATAATCTTGAGTGCTATATCCATAGCGCTATTGTACCGCTATAGCCAGCCATTTGTCCATGGCCACCACCTATACGCTTGCACGAAACGGCCTTTTTCGCTATAATCAACTACGCTACTGGGGACTGGCCAAGCGTCAAGCAACGGCTGTCCGAGGTCCTACGACCAAGTAGATTATAATTAGTCCCGTTCGGGACCAGAACATTACAAAACAGGTCCGCAAAGACATAAAACTAACCAGACATATTGGGGATTGGCCAAGCGGTAAGGCAACGGCTGTCCGAGGTCCTACGACCGAGTAGATTATAATTAGTCCCGTTCGGGACCAGAACATTACAAAACAGGTCCGCAAAGACATAAAACTAACCAGACATATTGGGGATTGGCCAAGCGGTAAGGCAACGGGTTCTGGTCCCGTGATCGGGGGTTCGAATCCCTCATCCCCAGCCATGAAAAGATGAGTCCATTTGGGCTCATTTTTTCATGATTGCAGTATGCGGTTTGAACCCCGGATTTTCTGAAGGAAATCCGATAGGGTTCGGCGTAGCGAGCGAGGTTAAAGAAAGCACCAGAAGTATTTTCTTTTCAAGCAAGCGGAGGAAGGAGCAAAGCGACTGATATCCCTCATCCCCAGCCAAAATAAGAACGACCTGTTGGGTCGTTCTTATTTTGGCTCCCTTGTACGCCGAAATTCGAACCTATTTCGAGCAAAATCCCTGAAGCTCAGCCCCAACGCCTGCGGGCGCACGCGCCCGCTCGCCCCGCCAGAAAAACCCTTTGCCTTATTTTTTTGAATTTTCCCCCGCCGAATTTCTTTTTTTAGTTGTAAAGGGTGTTTCTGGTGGTGGCGTGTCGCTTTGGCGACTTGGCGTATTTTTCGCGTATTCACTCCGTGAGCACGCGAAAAATGATATAATAAAAGGGTCTAGATTAAAGTAAATTAACAGTAAGCGCGAAAGCTATATTGCTACTCGTTTGAGATATTTCCGTAAATGGGCAACTCATGCGTGTAGGACGTATCTCACGATTCGCGCTTACTTTAGTCTAGACAGCCGCACGGGTTGTCCTTTTATTTTGCGACCGCCTCGGTTGTCTGGGCGGAAAGCAAAGCGATATGTCCACACGTAAGAAATTAAAAACAAATGTCGTTCTTCAAGGCGACTGCATCGAACTATTACAAACTTTGCCAGATAAATCAGTTGATTTAGTCTTTGCCGATCCGCCGTATAACTTGCAGCTCAAAGGCGACTTATGGCGACCAAATAATACAAAAGTGTCTGCGGTTGATGACGACTGGGACAAATACGATAGCTTCGCCGTCTACGATGACTTCACGACCAAATGGCTGGCGGAGTGTCGCCGAGTGCTAAAAGACAACGGCTCACTTTGGGTGATCGGCAGTTATCATAATATCTTTCGCGTCGGCAAAATCGTGCAAGACCTCGACTACTGGATTTTGAACGACATTCTTTGGGTCAAAACAAACCCTATGCCTAATTTCAAAGGCACACGCTTTAATAACTCGCACGAAACGCTCATCTGGGCTGGTAAATCTGAAAAATCAAAGCCGACATTTAACTATAAAACCATGAAAGCCCACAATGAGGACAAGCAAATGCGCAGCGATTGGCTCATTCCGATATGCAGCGGACAGGAGCGCGTCAAAATCAACGGCGAAAAAGCCCACTCGACACAAAAACCGCTGGCGTTACTCCGTCGGATTATCAACGCAACGTCGAAGCCAGGCGATATTGTGCTTGACCCATTCCTCGGTAGCGGCACAACCGCAGTTGCCGCAAAAGAACTCGGACGGCAATATATTGGTATTGAGCGCGACGATACCTACGTAAAAGTTGCGGAACAACGCCTCAACAACACAACACCGCTTGATGAAACGCTAGTGTCGGGCAAGCTCGAAGCAAAAGCGCCGCGTGTCGCCTTTGGCTTACTGGTTGATATCGGACTCATCAAAACTGGCGCGGCACTCACGAGCAAAGACGGCAAGTATTCGGCAATCGTTACCGCCAACGGCTCATTGAAAAGCGGCGACATTGAGGGTTCTATTCATAAAGTCGGCGCAGTTTTGCAAGACCAGCCCTCGTGCAACGGCTGGACATTCTGGCATATCGACGGCGCATTGATTGACGACATTCGTCAAAAGTATCTGGAGCAGAATTATGCTTGAGTACGAAGTATTCAAAGACATCTTTGACGAAAAGATATTTGCGAAGTCCAAGCCCGACCTACTAAAGAAAGTTGCCGAGTACCCCGATAGGTATGTGGGGCTATTCCGCCCGACTAAGCCAGAGGCAAAATTGCTACAAAATCTCTTACAGTCAAACGAAATCCGTTTTGGCGACGCATTCGAGGTGGCAATCAAGCAATACTTTATCAATGAGGGTTGGCAACCGCTCCCGCAAAAGATTATGTCAAAAGAGGGCGATGCACTTGATATCGACCAACTGCTTATGAAAGATGACAAAGTGCTATTCATTGAGCAAAAAGTACGCGACGACCACGACTCGACGAAAAAGCGCGGACAAATTAGTAACTTTGAGAAGAAACTTGAGGCACTTGTTGATATTTATGGCGACAAAGTAACGTGGGGATTTTTCTATTTCATCGACCCAAGCCTTGTAAAGAATAGGAACTTTTACCAGCCAGAGCTACAGAAACTGCAAGAGTCGTGGGGTGTGCATTTGTCTGTGTCGTATGGGCAAGACATGTTCGACCAACTCGGCTACCCGAATATCTGGCTCGACATCATGGCAAACTTGCAAAAGTGGCGACACGACATACCCGACCTACCGAACGTCAATTTTGACACCAACCCCGAAGAATCCGCAGAAGAAATAAAAGACCTACCGCTCCGCATATTCCGCAAGCTCTTTGACGATGAGCGAATTGTGAGCCAGATATTGCCTGTATTGTTTCCGACTGGTGCAACGCTGGCGATACTTGAGCCGTATTTGCGCAATCAGGGCACAATAGTGTCTGGCAATATAGCGCGGAGTGTAGCGGAGTATCTACGGTCAAGGTCTATACCGGTCGGTAATCTGTAATCAATCTGATAATAATTGTTGATTTGATGATATAATAGGTACAGAGATAGACTACCATGGTAAATGTTATCAAATGGAAAACCGACACCGTTAAAGTTGTCAATGTCGAGCTAGACCCGAAAAATGTTCGGCTTGATATCGACAGCCCCTCTCAAGACGCGATAATCCAAGACCTTTTCAAGAACGAAGAAGCCATGCAAATAGTTGAAAGTATCGCGCAAAATGGCTTCTTTAATCAAGAGTTGCCAATTATCACAAAAGAAGACGGCAAATGGGTTGTCCTAGAGGGTAACAGGCGATTTTCTGCTCTGAAAGCAATCCTTAATCCCAAGTTAGTACCTCAGCGAGAAGAAAAGCTAAAAGCACTTATCAAAGAAATGGGTGATACGTCTGGCCTTACCGAGATTGAAGTAAAAGTTGCTCCCGACAGAGAAAGCGCTTCAAAAGTTATCGCCTCAATTCATACCTTAAAGACTCGCCGCGGCTGGAGTCCTTTGCGACAAGCCCATTTTTACTACGCACAAATAGCCGAGGGCGGCAAAACGGTTGAGCAACTACAAGAAGAGTACAAAAATGCTGACATACCGACTTTTGTTAAACGCTGGGAAATACATAATGCCGCAAAGGCAGTTAACTATGATGACGAGGAGCTACAGCGCAAAGTTGCCTCTAAAAAATTTCCTATTTCAACAATGGAGCGACTTTACGACAATCCCGAGTTCATGAAACTCGCAAAGATGTCTTTTGATGAGTATGGACAGCTGACGATCACTGCATCAGACGAAGAACGCGAGAAGCTGTTTAAAAAGGTTATCAGCGATATCTATGATAAAAAGATTGACACTCGTGTGCTCAACAAGAAGGACAGCGATTCGTATAAGCAATACATGGACGAGATTAAAGGACTCGATATTAAAGGTGGCTCGCCGGCAAAGAAAGCGTCCTCTCTAAAAGAGCAGCCGATTCCGAAAGCAACAAAAACAAGCTATGGAGTTGTTCCCCAAGATATTACATGCACGATTAACTACCCGGCCGTCAAGCGGGTGCTCGCAGAATTGCAGACACTAAATTATCACAAGTACCCCAACGCAACACACGACCTACTCCGCTCATTCCTTGAGTGTTCTCTGAAAGCCTATTTTGACCACAAAGGTATAGCGGTATCGCAAAAAGGTAAGTTCGTACAGCTTCAAGATGTCTTGATTACTGCCGAAACGCACTTTCAGACTGAAAAGAAAATGCTCGTCCAACCAATCAAGAAGCTGCTCGACAATAATTCGCAAAACCTGTACATGCACTCGTCAGACAGTATGAATGCAGTCAATCATAACCCGACCGTATTTTCAAAGCCAAGCGACGTCAAAGACGCTTGGGATAACATCGAAAACCTGATAAGATATGTATTAGACCCACCAAAATAACAAAAAATGATAAAAACAAAAACTCAAAGAAAATACCTACTTACTCCCCTTCGCTATCCGGGCGGGAAGACTTCTTTGTTTGAATTCTTCGATGAGGCGATTAAAGAGCATGAGTGGCAAGATGTTACATACATAGAGCCTTACGCTGGCGGTGCTGGAGCGGCCATATCACTTCTTTTGCTTGAAAAGGTGCACAGCATTATTATCAACGACTATGACCCGGCCATATACTCTTTTTGGCTCGCCTTAAAGGAGCATAACGCAGAGTTTATTGAGCGAGTAACGCATACGCCCGTAACCGTTGAGGAATGGGAGCGCCAGAAGAAAATCTATAAAGTGGCCGACACGTCCGATAGGTTGTCGCTTGGCTTTGCTACTTTCTTCCTTAATCGGACTAATCGCTCTGGTATTTTGAACGCCGGGCCGATTGGTGGCAAACAACAACTCGGTGAATGGAAGATTGACGCGCGATACAACAAGCAAAATCTCATCGAGAAAATTAAACTTATTGGACTTTACAGCGATAGAATTACTGTACTAAACGAGGACGGTGCAGACGTCATCGAGCGGTATGCGAAAGACCCAAAGAGTTTCTTTTATGTTGACCCGCCATACTTTGTAAAAGGCGCAGACCTTTACCTAAACGCTTTCAAGCTGAAAGACCACCAAAGGCTTGCCGATTCACTAAATAAACATAGTAAGGCAAAGTGGCTTTTAAGCTACGACAACGAGAAGGACATCCTCGACCTTTACCCAGATAGACAGCACAGAACTTTCAACCTCAAATATTCTGCTCATCACAATTCAAAGATGGGCGCAGAGTTGATGATTTTCTCTGATGCGATTGATACGAATATCGTAGACAGTATCTAAACAAACGAAACGGCCGCTCATATTGACATAAGCGGCCGTTCAATGATATATTGTAAATAAGGATTGGGGTGTCCCCAGTCGATAAGAGGCATCACTCCGTGGTGCTTTTTATTTTTCTCTTTACACTCGTACGATTAGCGCGGAAAGACTTTAATGCCGTAACCGATAACTTCTCCGCGTGCGTTGGAACGGATTTTTGGCTTTATGACGTCAAATGCTTGGTTTGGCTCACTATTGTTTAAGATATATCGCGCAATCGGATAGGCGCACAAATCGGCAATCTCGATGCCTATCTCATTGTCTGTCTTGCGCCGCAAGCTCGCTTCTGTATCGAACAATCGCTGAAAACGCGCAGCATCTATCTGTGAACCTCTATACAAAATCTGGTTGTAGCGACTGGTTATTATTCTATCTTCACGTTTACCACGACTTTCGATGTAGACGTGGGTGTTGGTTGCGCCTCGCTCGTCAGCCTCAAATAACGCTCGCTCCATGATGAACGTCAGAGCAATCTCATATGGGTCATCAGCTAGTTTTCCGTATTGCTCGATATGCTTTTTCTTGTCGATAGCCGAAGATATGAGTGTATAGTCCGCCTCTGTAAATATTCTGTTGAGGTCGTTGTAGAAGTTCCGCTTTACAGTATCATCAAAGAATATTTCAAATCCACGCTCGTACTTGCGCATATCGCGTCGGTGCAGGACAACTTGCTTACCGGGGAAATACTTGGCTTTTAGCGCATTAATTTGGGTCTTTAGGTCTGTGTATGCGTCATCAGTAATGAGTACACCCGTGAGGGCGAGTATCGGGAAGTTAGGGTCGATATTGGTCAGGTCGCTTGTACCCGACTCGTCTAGGAATAAATGGAGCTTCATACTTCTTTTATTATACCAGTTATACGAGTCGGTCGTATGGCTTGCGGGTCAGGGGCGCGTAGCGCGGCGGCTCTGCCACCTGGGCGAAGCCCCAACGCCTCTGCCATAAAGTGGCAGGCGAGCCACCAGAAACACCCTTTACAACTAAAAAAGAAATTCGGCGGGGGAAAATCTCAAAAAATAAGGCAAAGGGTGTTTCTGGTGGGGCGAGCGGGCGCGTGCGCCCGCAGGCGTTGGGGCTGAGCTTCAGCCATTTTGCTCGAAATGGGTTCGAATTTCGGCGTACAAGGGAGCCAGATGCGACAGCATGAAATGAGACCCGTGTCCCTAATTGTGCTTTTGCATCGGAAACTAAAATAGAATCACGAAAGTGATTCTATTTTAGTTTTGCCTTGATTAATGAAAGTAAGGTGCTTAGAAAATTTAGATATATCTATGGAAAACTAATAAATAGCTATTAATATCATAATACCTAAGCTAGACCATGTCATCAAATAACAGCAGTAAGTATCCTTGAATTCATGAGATCTAAAGTTTTACTTGATTCCAAATACTAGGTATGTTCTATTAACGTAAAACTCTTTTTGCCTATACCGTAAAGTGCTTTTTTACAACCCGAAGGCACCACCCTCAACGAGGATGAAGGTGCCAAGGCTAATAAGAACGAGTGGGAAGAGCACGTGCTCCCAGCGCTCGAGTATGGCTGCTATTGACTTACGTGTGGCGACGTAACGGGCGACAAGTACCAGGCCAACCACTAGTAGTAGAAATACACCTGAGTAAGCGATAATGCCCATAGTCCCAACAGTGATGAAGATTGGCACGTAGACACCGATGTTATCGCCACCGTTGGCAAAAGTGACTGCAGCGACCGTCATTACGCTGATCGGCTTGCCGGTGGCCTGTTCGTCGTCATCGTCGTCATCTTGGCCACGCCAGCTCTGCCAGGCGGCTCGGAGCCCAAGGGCTAGTGGAATGAGGCCAAAGTAAGGAATGAAGCTCTCTGGCAGAAAGCTGCGGGCACCTAGGGCCACGATAACCGCTGTAGCCAGAATTGCGCCAAAGCCGAGATATTGCCCGGCAATAATCTTGGCGGTTGTGCCGGAGCGGCCGGCGCCACGAGCAAAGAATAGCGACAGCACGATGATATCATCGATATTTGTAGCGATGAACAACCCGATGGCTTGGAGGATGAATACGCCTAGCACGCTAGCCTCTCCCTGTCCGACAAAGAACAGTAGTTAGGTTGACCCATAAGTATGTATATAATCATGTACC
>DISN01000012.1 GCA_002421965.1 Candidatus Saccharibacteria bacterium UBA6209
TCGCTCATCCCTCTGATATACCCCTATCAACCAGCTCTGCCTCGATTGTATCGTGCACCTGGCCAACCGTACCAACTCCGTTAATATGAACAATTGGTATATTATTGTCATTAAGTAGGTCTAGCAGCGGATAGATTTCCTTACGATAAATAGACAGTCGCACATCAATTGCCTCCGGTGTATCGTCGGCTCGTCCGCGAAGCCTCAGGCGCTCCAAAATCTCTTGACGCGGAACTTCTAGCACCACGACCAAATCAATATCGCGACCATGCGACGACTTTGCCTCTAGTAGCCATTCGGCCTGAGCCACCTCTCTTGGGAATCCGTCCAAGATAACCTTATGAATATCACCGGCATTAGCCAGCGCAGTATCCATAACTCGACTAATTGTCTCAACCGGAACTAATTCACCACTCCTCAGGCACTCCATAACCTCCGGGTCCCTAGTGTCACGCAACAGTTGACCAGCGCTCAGCCAACGCCAACCATGACGCGCCGCCAAAATCTGACCTTGCACACTCTTACCTGCCCCAGCTGGACCAAAAAATATTATCATCTCGAATCTCCGCCTAGTTTGCTAATGTTTCTTTTACGATTTTTGCGATTACCGCACCGTCAGCCGAATTGCCTAGCTTGGACTTTGCAGCCCCAATCACCTGGCCCATCTGCTGGATTGACACTTCACCCATATCGGAAATAATCTGCTCAATAGCCCGCCTGACATCATCTTCACCTAGCTGCTCCGGCAAATACTCCTTGAGCACTGCCAGCTCCTGCTCCTCAGGCTCCGCCAAATCGACTCGATCATTCTGCCTATATAGCTGCGCGCTCTCTATGCGCTTCTTAACCTCTCGGGCGATTACCTTTTCGGTCTCTTCGTCGCTAAGCCCCTCGTCACGCTTCATCTGGGCCACTTCTTCGTTCAAAATTGCCGCCAGTAAATTGCGCAGTACCTCACCACGAAAACGATTGCCGCCCAAAAAGGCGGCTTTCTGTTCATCGGATATGCGCTGTTTCAGCGCAAACATTAACGCACCCCTAGGCGCATCTTAGCTGTCTTGTCAGCACGTCGCTCACGGCGAATAATCGCTTTTTTGCGTCGCTCTGACTTCGAGATAGGCTTTTCAAAGCGCATCCTCGACTTTGCGTTCGCCAGAACACCACTCTGTAGTACCCTGCGGTTAAAGCGACGGATAATATTCTCGTTCGCTTCCTTCTGATCTTTACGTGTTACTTGTACCATATCGTCACTGATTATAACAGATACGGCATACAAAGACAACGTTTTTATTATTTGTATATGATATAATTGCCCCAGAATGAACGCCCAGCCTCGACTGAGGCACCGTTCCAATCTATCGCCGAAGTCGACACCTTCGACCAATCGCAAAATCATCACCCCATTAACCAGGAGGACGTATGTCACAAGTCGAATCACCACAAAACCGCAGAGTCAATCTTCGAGCAATAATTTTTAAAAATGGTAAATTATTTTGCCAGAAACTTAAAGCTTCACATACCCTACACGATAACGAATTCTGGTGTACTCCGGGAGGCGGCATTGAATTTGGCGAATCCCTACACGAAGGCCTAACTCGTGAAATTATCGAAGAAACTGGCGTGAAACCCGTTATCGGCAATCTGTTGTTCATCCAACAATTCATGGACGGAGAGCGCGAACAACTCGAGTTCTTTTTCCACGTCACCAATGCCGACGATTATGACACCTTAGACCTAGCGAATACTAGCCACGGCGACATTGAGGTGGCGCAGTGTGGCTTCGTCGATCCAAAAACCACCGTTATCAAGCCGGATTTTCTCATGACTGTCGACCTTGAAGATGCGATAACGAACAGTAGCCCCATCCGCATCGCGTATGACGGCAAGCTATAGAGTAGTGCCAGACAACTCGAGATGCAGTAGCCGCCCCTCAACTGTCCGACGGCTGTTCCACTCATTGATATCCGGTTGGTACCAGACACTCACCAGTGTGCCAACTTCGACAAAAAAATGCTCTGGCGCGTTAAAAGCCAACATTTGTAAGGTCCGACCCTGTAGGTCACGCAGGTCAAGCTTTACGTGCTGGGCGTCGCTACCCATGCGGCGCAGTCCTACAACCTTCACGCCGACGCTCTTTAGGATCGGCTGCGGATTGCCATTGCCAAAAGGCTCCAACTGATTAATCTGGGCCACCAAGGTCTCGCCTACTTCACCAAAGCTAGCCTCAGCATCAGCCTTAGGCAGCAGCAACTCTGCCTGGCCTCTCAATTCCAAGCTAGAATAAAATTCATTGACTCTCCCGCGGAAAGCACCAATATTTTTTGTTGGCAAAGTCACACCAGCTGCCAGCTTATGCCCGCCGCCCTTAGTAATAATGTCATCCGCTGCCCGAATTGCATCGGCAGCACTAAAATCACCATAACTCCGAGCAGAACCCTTAGCCTCCTTTCCCATCTCCTCGAGTACGAAAGTCGGTTTCTTATACTTTTCGAGTAACTTAGCCGCAACAATACCAATAATTCCGTGACTCCAACCTGGCGAGCTAACCACTAACACCGGATCGTCAACATATTTCTCGGCCTGAACTATCGCCTCCTCCAAGATTCGATCTTGGTCAGCCCGCCTATCACGGTTCATCTCATCCAGCAGCTGAGAACTCCGTAGCGCCGTAGACTTATCTGTCGACCTAAGCATATCAAGCGCATACTGAGCCGTTTCTAGCCTGCCAGCAGCATTCATTCGTGGCCCTAGACCAAAACCCAAACTCCTAGCGCTAACCTTCTCTGGCTCAACCCCGGCGACCGCCATTAATGCCCTAAGTCCTGGGCGACGAGTCTTAGCCATAACCTTAAGCCCCCAATAAACATTCGCCCTATTCTCATCCACTAGCGTCACAACATCACATACCGTACCCAAAGCCACTAAATCCAGCAGCCACTTCTCCTGCCCGGTTGGCAGCCCCTCAAGCCTAGTCTGTAGTGCCTGGACCAGTTTGAATGCCACTCCAACACCAGCCAAATCCAAGAATGGATATAGACCTGAGCCTGGAACAGTACGCCCTCCTCTATCTGCCACATCCTGAACTCTAAATTGCTTACGCAATGTGTATCCATCATAAGCATCTGGGTAATCCTGCAGCAAACGCTTTGGATTAATCACCGCCACCGCCGGTGGCTGAACTGGAGCAACATTGTGGTGATCGGTAACAATAACATCGACCCCCAGCTCTTTGGCTCTAATAATTTCCTTTTCGCTCAAACTACCGCAGTCAACGGTTACAATTAATTGCGCACCGGTGGCCGCAATCTTCTCGACAGCATCGATCGTTAGGCCGTAACCCTCAACAAACCTATTTGGTATGTAAATATCGACTTTCTCGAATCCAAAACTCTCGAACGCATCGATCAGAACTGTGCTGGCAGTCAACCCGTCTATGTCATAATCACCATAAATAGTAATCTTGTCTTGATTTTCGCGTGCCGCCACAAGTCGCTCAACCGCATTATTCATGTCTGGCAACAAAAAAGGATCATGCTTAAAATCCTCATAAACTGGGTTTAAGAATTCATCCCGACTCCTTGGATCGCTCAAGCCCCTTGACTGCAGTATCCGATCAAACAAGTCCATAGCTTATGCGGATGGACGTTTTGGTCGCGATGTACTTTGCTGAGATTTTATAACAATACTCTGAAGCTCTTTAAATATTGGGAATTGCTTATTTGTCGCATAGGTCTTAGCATTTCCCTGCTTTTCACTAACCAAGAAGCCGACTTTTTCTAGCTTCTTTAATTCTCGCTGGATATTTCCTGGATCTTCCTTGATTAGCTTCGCTAAACCGCGAACATGAGTGTGAAAATCAGGATATTTTGCATAGACAACAACTATCTTCCGCCGCACCCGAGATGTAATAAATACGTCTAGCATACTCTCCCCATTAACTTTGCTCTTTGTTAGTCCTTAGTGTACACAATTTTACAACACCATGCAAGCTAGAACAGCCGCCAGTTTAGGACTATTTGATTAATCTTGGTTATCGTGTCCTCTCGGCTAGGCAGGTCGTTATTGTTGTAATAATGATCGACGCCCATATAGTTATCTTTAACATCAAGTATATGCATCTCGTCCACGGCAATGTGCAGTCGATCTATCGCAGCCACACTAGCTACCGGTGAAACTGCCACAACTTTCTCGGTACGTACGGATTTCAAAAAGTCCAAAGCCACATCTAGCGAGGATAGGTCGTCGCTAAATCCATCACTGACCAAAATCACTGTCCGATCCCTAAGCATATCCTTGTCGACAATACCATTATCGCCGAGCAGACGATTAATCCTCTGATATGCTCGCCGTTTCTCTTCCTCTAGATAGCCGTAGAACTCCTGCACATACTGGTCCCTCTGGCCGTCAGTAAACCGGCTATTGACTGTCAGCCTCCCGGTCTGAGAGAGAGCGCCAAAACTCAAACCCTCACCAGGTACCTCGATATGCTCATTAAGCAATAACATTAGTACGCAGTGCAGTCTCCAAGCAATTTGCTCGCCAACCAATACCGCGCCATCGTTCAGCGCCAACACCGCGCAGTTCTCATAACGATACTCCCCCAGCAACTTCTCTGCCAGCTCTGCACCCGCATGTGATCTGCTCTCAAAATACATATGGTTAATTGTATCAGGCTTTACTTGTATAATATAGACATGAATTACTACGAGGTGGCACCTAACGCCATTGTCAGATTGGGCGCAAGCACCTTCACCTACGCATCAGAGCATCCAGTTAAAGTTGGCTCCCTAGTGGTCATATCGGTTGGCAAAAAAAACCTGATCGGTCTAATCATGAAAGAAACCACAAAGCCCCAATATCCAGTCAAGGCCATCACCGAAATAATTGAAGCTACTCCGCTACCCCAGCCGCTCTTAAAGTCCCTAGAGTGGATTGCCGAATATTACAACACACCACTAGCCACCGTAGTTCAAGCTGCACTACCCAGAGGATTGACAAAAAAAAGACGACCCCCAGCAGGTGCTACCACAGTTAATCACAGAAAACGAACAAATAATGTACTCACCAAGGACCAGTCCCGAGCTATTGATACAATTATTGAGTCAGGATCCGGCACCACCATATTGCACGGTGTAACTGGGTCTGGAAAAACACTCGTATACATTGAACTGGCTAAGCGTGCCCTGGCAGAAGACAGATCAGCTATCATTTTGGTGCCAGAAATTGCACTAACCTCCCAGCTAGTATCTGAATTTTCTCACCATTTTCCCGACATCCTACTTACCCACTCGCACCAAACAGAAGCCGAGCGGCATCTTGTCTGGCAGCAGGCGTTAAACTCAACCCAGCCCCGAATTGTAATCGGTCCACGCTCAGCACTATTTATCCCACTGGCCAATATCGGACTAATAGCAATCGATGAATTTCATGAGCCGAGCTACAAACAGGAACAGGCGCCACGATACTCGGCATCACAGCTCGCCAGCATACTAGCCAAATTCCATAAGGCAAAGGTCGTCCTTGGCAGCGCTACGCCAAACGTAGCCGACTACTACCGGGCAGAGAAATCAAACCGGCCAATAGTCACCATGAACACCCCCGCTCGACAAGACACGACAGCACCAAATATCCAAATAGTAGACATGACTAAACGAGAGAACTTCAGCCATCACCAGTTCCTATCCAACCAGCTAATCGAAGCCCTAAAAAGCACTCTAGGTCGCGGTGAGCAGTCACTTGTTTTCCATAATCGACGCGGCACCGCATCGACCACACTGTGCGACAAATGTGGCTGGCAATCAGGCTGTCCACGCTGCTATGTGCCGCTTACCCTCCATAGCGACAAGCACAAACTTCGCTGCCATATCTGCAGCTTCGAGTCAGCGGTCCCCACTAGCTGCCCTAGCTGCCACAATGCCAACATCATACATAAGGGGCTTGGCACCAAACGAATCGAGGCAGAACTCAAAAAAATGTTTCCGGACAAAAATATTGCTCGCTTCGACGGCGATACCGCTAGCGACGACGGTGTCGATCGCCGCTATCAAGAGCTCTACAGCGGAGATATTGATATAATTATCGGTACCCAAGTAATCGCCAAAGGACTCGACTTACCACACCTGCGCACCGTTGGAATCGTTCAGGCCGATGCAGGATTAGGACTGCCTGACTTTAGCACTCCAGAGCGAACATTCCAGTTACTTGCCCAGGTAATCGGACGCGTAGGTAGGTCACACCACGCCACAAACGTTGTAGTTCAGAGCTACCAGCCGTCAAATATCGCAGTCCAAGACGGTCTAACTCGAAACTACCAGGACTTCTATGAGCGAACCCTGGCGCTCAGACAGCACACCAACTTCCCGCCCTTTACTCATTTGCTCAAACTAGTTTGTGTCTATAAAACCGAAAAGTCAGCGGTTCAAAATTCTCGAAAGCTAGCAGATACCCTAAAGCAACACGCACCGGATCGAGTCGAAATTCTAGGGCCAACACCCGCATTCTACGAACGTATCCGCGACACATATCGCTGGCAGCTCACTGTAAAAAGTCCAAATCGCCAAGACCTAATTGAGCTACTCAAGCACCTGCCGCCTACACACTGGCAATACGAACTCGACCCGACATCACTACTCTAACTACACTTTAACCCCTGTATCTGGTACAATAATGTAATGACAAAAGACGATATTATCACTCTGCCGAACCCACATCTGCGTGAAAAATCCGCCAAGGTGCATGTTATTACCGACAAAATTCGAGACCTGGTAGATATTATGACTAGTGCCGCACTCGACTGGGAAGATTCTCGCCCGCACGAAATCAGTGCTGCCCTGGCAGCCGTCCAAATCGACGAGCTTGAGCGAGTCGTTATAGTTCGAGCAGACTTTGATAACAAAAAATCTCGCGAATTTACCGCCCTAATTAATCCAGAAATCGTCAAATATGAGGGAGAGATTGTCAAAGATTTCGAGGGCTGCCTGAGCGTCAAACACATCTATGGCAATGTTCCTCGTCACAGCAAAATCCGCGTCAAAGCTATCGACATTGACGGCAACGAGATTCGCTTCAAGGCCGAAGGTTTCCTGGCTCGTGTCGTACAGCACGAAATCGACCACACCAACGGTCTAGTATTCATCGACCACATCCGCGATCAAAAAGATGCATTTTTTACGCTCGATCAGAAAGGCGAGCTTCAGCCACTTCACTATGACACCGACATTGCCGAAAATCATATTCTTTGGGACTGAGGAGCACAGCCTGGGCACGCTTAAAGCCCTGGTCGAACATGGAACAGAAATCGCCGCAGTAATCACCAAGCCTGACGCTCCGAGGGGTCGTGGTCACAAACTTACTCAGCCTCCGGTTAAAGAATTTGCCACCGCTCACAACATACCAGTATGGCAACCGAATAAACTTATAGATATTGTAGATGATATACGCCAACTACAGCCAGTCGCTGGCGTCCTCGTTGCATATGGTAAAATTATTCCTCAGCGAGTAATAGATTTGTTCAACCCTGGGATCATTAACCTCCACCCTTCTCTATTGCCAAAATGGCGTGGACCATCGCCAATCGAAGCTACCATCGCCAACCAAGACACCGAAGCCGGCATTAGCATCATGCAGCTAGAAGCAGGCATGGACAGCGGCCCAGTCTACATTCAAAAAACCGTCCCCCTCAGCGGCAACGAGAGTAAGCTCGACCTATACCGCAGTCTGTTTTCACTCGGCAACCAAACACTAATCAATTCCCTGCCAGATATCCTTAGCGGTAAACTAATGCCCACACCCCAAGACGACCAACAGGCGACCTACTGCTCTCTGCTATCCAAAGAAATGTCACAACTAAACCCAGAAACCATGACAGCAGCAGAAGCTAACGCCCACGTTCGGGCGTACCTTGGCTTTCCGCGGTCCAGGCTACAGCTTAACGACAACAGTCTAATCATCACCCAGGCTCACGTAAGCCCCATCTATGAGCATGATCTTTCGGTAAAATTCAAAGACGGCCAATTCCTGACCGTCGATGAACTAATCGCACCTAGCGGCAAAACCATGGCCGCCAAAGCTTACCTAAACGGCCTAAATACTAGATAGCTGCAGGTTAAGCAGCATCCTGAGCTGTAGAGTCCTGCTGTATCTGGGCAATACCACCCAAGATAACATCTCGACTAGATATAATTTCCTTCTTAAGCTCTTCCATCGCAGCCGCCACGACACTGCGGTAGTCGGGCCGATTAACCTCAAGCCACTTAGTAGCCGCAAATTCATCCCTTAGCGCAGGATCGTCAGCCTGAGCACCAGTTGCCTGCATTAAACGCTGGAATACCGGCTCTTGCTGATAATTTGGTGCGTGCTTAGCCAAAAACTCCTCTACCGAACCCGGAACCTTATCGATGATATTAGCAAACTCATCAAGCTGTGCGTCGCTCATACCCTGACTCAGACGCTCACCCACACGAAGCTCTAATTCGCTATAGATATGATCAAGAAACGGCTTCCGCTGATCTTCTGGCAGCTGGTCTAAGCCTAGTTCTTTTAGAAATTCATCATTTAGTTGAAACACATTATCTCCTTTTTGTTGGACTTTATGTACCTATTGTACCAAACTACTTACGTATTCACCTATCGCACCCAAGCTAGACCAGGCGCGAGCCTACGTCTATACTCCTGCACTCGGGAGGCCTGTGCCAGAAACAGCAATTCCCCGCTCATTCGCGACTTCGAGTATGTACTGCAGTGCCTCTATCGGCATATCACCAGGGTGCGCAATCCCATATCCACCAATGGACGCATCCGCATATGCAACGTTCATCTCTGCCAATCTAGGTCCAACCTCTGCCAGCAACTCCCTATGATCCTCTACCGATATACCCAGCTCGCTAAATGTCTGAAACCACCCCTCGCCAGAAGCAACATTGAGAGCATCCATATGATCGAGTATATAGTCAGTATAATCTCCGTTATCGCCGGGTATATCGGAAATGTCGCCGTTATCGTTAGAGGGGTTCTCAATCTCATCCTCAAGCTCGCCCTCAAGCTCATCAATCTTGCCCTCGAGCTCATTGATCTTGTCATCATACTCATCGCGCACACGATCCTCCGCCTCTTTGATCTGCTCGTCTATCTCTTCCTGAGTGTGTACGCCAGGAGTTTCCTGGCCTGCATCGCCATCTCCTGGTTCGACTGGCGATTGCCTATCTATCAGGCTGTCACGAACAGTTCCAGACACGCCAAAACCGTCCAGTGCAAAACCTATTCCAGTAGCAAGACCTGCACCGAGTGTCAGACCTAGCACCGCAGTGGTCATTGTCTTTTGGCGCTTACCCTGCTCACGCTTAGTATCAACTTCAAATTTCTCACCAGACAAATTACCAGCCTTCTCCACAACCGTATCACCGCCCTGAGTAGCTAACTCACGAGCCCAAGTATCCTTTTCGCTATCGTCAAGGTTGTTCATACCACGGCCTTGGCGCGCATCAGATTTTGCATATGCCTTCGTAAATCGCAGTGCGCCCTTTGTTGCCAAGACGCCAGCACCCGCAACGGCGGCTCCCATACCAGCGGCACCAAATAGCAAGCCAGCTCCAGCACCGACTATACCAGCACCCATACCAACTGCCGCGGCCTTACCAAACCTTGTCCAGCCGCCACCCCTATTGAGCCAGCCACCAAACTTTTCAACAAACTTGCTAACCCTAGTATTCTCGACCTTCTCTTTAGTTAGAGAGCGTAGTGCATTCTGCTCATCAAAAATATAGGCGATTACTGCGGCATTTTTCTCAACATCGTTCAGAGTATCGTCGTTGATGGTGCTCTCAAGAGTACGAGACCCAAGCTCATCACGAAGGCTTTCGTATCGCTCTTTTGTAGCATTATAGCCCTTAATCCGTCGATCCCACAGCCGACCCTGCCGCTTTGCCTGCATGCCAGACCACAACTCACGTGCTTCGTTGAGCTCAGTTCGAATAGTATCTATCGTGCGCTCATCATCATCGGCAACCTCAGTGTCATCAACCTGCGCATCGTGCCATTGACGTATAAGTTCTCTTGTCTTCTCACTTTGCGACTGTGTATCATTTGCATCGACACCACGGCTTGCGGGTGAGTTGCCCCATTCATTTTCCGAAAACCGATCAATGCTTGAGTCTCGATAGAGCTGACGAAGCGCATCATACTCTGCATCATCGGGCGTAATACCTTTGGTCGCCAAGAACTCGTCGAGCTTCTGATCGATTGCGTCCTTAAATGTTGTCACATACTGATCGTCATTAGCTGCGGACTCGAAACTTTCCATACGGAGCCAGCCCAGGCGCAGTGATTCATTTGATCGCCACTCGTTAATTGCATCAACAGAATACAGGTTTCGCGCCTCATCGGAAGCGGCTACGAACTCTGTTGGTGATGGAGTGTGGTTGGGATTAGTAGTCATGCATGTAGTTCCTTATGCTTCAAGACTAGCACAAAAAGCACATTTCGTCAATACTTTTACAAAACTATTGACATTTTGTCCATAGTATGCTAATATGTCAACCAGTATCCGCTCGTGAGGTGGATACGAACATTCACAGCGCTATGCTGGAGTATATTTCCATACTCGCATAGCACTACCCCATCAGCTACACATTCACGAGTCATTGTGTAGACAGTTGGTATGAATAGTACGCTATTATGCCCGCCGCCTACACAATGACGCCGGCCGGGTTATTGTGTGGAAGAAAACTTCATAACAATCGAATACACTTCAACCACACAATCACTTCATGAAAGGAAGTGGCATCATGTTCGATGCAGCCAAGGGCCAGCAGGCCGTGACCGACCAGATCGAAGCGCGCAGCGATGAGTTCGCCGCACGCTTCACCTCCCTCTCGCCCCGCGAGCAGCTCGCCTTCCTCCAGAAGGCGAATGAGCTGCTCGACGACCCGAACCAGGTGCTGGCCTTCCAGACCGGCACCTATGCCCAGAACTCCGCCGGTCAGCCGGCGGCCCAGCTGGGCACCGGCACCACCACCGCGACGCCGACCCCGAGCAACGCCCAGGAGGGCCTCCAGGCCATCCTCGGCGACTCATCCGTCGACCCCGGTATCAAGCTGGCGCTCCGGCGCGTCCTGACGCCCACCGACCCGGGCTACCTCCCGGTCGACCGGGAGGGCACGCCGACCGAGCTTGTTGCCACGAGGCAGCAGCGCGATCAGGCCAGGACCGAGCGAGACGCCGCCCGCGTCGAGCTCGTCAACGAGCGTGACGCGGCCCGCAACGGCTCATTGGCAAAGCTCCTGGCGGACGTCACCGCTGAGCGGGACGCAGCTCGAGCCGCCGCTGGTGGCTACGATCAGGCGGCCGCACAGGCAGCCCTTGATGCCGTCGACCAGTCCATCGAGGACCTCGTCGGCAAGATGGGCGGACGCGTCGAGGGGAGGAGCGAGCTCAAACAGAAGCTCGGTCTCCTCCTCAGGGCGGTACACCTGTCGCGCGCGTAAGCTGATGGGGAACCCGGTGGGGCGTAGAGATTTGTGGAACGACTGAGTTCCCATTTCACCTGCGCCCCTCCGGGCAATCCCTTGTTTATACAAAGAAGCGCAACAATTGCTACAGTAGTATAGCTGTACCAATTGTTGCACTGCTTGTCTCGACTCAATATATGTCGATGTACACACCCCGTGCAACAGCACCTCCACAATCCACAGCACAAGGAGACCCCATGAAAAACCTCGTCAAGGCCATTCTGGCCACGCTGGCGGTCATCACCGCCACCCTCGTCGTCTACGGGCTGATCGCCCACTTCGCCGGAGGCATCACTGCCCTCGTCGAGAAGACGTTTGGCGGATTTGCGTCCGCCCTGAGCATCATCGGCCTGCTGGTGCTTGCCGCCGGCTTCGGCTGGTGGCAGTTCTGGCTCTCAGAGCACCGCGAGCGAAGCAGCGCACGTTCGCTGGGCTACGCCGTCATCGGCGTGGTCGTGGTCCTCGTGGCCGCCATCATCGGGGTGGCGTGGGTCCAGTGGAGCTGGAGCTTGCTTTGGATCATCTTGCTGATGGTGCCCGCCACGCTGGCATCATGGCTGATCACCCTGATCAACCAGTCCGTCTTTGGACGCGAGTGAGAAAAAGGAAGGAGGTGCAACCGCAGGCGCGGGTGAGAAGAACGGACTTCGGTCCGCTCGACTCCCGCCCTGCGGCACCACCCATACATCTTCACCCCATCAGGGGTTATTTTTATTTCTTGCGGTTTTATTATATAGATACTATTGACTTTTTATAATACTTGTGCTAACATTAAACACATAAGTTCATAAAAATCAAAAAGGAACAAAAATGACAGCGACAATGGAACGACCAACAACTCAAGCGCAACCAGACAGCAACAAGGAGCCATGGAGCCAACTATCAGAGCTCGATGCTCTCCTAGATGAGCCTCAAGACAACACCGCCAATCAGCCAGCCGAAACCCTGGAATCAACTACTACGCCTAGCGAGCGAGCAGGCTCACGACTAGGTAAATGGCTGCGAAGTCTTGCCGATAGAGCAGACTCTGCTTCGAACTTTATCGCCAATGAAAAAAATATTGTTCATGAAAACCTAGTCTCCTTTGGGCAGGCTGCCAAAAGTGTTGCCGAAACAACTCGGAGCAAAGTAATTGACGCTGGAACTACCACGTTAAATGTCGCCAAGGAAGTCGGCTTAACTACCGTTGGTCTTGGGGTTATGGGTGCGGAAAAAACCGCATCAGCAATTCAGGACCAATTCAATAAGGGAGAGGACTTTGGCTATAAAGCCACCACTGCAGCTCTAGAATTTGGCCAGGATAAAGTCAGCCAAGCTCGTGAATGGCTCCAGCAAAAACGCGACGCTGCCCTTGCCCGCAAAGCAGCACGACATGCTAAGTGGTCAGCTCGATTTAATGCAGTAAAAAATGCTACGACAGAGATGATAGGTGCCGCTAAAGACACGGTCACTGGAGCTGCTGAGACGGCTGTAGACGCTGGACGAAACGCCATAGGCCGCACCAAGGACGCCGTCACAGGCACCATTGAACGCGCACGCGAAACCGTACACGTGGCCAGGGCCGTCGGCGACGCCGCCATCAAGGGCGCAATACGGGCAGGCAGCAATGAGTACAGTGCTCACACCGATCAGAATAAGCTATAATAAAACCAACACTAGATAACACAAAAAGGATAAGACATGAATTTCGATATTACCCTAGAAGACCTCCAATCTATAGGAATCAACCCCCAGACAGAACAAGTAGAAACCACCCTATCAGACCTAAATAACACACTCAACGAGCGTATCGGCGTAGAAATAACCGAAGCTCTGACTGATGAGCAGCTTGATGAAATGATGACTGTTAAGCAGTCCGGCGACAATGATGCACTAGCCAGCTGGATGAGCGCTAATATCCCCGAACTTGAAGATATAGTATCAGACGAGCGAGATATTCTCTTAGGCGAACTAGCCGATAAGGCCAGCGAATAGATTCAACCGCGACATAATAAAAAACACCCTGGATTTTCAGGGTGTTTTTTGTACTAGTTAGAATTAGGCTATAGCGTCCTATTTACCAGCTCCCTAGTGAACAGCTCAAGCGTATCGCCTTCTTCGAGGCTCAATTTCTTGGTAGTCTTAAGACTTAGGCCACACATCTCACCCTCGAACACCTCTTTGGCCTCTTGCTGCTGACGCTGGACAGAGGTGACCTGAGCCTCGGCAATCTGTTCACCCTTACGCTTGACCCGAACCAATACATCCGCAACAATCTTGCCCTTTAGAACCTTGCCGCCAGCAATAACTTCGTCCCTAAGCGTCCTAAATATGCCCTTAACCTCCAACTGGCCAATCTCTGTCTCGACAACCTCTGGGGCTAGCAGTGCTTCCATTGAATCCTTAGCATCATTTAATAGTTCATAGATAACTTTGAAAATCCTGATTTCGACCTTTTCGCGAGTCGCCAGGCGCTTGACCGTTGGCGGTAGATCGACGTTAAAGCCGTAAATTACAGTATTTTTACCAGTCGCAAGGTGAATGTCACGCTCTGATATATTGCCAACACCGGTACCAATAATCTGCAGGTTAACTTCACCGTTAGTTTCGATTAACTTTAGGCTATCCATAACCGAGGTCAACGAGCCCTGTACATCGGCCTTGATGACAACATTAAACTCTTCGGCGTCATGCTGCTGATCCATCATCTTTAGAATATCGGCGCCAGTGACGTTAGTTGTTGCCGCCAATTTATCCTGCTCAATTCGAGCCTCTGTCGCCATTCGCCTGGCCTCTTTTTCATTTTTCGCTAAGATAAATGAATCACCAAACTGCGGCAATTCCTTAAATCCGGTTATATTAACTGGCGTTGATGGACCAGCTTGCTTTAGAGACTCACCACGAAAGTCCTGTAAAGTCCTGACTCGTCCGTAAGACTTGCCGGCCACCAGGTATTGACTTGGCTTAAGCTGACCATGTTCTATCAATAGACCAACCACTGCCCCCCGACCAGTCTCCATATGAGCCTCAATTACCAGCCCCTCGGCAGGCGTATCTACGTCAGCACGCAGGTCTTCCATGTCTGCCACCAATAGCACCATGTCGAGTAGTTTGTCGATATTTTGGCCAGTCTTAGCGCTTACCTCGACCATGACCGTGTCACCGCCCCACTCTTCTGGATTAAGACCGTGTTCACTTGCCAGCTGAGCCTTAACCATCTCTGGGTTAGCGGCTTCCTTGTCCATCTTATTGATCGCAACAACAATCTTGGCGTTTGCTGTACGAGCAAAGCGAATAGCCTCTATGGTCTGAGGCTTAACGCCGTCATCGGCTGCCACGACAATAATCACTACATCCGTAAGAACTGCACCGTGCTGTCTGAGGGCTGCAAACGCTTCGTGACCAGGGGTGTCTAGTAGAGTGATTGTTCGCCCTTTGCGCTCCGCCTGGTAGGCACTAATATGCTGGGTGATACCGCCAGCTTCACCGTCAACAGTTTTCTTGACTAGAATTGCGTCTAGCAAGCTAGTTTTACCGTGGTCGACATGACCCATAACTGCCACGATTGGTGGCCTTGGCAGTGCTCCGTCGGTTAACTCATGTGTCTTTCGGGCGTGCGCCTCGATGGCCTTCTTTTCCAGCTTAACATCAAGTCCTAACTCCTCGACAACAATGGTCGCCGTATCAAAATCAAGACGCTGGTTAATTGTGGCAGCAATACCGTTCTTAAACAGCTCACCTACCAGTGTTGTCACTGGTAGGTTAAGTGTTTCGGCTAGCTCCCCGACGGTGACTGAATCAGCGATTGCAACGATTTTCTCTTGGGTCATAGACCTGCTCCTTCCTCGTCGACCTTACACCTGGGGTATCGGCGAACAATTATTTTTCTATAGGCTATTTCTTCTTTTTGTCAGCTAGGCTGAGTGAGATTTTACGATTATCTTTATCGATCTCTAGGACGACAAATTCTTTTCGTTCGTTTAGGGTAAATACCTTCTCTGGGTCGGTGCCGTCACCACCAAGTTCAGATACATGAACTAGGGCCTCAACACTTGGACTTAGTTGCACGAATGCACCAAATGGCGTAATACGAGTAACTGTGCCCTCAACGGTGTCACCTGACTTGAACTGCTCAACTTCGTCCAACCATGGATCCTGAGTAAGCTGCTTCATGCTTAGGCTTAGGCGCTCCTTGTCGATAGCGATAATCTTCGCATCAACCGTCTGGCCAACCTTAACGTAGTCTGATGGATTGCTGACACGCTCCCAGCTAATTTCTGAGATATGAATTAGACCTTCAATACCCTCGACGTTAACGAAGACACCGAAATCAACAACACCAGTAACCACGCCCTTAACTGCGTCACCAATTGCCATCTTCTCAAATCGCTCAGCAAGACCCTCTTTAACAGCCTCTTTCTCTGAGAAAATAAGCTTGTTAGCCTTGCGATCAGCATCAAGAATTCGTACTCGAAGTTCTTTGTTGATCAAGGCATTTAGGCGCTGAAGGATCTCATCCTTGTCGCTTGAACCAACACGTGGATAGTGCTCAGCTGATAGCTGTGATACTGGCAGGAAGCCGCGAACGCCTTCATACTCAACCAACAGTCCACCTCGGTTAGCGTCGTATGGAGTGATAGTGATAATCTCACCGGCCTCAAGACGAGCAATAACATCGTCCCAACCGCGGTCTTTTGCGGCCTTCCTTAGGCTCAGTAGTGAGTAACCGTTGTCCAGCTCTGTATCAACGATACTAGCGCTGACTTCGTCACCAATTTCATATTTCTTTGAGAATCCAACCTCACGTCGAGGCACCAAGCCGACACCAAGTGGGCCTAGGTCGATTAAAATTTCGTGCTTTTTAACAGATAGCACATTGCCGTGAACTACTTCACCCGTTACTAGCTGTTTGATATTTTCATCTGCTTGCGCCAGCAGATCATCCATTGTTATTGTGGCATTTGCCATAAAGTTACTACATGAGACACTGTTGCCTAGGCACACTGAGTCTCATAACTCCTTCCTTAAATTTGATATTTCTCGGGACAACATAAAATATGTAATCCCATAGATTACTATCTAATATACAGTAACGCAACAGATATGTCAAAGAGAGCGACTAGTTTATTCGCAGAGATCGCAGATAAGCCACAAGACTAAATGTCAGGACTAGGGCCGCAAAGGCCTGCAGTAGGCCATCGCTAGGTCCACTCTGAGGTAGAGCGGTCGCACTCTCGCCCTTAGTTTCGGTAGATGACGAACCAGAATCCTGGCTAGACGCCGAATCGTTAGCGTCCTGAGCCCCACCCTCTTCATCGGTCTTTCCGGCATCACTATCCTGATCATCCGCTACGCTCTTATCCTCTTCTTTGGTAGCATCGTCCTTGGACTTATCGCTATCGGAATCAACTGAATCCTTAGCCCCATCCTTAGAGTCACTCTGAGACGACTCGGGCACGAACATCGGTGGTACCTGCCCACTAGTAGCCTGACGGCCAGCAAAGTACAGCACAGCTAGTGCCGCAATTGACAAAATGATCCCTACAATGACAAAAATCTTCACTGAACCACCCTGTACAAATGTTTTTCGCATATCTTAAACTCCACTGATAATAATAGACTTATTTTACTGATTTATTGCATAAAATGCAAGCCCCGCCTATAAATGGTACAATGGTTGATATGATAATTGCGATTGACACCGGAGGCACAAAGACATTAATTGCTAAGCTTTCTGATGACGGAGAGATAGTTAGTAGTCAGAAATTTCTCACCCCAAGAGATCAAGCCGAATACTTATCCCAGGTGATATCTGTTACACGAGAGTTATCCTGCGAGGATAATCCGCGCGGTATCTCCATCGCCCTGCCTGGAGTTATCCGTGACCAAAAAGCCGTAATTTGCAAAAATCTCGGCTGGCAGAACTTTGATATTATATCTGAGCTCAAAATCGCCTGGCCAGATGTACCAATGTGGCTTGAAAACGACGCTAACCTGGGCGGAGTCGGTGCAGCTAACCTAATCTCCCCTACTCCCGAAAAATGCCTGTATATCACCGTTAGCACTGGCATCGGTGGCGGCTATATAGAGAACAAAAAGATCGTGAGCTCCACCTCGGAGAGCGAGATTAGCGACATTCACTTTGAATACAATGGTGCCATCACTCGATGGGGCGCCATTGCCAATGGTCGAGCCATCATGTCGGATTTTGGCGTCTATGCCAGCCAACTAACTAATCCCGACGATCAGCGCGAGATAGGCCGACGAGTCGCCAGAGGCCTAATGGCACTGATACCGGTTCTTCGACCAGATGCAATAGCCTTTGGCGGCGGCGTTGGTGCGCACTACCACCTATTCGAGCGGTTTGTACTAGAGGAGTTAGAGATCCTACCAGAACAGTACCGTTGCCCAATCATCACCGCTCCACACCCTGAGGAAATTGTTATTTATGGCTGCTACTACCATGCAATCGATCAGCTTAACAACTAAGCAGATAATCATCGATTATCCGGGTATCAACTTCGTCATTGGTGATGTTTTTCGCTGGTCATCTGAGTCGCAAACTGTCACCCATCCTGCTATCGACAATATCGAACAGTTATACCAGCTCCTACACGAGGTCGGCCACGCACAGCTTGACCACAAAGACTATAGTAGCGGCGCTGAGCTACTTCGCATGGAGAGGGACGCTTGGGCATATGCCACCTCTGTTTTAGTCAGCAATTACCAAATACCAGACAGCGAGCTGCGCCAGTCAGCCGACGATGCGCTATATAGCTACCAAAACTGGCTACATCAGCGAAGTTTATGCCCATCCTGCGGTGCGGTTGGTATAGAAAAGTCCAAAAATAATTTTCATTGTCTAGTGTGCTCGCAATCATGGAAAGCCAACGACGCCAGATCCTGTCAATTAAAGCGATACAAAAAATAGCCTCGACTATCGAGACTATTTTTATAGTTAGTACAATTACTGGTTCTCAGTAGTTGTCTTACGGCGTCGTGAAATTCGACCACCCTTGGCACCAGCAATTCGTGCTAGCTCTGGGTTTGCGGCAAAACCACCGGTTCGGCCATTCTGACCACCCTTGCGGCCAATTTTTGCGTAAAAATCAGTACCGTGCTTTGCTTTGTTGGTTGCTGCAGCCTTCTGGCCGCCGGCTTTTGTTCCTGCCATCCCGTTATCTCCTTCGCTATCCAGCGAATTAAAAAGGTTTCCACATAAAAATATTGCAGAAACCCTCACTTTTATATCACACACGCTATAGTGTATACATACAGTATAGCATACTGCTCATACTTTGTCAATATTTACATAAACATTTCTATATTGTGAAAAAGTCTTGCTCTAATACGCCCCGGCCTATACAATAGAGTTAAGTCAGTAATGACGGCACCTGTTTGGATCCAAATTAGATTCAAATAAATAATCGACCCAACTGCGAGAGGGTCGATTTTTGTATTGCGCCGCCACTACTTAGCTAATATGCGGTGAGCTTGCAAATGGCCGGGCACTAATCATCAGATATTCTAATAATGCCAATAGTTCAGAATAATAAAGTAATTCGTGATGAACCCTTTGGACTTAATAAATTACTACCGCCTGGTTGGCTGGGCCGGCTTTTTGCGTATTTGACATCAACTGAGCAGTAGACCAGTAGGCAGAGCCAGCTATTGGGTCGTGAACATAGAAGCCGAGCGGGTTTTCGACACTTCCCTTCACGCCAACCACCAGTCGGACATGCATCGGGAAAGGACCCGATGCAGTGCCGCCATCAGTGGTGGTCCAAGTTTGGATTTGCGCCGATGAACCCTAGTCTTGCGATCTTGCACGAGGTCGCATTCGGACGCCATACATTTGTCCTGAAAAATAACCGTGAAGCGTGCAACCCGTCAATAAAACCATAGGAAGCTGTATAAGAAGGAGGTTCACTAGTAGCAAGTCAAACGGTAAAAATACCCATACAGCAGCTGTCCCCAAACTTAAGCTATAGAGAAAGGCAAAAACAACATGACTCTTCATGGAATAACTTTCCGCCCACTGTATACTCATGAGCCTCATTCCAATACTGTGCTTTGATGGGGTTGCTGCAATAATAAGCTGATACAACAAAAATGTCCCAACCAGCACTACTCGCCAGTCGCAACCTGGCTGAACAGTACCACTGCCCCAAGGCTGGGCAGAAGATTAATCATAGAAACCGCTAGCTTCTCGAGCGCCGTCGCATTCATCACCTTAAGTATACCAAAAAGAAAAAGACCATCCTATTCGGATGGTCTTTTTATAATTCGGCACCGTGCTAGTTTCCCACTTGCGCAGTATAATCGCCGCTGAAGAGCTTAACTTCTGTGTTCGGAATGAGAACAGGTGTTTCCTCCTCGCCATGGGCACCGAAGTAAGGCTTAGGGCATACGTCTTTTTAGCTCCTATAACTTCAGGAGTGGGTAGCCTAAAACCTCACTTCGATGTCGATGACAGCTCAGTGCTAAATGAATTTTTAAATTGACTGGTGCATTCACACCAATTACTAGTCAAGTCTACCTCATCACCCCTGTTAATGCAAGCATTAACGTTGGTGACAAGGACATAAAAAGGCAATGGGACTGTTAGTATGCTTCAGCTACATGCATTACTGCACTTCTACCTTGCACCTATCAAACTGATAGTCTCTCAGTGTCCTCATAGGGAAACCTTATCTTGAAGTTAGTTTCGCGCTTAATATGCTTTCAGCGCTTATCTATTCCGAACATAGCTACTGGACAATGCAGCAGGTGGCCACAATCCATACACCAGAGGTTCGTCCACCCGGGTCCTCTCGTACTACGGGCAGATCTTCTCAAGTTTCCTATCGTCCATACCGGATATAAACCGAAC
>DISN01000015.1 GCA_002421965.1 Candidatus Saccharibacteria bacterium UBA6209
GGGGGTATAAGGTGCGTTTGATTGGCCTCGCAGCTCAATCAATACATGTACCATTATAGCAGACAGTTGACATATTGTCAATACTTTTTGACACAATTTGTATGAAAATCAATAAAATCCTTCCTGCTAACTCTGTTTTCACCGAAAAACTATCTTTGATTGACAACGCCCCAGAGTATATAAACTACCTCGGAGAACTACCCGAATCAGTAACTACAGTAGTGGCCATAGTAGGCACCAGAAAGCCATCCAGATATGGCATAGAGGTGACGAGCCGCATTGCCTACGACCTAGCAAAAAGCGGCGTAATCATCGTTAGTGGGCTAGCTCTGGGCGTTGACGCACTAGCTCACCAAGCAGCATTAGACGCCGGCGGCATAACTATTGGCGTCGTCATGGATGAGCTACCCGACATATCACCAAAAACCAACGTGCCGCTCGCCAAGCGCATGATCGACAGCGGCGGCGCAGTCATATCAGAATGGTCCAAAGGAGACAACACTACGTTTAATCGAGCCTCTTTCTTAAAGCGCAACAGGCTAGTTAGCGGGTTAGCAGACGCAGTTATCATAACCGAAGCCGCCGCCAAAAGCGGCACCCTAAACACCGCATCACACGCCCTGTCCCAGGGCAGAGAAGTGTTCGTCGTACCAGGCAATATCACCAGCCCACTGTCCGAGGGCTGCAATAATCTACTCAAACAAGGCGCTACACCGATTACCTGCGCCCAAGACGTACTAGAGGTTATTGCCCCAAATTTACTACCATCCAATAAACGGAAACAGCCCTCACTACTATTCGGCGACACCCCAGCCGAAACCACTATCTTGCAGCTGATAGCCAGCGGCGTACGCGACGGAGAAGTCCTACAGCAACAGTCAAAGCTGTCCGCTGCTGAATTCTCAACCGCCCTGACTATGCTTGAAATAAATGGGCTCATCAAGCCACTCGGCGCAAATCAATGGACAATTCGCTAGACTGCTTTTACCCTCGTGCCCGCAAATTACACTACTACAGAGGACAATTATATAATTTCCTCGAGCAACAACTTGTAAAACATCAGTCGAGCGCTCCGCAATGGATACTTGACATACACTAGAAATATTAACCGAACAAGCATCAAAAACCATCCTGATCTGGGGCAATCTTTGACATTTCGCCGGTATTGCCATACACTCTACATTTGTGCTTAGATAGAAGATGAACCATGAGCAAGAATTTAGTTATAGTTGAGTCACCAGCCAAAGCGAAAACTATCGAGAAATATCTCGGGCAGGATTTTCAAGTACTCTCAAGCATCGGCCATATCCGCTCAATTGCCAAAAAAACTAAAGACGGCAAACCGCCAATCGAAGTCGACAATGATTTCTTTGCTCATTACGAAGTTGATCCAGAAAAGAAAAAAGTTATTGCCGAACTTAAAAAAGCCACTAAAGCCGTTGGTAAAGAAAACGTCTGGCTTGCAACCGATGAAGACCGCGAAGGTGAAGCCATTGCTTGGCATCTATGCAAAGTACTCGACCTAGTGCCAGAGACGACTAAGCGTATAGTTTTTCATGAAATTACCAAATCTGCTATTACCGAGGCTATCAAAAACCCACGAACCGTCGACATGAACCTAGTGCAGGCTCAGCAGGCCAGGCAGATACTTGATCGCATAGTTGGCTTCGAACTTAGCCCAGTTGTCTGGCAAAAAGTCCCTGGCGGCAAATCAGCCGGTCGCGTCCAAAGTCCAGCAGTCCGACTACTAGTTGAGCGAGAGCAAGAAATCACCGCCTTTGAAGGCAGCTCACAGTTCAAAGTTGTAGCGTTATTTATCTATGACGGCCAAGAGTTCAAAGCAGAGCTGAGTAAACGCTTCGACACCGAAGCAGACGCCCAGGAGTTCCTAGAAGGCCTCAAGGGCGCGTCCTTTAAGGTATCAAACATCAGTAAATCTCCAGGCAGTCGTAATCCAGGTGCGCCATTCACTACATCAACCCTGCAGCAAGAAGCAAACGCAAAGCTAGGCTTTAGCTCAAAAGCCACCATGGCGGCAGCTCAAAAGCTCTATCAGGCAGGTAAGATCACCTATATGCGAACCGACTCAGTTAACCTTAGTGGCCAGGCAATTGCAGCAGCCACAGAATTTATCAAACGCCTATATGGACCCGAATACTCAACGGTCCGCAAATTCAAGACAAAATCCGCATCGGCCCAAGAAGCCCACGAAGCTATCCGCCCAACTGACATTTCCAGGGAGTCAGTAACTTCAAACGAATACGACCAAAAACTATATGACCTAATTCGCCGACGAACCCTAGCCAGCCAGATGAGCCCGGCCAAACTCGAAAAAACTACTGTTACTATCGACATTGTGTCCGAATCGACCAACAAACCTGCTAAACTTCACTTCGAAGCCAAGGGCGAAGTCATTGTATTCGACGGATTTCTCCGCATCTACGGCGCCAGCAAAGAAGAACTACTACCGAAATTATCTTCTGGCGACGAACTAGAGACACACCACATTGAAGCCCGCCAAGTATTCGCACGACCACCTGCTAGATTTACCGAAGGATCGCTAGTCAAAAAACTAGAGGACCTAGGAATCGGCAGGCCTAGCACCTATGCCACAATCATCGATACCATCCAGACGCGTGGTTACGCCGAAAAGGGCGTGGGCGAAGGTGAGCCACGAGACGTCATCACTATCACCTATAACGGTGAGTCCGTTGAGCGCGATGTAGTTCAAGAAAAAACAGGCAGCAACAAGGGCAAACTACTGCCAACGCCAAGTGGCGAACTGATTGCCGAATTTCTATCAAATCACTTTACACAGGTCGTTGACTATGACTTTACGGCGAAAGTTGAAAAAGAATTTGACCAAATTGCCACCGCCAAACTTGCCAAAAGCGCCATGCTTAAGGCGTTCTACACACCATTCCATGATCTAATCGTGCAATCAGGCGGAATCGATCGCTCGACCGTCGGCACCAACCGCGAGGTCGGCATCGATCCAAAATCAGGCAAACCGATTATCGCTCGCTTCGGTCGGTTTGGCCCAATGCTTCAGCTTGGCAGCGCCGAAGATACCGAAAAGCCGCAGTTTGCACCGCTACCAAAGGGCGCTAAGCTAGAGACCATCAGTCTAGAGCAAGCGCTTGAGGCCTTTAAGTTGCCAAGAATTGTTGGCCAGACCAAGGACGGCGTTGATATTAGGGCCAATGTCGGAAGGTTTGGACCATTCTTACAGATTGGCACCAAAACCAAGACAACCAAGCCCCTATACGTCAGCCTAAAAGAGGACGACCCACACGACATTACGCTCGACAGGGCACTAGAGCTCTACGCCGATAAACTAAAAGCCGAATCCGAGAAGAACATCGCAGACTTCGGCGACGGCACCAAAGTTCTAAATGGTCGTTTTGGTCCGTATGTTACTGATGGCAAGAAAAATGCCAAAATCCCTAAAGACACTGACCCTAAATCGATTACTCACGAGCAGGCACTTGAGCTACTATCAAAAGCTCCGGCCAAGGCTGCACGTCGTGCCACCAGGGCCACCAGCAAAAAACCATCAGCTCGCAGTAAAAAATAGTCATAAACGCTATCAATAGTGTTAGACCATATTAACTCAACGCTGTATATAAATAGTTACATATATTGAGATATTAAAAACTCTGATACCATCCATTGCATTATTAGTAAAAAACATGCTATAATTGAAATACGAGAGTTAATCTATTGACATCAAACTACGCTTGTTGTATAATAGATATTATATAGATAATTAATTTACATACATCCAGCGGTGAGGCGGAGAGGAAAGCAAACCAAGACCATGAGCCAGGCAGAAAAAACTGACACTACCAAAGAACTTGAAAATGCCGTAAAGGACATTCTGAACGAGATTCCTCAAGAACGTGAGCGAGAAATTATCTCGCGACGCTTTGGACTATATGACCGCAAGGAAACTTTGGAACAGATCGGCGAGATGCTTGGCATCACCCGTGAGCGTGTCCGACAGCTAGAAAAAGCAATCCTGACCAAACTTCGCATCATGGTCGACGAAGGCAAGATTGCTTCAGCCACCGCTATTGAAAAAACGATTATCACCAATCTATCAGAGATGGGTCGTGCCGCTAGAATTCAAGACCTAGCGAAACACCTACTAGGCCGTGACAGCAAACCAACCGAAAACGCCCACGTAGCATTTATGTCAGAGCTAGCCCCATCAATCACTACCGTAAACGAAAATGATGACTTCTATCAATCAGCAGCTATCAGCACCGTTGGCGACGAAAAGAGCATCAAATCACAAGTTACCGATATCGTAAAGTTCATCAAAGAACACGGCAAGCCCGTGACCGGTGAAGAAATGCACGAAAAGATGAAATACGAACACCCGCTCAATATCACTGCTCTTGCATCACTTAGCAAGAAACTGGCTGTACTAAAGGGCAACTGGGGTCTGATCAAATGGCCAACGGTAAACCCCAAGAATATTCGCGATAAAATCTTCGTTATCCTCGAAGAGCAAGGCAAGCCTATGCACTTCTCGAGTATCGCTCGTGCTATTAAGGAAAGTGATTTTAAGCGCAAAAATGTCACCACCCAAGCTATTCATAACGAACTAATCAAAGATCCACGGTTTGTCCTAATCGGCCGTGGTATCTACGCCCTAGATTCGTGGGGTTACAGCCAGGGAACAGTTGCTGACATTATCGCTGATGTTCTCAAAAAAGCCGGCGAACCACTCCACCGCGACGAAATCGTAAAGCGCGTACTCAAAAACCGACAAGTAAAAGAAACTACTATTTTGCTAAATCTACAGAGTAAACCTCAGTTCAAGCGTGCCGCCAAGGCAACCTACGTGCTAGCTGAAGAGGCTTAGTTAAGGGAGTAATTGCCATGAAGGCAATTTGCATTATCAGTACAGGGGTGAGACAATAAGCTTATGGAAATACTTGCCTGGCTAGTTTCATTTTTCTTACAGTGGTACGTTTGGGTACCTTTGGTGATCCTATTGTCCTACCTAACTTGGCGAAATTATCAAAAAATCGATAACGACTCACCTAGTGTCGACAGCGTACTTCTAGTACTAGAGATCCCTCGAGCCAACGATAAATCAGAGCTTGCTGCTGAGCAACTTTTTGCCAGCCTGCATGGTATTTTACGTGACAAAAAAGAGCTTCGCCTAAACGGCGGCAAGCAAGAGCATCTAAGCTTTGAGATCGCATCTGTCAGCGGCCAGATCCGCTTTTATGTATGGGTGCCTCGGACGCTCCAGAGTTTCGTTGAGGGTCAGATTTACTCCCAATATCCATCGGTTCAAATCTACCCAGCTAACGAGGATTATACAGAACACGAACGTGACCACAGCATAGTCTACTCGTCAGAACTAACGACTACTGCTACCGAATTTCTACCAATTAGAACATTCCAGAACTTTGAAGTCGATCCACTCGCTGGCATCACAGGCACCCTGGCTAAACTTGAATCAACAGGTGAGGAGTTATGGATCCAGGTTTTAGTTAGGCCAATCGCCGATGACTGGCATAGCTTTTCGGACCGCTGGATATCATCGATCAAAAGTGGCAGCTTTAATTTATTCGGCAGGGGCGGGGGAATGCAATGGCTAGTTCAGGCAGTCGAGGCCCTATGGAAACCGCCAGAACAGGGAGATTCCAAAGACGGTGACAAAAAAGAGCTATCAGAGCGAGACAAAACTCGCATATCAGAGGCTGAGAAAAAAGCCACCAAAATGGGCTACCAGGTTAAAATACGTCTAGCCTACCTAGGCAACGACCAGACAAGCGCCAAGCTCAACATGCAGGCCCTAGTTGGAACATTTAAGCAGTTCAACAGCACTAACCTGAATGGCTTCAAATCCACTTATAGCAACTTTGGTAAAGAATTTCTCGAACCCTACCGTAACCGATCGTTTAGCGACGACGGCTTTATTTTAAACATCGAAGAGCTAGCATCCGTCTACCACCTGCCACACACCAACGTCGAGACGCCAAATATCGTCTGGGCCAGCTCAAAAACCGCCGAACCACCAGCCAAGCTACCAATCATCACTGGCAAAGACAAGACTGACGATCAAATATCGGCATTCGGCGTCACAAATTTCCGCGGTATCAACCACCAATTTGGCATGCTTCGCTACGATCGGTCTAGACACGTCTACATCATCGGTCAAACTGGAGCCGGTAAGTCAGGATTACTTGAGCTATTTGCCCTAAGTGACATCTATCACAATCAGGGCTACGCAATCATCGACCCGCACGGCGACTTTGCAATCAATAACATGAAGTTCATACCTGGTAGCCGTGCCAAGGATGTCGTATATTTCAACCCAGCTGACACCGCATACCCACTAGGATTTAACCCCCTAGAGGTGACTGATCCTAATCAAAAAACCAACATATCGTCAGAGGTAATTGGCGTCTTGAAGCGTATGTTTGGCGAGTCATGGGGCCCTAGACTCGAATACATCCTACGCTACACTATCTTAGCCCTGCTCGACAGGCCAGAGACAACCATGCTAGACATAACACGAATGCTCACGGACAAAAAATTCCGCAAAGAAACCCTGGAATATTGTAAAGACACGGTCGTCATGCAGTTCTGGAACGTAGAATTTGCTAGCTGGAATGATAAGTTCGTCGCCGAAGCTGTCGCCCCAGTACTCAACAAGGTTGGAGCCTTTACCGCCAACCCGATTATCCGCAACATCATCGGCCAGCCAAAAAGCACCTTCAATATCCGTAAATTGATGGACGAGGGTAAGATACTAATTGTAAATTTATCTAAGGGACTCATCGGTGAAGATAACGCCTCAATCCTAGGGTCATTTATGGTAACCAAAATTCAGCTAGCCGCCATGAGCCGCTCCGATATTGCCGATATTCGTGATCGCCGACCATTCTACCTCTACGTCGATGAGTTTCAAAACTTTGCCACCGACTCATTTGCCACAATCTTGTCCGAGGCTCGTAAATATGGATTAAATCTTACTGTTGCTAACCAATACATCTCTCAGATGAACGACACCGTGCGTGATGCTGTATTTGGTAACGTCGGCACTACCATTTCATTCAGGGTGTCGGCCGATGACGCGCCAATTCTGTCAAAGCAGTTCGAGCCAAACTTCGAAGCTGCCGACATTCTCCAGATGCACAACCGTAACTTTATCATTAACATGGTAATCGGTGGCGAAAAAGTCCCGGCTTTCTCCGCTAAGACCCTAGAGCTACCACCAACCCAGGCCGACAATACTAGCCTCATTATCGAAAACTCTCGCCGCATGTACAGCCGCAATCGTAGCGAGGTCGAGCAGGCAATATCGGCCGTAATTATGCCACCGCAACGACCAGCGACACCCCAGGCTCAGCATAAGCCAACGCTGCAACCAGCACAAAAAACTGGCGACATCAAACAGCCAGCGAACACCAGTCAAACTTCAGCAGTACCTACCACACCAGCCTCCGCTAAATCAGACCAACCAAAAAAGAAACGCTCCCGATCAAGGCGCAAGAAAACCGATCAACCAAATACAACCGCACCGGATAACACCACGGCCAACCGCAGCAAGAGCAAAACCAAAGACTTAACAGAATTTAAAATAGAGAGATAAGAAGGCACAGATGACTTCACTAATACTCACCCTAGTTATTGCATGCTCAATCATCGGATTGGCAGTATTGATATTTTTTGTACTATCAAGGTCGAAATCAAGTTCAAATGCCAACGCAGCTAATCATAATAATGACGACATCAAGCAACAGGGAGCAGCGACTAAGCCAGTGCCTGGTCCGCTAGCCACACAACAGCAAAGCCAAAATAGTGGACGGTCGGGCAGGGGAGCAAGCTCATCCAATATCCACAAAACCCTAATATCTGACGTTGCTCACCGCGAGTCACTATCTCCAAGCAGTGGACACAGGGGACTGCAGGGAAGCGCCCAGGACATTAACATCAAGTTTCGAGGGCTAATTCTCTATTCCGGATACAACACCACCTACACCGAGATTGACGAAGTCATCGTGTCGCCTTACGGCATATTCTGCATCGAATACAAAGACCATCTGGGCGATATATTCGGCAACAAGCAAAATAAGTACTGGGTACAACACAAACCCAATAGAGAGTCATCGCAGCTGTTCAATCCCGCCAGACAAAACCACAAACACGTCAAAGCACTTGAACAGCTACTCGGCAACCGAATCCATGGCTACATACACAACGCGGTCATATTTACTAACGCTAACTCGATCAGCTCTGACAGTAAGCAGGTATTTTGCGGCCTAGACAAGTTCAATGCATTTCTACAGAGACATACAAAAATGATCTACAGCATAGACGAATACACCGAAATCTGTAAGATACTCGTCTCAGAGTCCGCCAGCAGCCCACGCAAGGCCACGCGACACGTAAATGAGGCACGTGCCTATAAAAACAACGCCAACAGAGCGCCAATCAACTAGACTAGGCCAATAGGCGGGACAAGCTCTACTTCTCTCTGTGTTGCCCCGATTCGTCCTGTCCCTCGCGACTATTATATGATAGCCCATCAGGCATCGAAGATGCTACTTCTTCTGACACAACCTGCTTGTTGTGTCTAAACGGAGCCTTATTCCATACCCAAAAATCTGATTTATTATCCCTAGGCTTAGTGGCTTCTTCATCATCACCCCTTGTATACTCAGCATCAATGACATCTCGAATCATCTCCTTCATCTCTCTCACGTCATTTGTCATGCCCCATATCTTAAAAAATAAGATTACTGATAATATCCAGCCCACTATAGCTATAGTAAAAAGTAGCGCTGAAACCCCGGATCCAATGCCAATTATATTAATTATAGTATCCATTACTGATGGCTCCATATCAATTCATCCTTTCTTTTTCTTAAATATAACAGCAGCTTAACATATAATCAAACTTTCGATCATACCAGCAGGGCATACGCACGACTAGCGGTATTCAAAAAAACAACTATACTACTTGCTTTATGATTTTTATTAGACTAATAGGCGCTAGTTCTCTTTTTGTTCTTTTTTTGCACAAGATTGCATAGACCAAGCTAGTCATCGCGACCATGCACACAAGGTCCATAAACGAGCTTAAACGCATAATCAAGACGGCTAAAAACAAGGCAGCGATACAGAATAAATTTAAAAACGGGCGACACAAGGGAATAACATTAGAAGTAAACCACACAGGGCACAATCCACAAAAACATCTGCGAGATAGAGGTATAGTTATCGTCTTTTGAATATATATCTTACGTCGCACAATGTACCTTTTACGTCACATAAGTATGCCTTAGCAGACGAACTAGCAGTCGCTGGATTAAGTGCCAAGTACTGTCCGGATACCATCTGCCTGGGAAGTGCTCGGGTATAATAGCCGCAATGACCAATAACCGTGACGAACAAAAAACGTTAGATTCATGCACACTCTGCAGTAAGAGCTACCCAAAGCCATCAACTAAGTCGAACGTGTTGTATTTTTTGACATACTTTGCCATGTAGTTTTCCACAACATTATTCTTACATTTGACTTTTATTGTTTTTTATTCCCCTGCTCTACTTTTTGCCTACTTATTCGATATTTTGACTTTTCCCTATTTGTGTATGGTAGTATGTTTTTTTACAAAAGAACAAAAATAGAACAAAGTAACAAAGGGCACCCTACTACCTACTTGTAGAATATTCGCTGGTCCACCCTAGCATCGATATACGACGGCGTAATACCCTGCTCGTCCAGCCACCCTATTGCCTTAAGTGCTCTATTGGTCTGCTCGTCCACTCCCCTATCTACAGTCATCCTAACTACAAAATCACGCCCCTCAAGGCCAAAATCGACCTGACGTACGGTATTTTCTGGCAGAATAACCTTACTAACTGTGGCGCCACTATCTTCAAATTTCGCAGATACCTGACCCAAGAAGCTCAAAAAACTACGATTAACGACAACCTGACCAGGCTCAGCCTGAACGCCGCTCTGATCATCAACTGCAGTTACTGGATCGTCAAAATGGTTCTGAACGAAAGTTACACCCTGACCGTCGACATAATACTTACTACCACCAGAAGTCCACTCCAGAACAGGTTGCCTAAATGAAATCCGCAAGTTACTAGTCGCAATTTCATCACCAGAGACCACCTCGACAGATTGCACCTCCGGGGCTTTCTCTAGAAAGTAGGCGTGAAGATTGTCGTAATTTACCATAAAACGCAGTCTCTCAAGTGGGCGTTCTGCGGTATAGTCTAGGAATACTTGAGAATATCGCTTTTGGATATCCTGACTATCGCGGACACCGCCATCAGGCGTCTCAACAACAACCGATGCCGACAGCTGGCCAAGTAGTCCACCAAAAATCAGTATCAATCCAAACGAAGAAAACAAGCCAGTCAACACCTTTCGACGCTTGTGCCTAAGTACATGCAAGCCCTGCCGATCGCTCTCTTCGATATTTGGCCTGTTGGTTATATTTCGGCTACGCCTAAAAGCCTGCGATGTCGCGGTAGGTGCCTCAATATCACCTGGACTACCTGACTGCCTGCGACTAGCCGCCATCTCTCGACGAGTTGGCTCAGAAGACTTCTTACCACCAAATAGACTCATTAATCCCTAGCCTCCTTGGCCGCACTCAAAACTAGCTCTGCCATCTCTTTGGCTGCGTCAGGTCGAGCAAACTTACCAAAATTCTTACCTAGCTCACTTAATATCTTCGGAGCACTCAATAGGTCCTTAATTTTTCGTGCTAGAGCACCCTGGCTAGCCAACTCGTCCTCTTTCATAATAATTGCCGCAAAGTTGTCCTGGTACACCTTGGCATTTTTTAGCTGATGACCGGCAGTCAGCATACCGTTGGGTATGATAATCGTTGGCTTGTTTAGGGCAGCCAGCTCCAACAGGGTAGTAGCTCCTGCCCTAGCCACCACGATATCAGCTGCCGCCAAAACCATTGCCATATTTTCACTAATAAACGGCTCGAGCCGCCAGCCCTTCATTGGCCTAGTTTTAGAGGCGATATCGTCATAAGATCCCTGCCCGGATATCAAAAACACCGAAGTACACTGTAGCAGCTGCGTCCGGTCTCGAACAACCGCCTCATTTATCCTGGTGGCACCAAGCCCGCCACCGGTAACAACTACCAGCGGGCGGTCCCTATCGAAGCCAAGTTCGTGTTTAAAAACCTTCTGCTGCTCTTTCGAGTAAACCTTAAAGTCCTCAGCAATCGGTATACCGACATAGACCGCTTTATCCTTAGGGTAATTGTAATACTTAAGCGGCGCACCGGTGCCAATTTTTACCGCAAACGGCGCCAGCAGGCGATTTGTTAGGCCCGGATGAGCATCGGAATCGTGGATGACCATCGGTATACGTAGCAACCTGGCCGCATAACCTACTGGCAGGCAAACATAACCGCCCTTCATAAATACCACGTCAGGCCTTAGCTTAATTAACTTAAATACACTCTGGATAAATCCACCGCTGACTTTCACAAGGTCAATGATATTCGGAAACAGTATCGATGGTCGCAGCATGTGGAACTTACCCAGACCATGGTATCTGCGAAGCTTACCTGAATATATCATATCAATCGGGATTGATGGATCATATGCCTGAAATATCTTCTTCGCTGATGGTCCAAATTTTCGATCACACCAAAAAGACACCTCAGCATCAGGTACTGCTCGAACAATCTCTCTACAAACCGCTACGACTGGCGTGACGTGTCCGCCCGATCCCCCGCCTACTGCTAGAACTTTCATTCTGCAATGCTCCTTCCTCTATTGGTTTATGCGACGTATATCTTGACAGCTGAAAGGCCAAACCAAGCGATGCCGCAATAAATAACATGCTTGTACCACCGTAGCTAAGTAGCGGCAGCGGGATACCCGTAAGAGGCGCAACACCGGTCATAGCCGCCACATTCAATATGACATGCGACCCCACCCAGCCAAATACGCCAACCACAAGCAGCCGTAAACCCATATCTGGCAATCTTGCCGCTACTCTTAAGAGTGACATTAACAGCAAAGTAAACAGCGCCAGTATTGCCACCAGGCCAAAGAAGCCGAATGTTTCGCCCATAATTGCAAAAATTGAGTCGTTTATCGCCTCTGGCAGGTAGCCTGTCGACTGCACACTCTTACCGATCCCCAGACCAAACAGACCGCCGGAGCCAATAGCAATACGTGCCTGAGCAATATGATAACTATTCTCGTCAACACTATTAGTGTTGCTATCGCCCTGGATAAAGGTCATAACTCGCTCCATTCGGTGCGGTGCAGAGATCACAAAAACCAGCCCTGCCGCAACCAGCACTCCCGCCACCTTGCCGATAATTGACCATTTCATGCCAGAGGCAACTAGCATGGTCATCACAATCGCTAGCAGTGCAATGCCTGTACCTAGGTCCTTTTGCAGCACAACAACCGCAAATAAAGCAACACCCAGCGCTACCGCCAAAGGCATCAGTGTCTCTTGAATGTCATTAATTTTACCCTGTTTAGCCCTTGTGCCCAGGAACCCAGAAACAAACAATAACGACCCGAGCTTTAGTAGCTCAGCCGGCTGAAAACTACCCAGACTACCCAGGTAAAACCACCTGTACGCACCATTGGTATCGCTAGCAATCTCCAGATTCAAAACAGCCCCCATAAATACCAGCAAGAAACACAGCGCTAGTCCGATAACAAATATGTGCTTTGCGTGCTTTTCGGTAAATAATTTATATGGGATGATTGCACATGCCGCAAAAGCCACGATTGAGATTACCGCACTAATTAGCTGCTTGTTGAAAAAAAACGTATCACTATAAGAAGAGCCATAGGCATAATTCAGTAGATTTGCTCTTTGCGGCCCAATCGCATACATCACGATTAAACCTAGCAGTAGAAGCAGGCCGACAGCCAATATAATTTGGTATTTTGGACGGTGCCGCCTAATCGACGGACTCGCCGTCACCTCTAGCCCCACCGCTCTCTGGCTTCTACGCAATGTGGCCTCCTGCTATAGCCAAAACAAATCCAGTAAATGCAACAACACAGCCAATCACCCAAAATCGCATAGTTACCTTGGTCTCTGGCCAGCCAATCGCCTCTAAATGATGGTGCATTGGAGCAGATATAAATATTTTTTTCTTAAATATTTTTTTGCTAAGTATCTGGATCAGGCTAGATCCAGCCTCAAGCACAAAAACCAAGCCAATCACCGGCAAAAGCAATAGTGTATCGGTTAGCATTGCCACGACTCCGAGTGCCACGCCAAAGGCAAAGCTCCCGACATCACCCATAAAGAACCTGGCTGGATGAATATTAAACCACAAGTAGCTTAGTAGTGCACCAACCACCGTGAAGCAAAATCCCGCCATCATACTATTGCCCTGAAGTAGAGCTATCACGCCAAATGTGCTAAAGCTTATTGCCAACAGGCCTCCGGCCAAGCCATCCAGGCCATCAGATATATTAACTGCATTACCAGTAGCTACAACAGCAAAAGTAAACAGTGGCACTATTAACCAGCCAATCGCCACCTCACCGACAAATGGCACATGGAAGCTGTCGATACCCAGCTTTGTGTAAAAGAACCACCCCAAAACCACGCCGATCAGCGTAATCATCGTAAACTTCATACCAGAGCGAAGCCCGCCAACACCACCACCAAGACCTCGGACGTTTATAATGTCGTCAATCAACCCAACTATACCTCCACCGACAAGAGCCGCCAACGGCAAATACGTCTCTGCTCTATCTAGGTTAAACAGTAAAGTAATGGCCGCAATCGAGAAAACACCAATTATCCCCGCCATCGTCGGTATGTTGCGGCGAAACTTCGCAGCATGCAATTTCGTAAACACCTCGAGCTTCTTGCCGTCAGTACTAGTCGAGCGCTGCTGCTTCCAAAACTTATACCGGTAGGCAAAAAAGGTATAAATCGGCGTTAAAAACATCGCAAATAGAAACGCCCCGATACTTAGTAGAAAAACGTGAATTAAATCTGCGGTCATTGATTCTAGTGTCATTACTTTATCCTTTCGGTGCTATCTTCATGTAATCGATCATCCAGTTAGAAATATCAGAAAAAATCGGTCCTGCGTGCTTGCCGCCTTCTAGGTTCAGACCCTTGCCTGGGGCCGCCACACGTACCATTATGACATACTCAGGCTCATCAGCGCCACCAAAGCCGATGTATGTTGCCACAGTCTCGCTAGCCGTGTATTCACCAGATCTACTGATTGTCTCGGCGGTACCAGTTTTGCCACCTATCCTATAGCCCTGCCTATCGCCGCTGCCCAGCCAGGTTGACCCACGCGCACCGGCCAGCAGGTCACGAATCTGGCCGGATGTAGCTTCGCTAACAGTTCGTCTTTCTGATTTATTTTGCTCAGCTTTAACGGATCCATCATCAGCAACAGTCCCGGCGACAATCGTTGGTCGATAATACTCACCGCCGTTAACAATTGAGCAAAATGCCGTTGCCACCTGAATCATTGTCAAGTTCATACTCTGGCCATACGTCATCGCCGAATACTGAACCTCATTCCCCTCTGTGGTTTCTGGCGAATAAATAATTCCCTGCGCCTCACCGACCTCAATACCCGTCTTCTCACCAAAGCCAAACT
>DISN01000009.1 GCA_002421965.1 Candidatus Saccharibacteria bacterium UBA6209
GCATAAAGTGCCTGAAGTGCCGATAGTGCAGTCTGGGGAGACGAACTATAACTATCGTCAATCAGCCATGACCCACCAGCTCCCTTAAGCATATTCATCCTACCAGGTAGTGCAGTAAGCTGGGACAGACCTTTGGCAATCGTTGGCTCATCGATGCCAAGCTTATAGGCAACGGCGGCAGCGGCAATAGCCGGACGAATATTGTGCTCACCGAGTAGCTTCACATTAACCGCTAAGCCATTTGGATTTTCGGGAGACAGAATACTACCCTCGTGTCCGGAGTCTAACGAGAAGTGATTTTCGTCAAATGAATACTCGGCCACTGAGCTAGTGCCGTAGGTTGTAATACTTGGATTGGTCAAAAATCCTGCAAATCGGCCCTCGACATCGTCACGATTGATCATTGCGAGCTTTGAATTGTTCGCTAAAGTAATCATCTCATTAGCCACATCTTCGACTTTGTGGTCCACTTGCATACGCCCACCAGAAACCGATGTCACCACCGTAATGTCTGGCAGCAAATATTCACGAAACCAGGCGTTATACCCTAATTCCTGCGGATTGAACTCCTGGATAATCACCTGGACCTCAGGATTCTGGGCTTTTACACGCTTTTTAACCGCGCGAATGACCCGAGCCCACCTAAATAGTCCGCTGGTCGGGGTCTGGACCCCCATAATCTGCAGAAAAACATCTGACTTGGTCTTTGGCTCTTCCTCGCGGAGCTGCACGCTCATCGTCTGAGCCACCACAGTGCCGATGGCCACCTTAGCGCTAGTCTTGCCGGCACTTCCGGTAACGGCGATTAATTTAACCCCCGGATGACGGGCAAAGAATTCTCTAGTTAATCGAGCAAGCTTTAACTCAACGCTTTTTGACGGTGCTTTCATATATCTAATTTTACCATAAGAACTATAAATTGGTTTGAGCTGCTATGCGCCCACCCGGGGCATGTTTGTTTTCGGCTTGTGTTTGTATTTGGTCGGCGTGTTGGGAATGCCCCAATGCACACCAGCTCAATCACTATTATGCAGAGTTAGCTCAAAAAACACAAGCACCCCGCCTACATTCCACCTAAAAAGTCGCACGCGACTGAACCGTGCGACTCATACGCTATTCGTCTGTCTATGGCAATAGATTTCAGACAGGATATTCGGCCGGATACTTTAGTGGCACCGATACACAAACCATCGTCTGTATATATCACGCCAGGTGGATGATACCCCCTCATTAGTATACCGGGCAACTCGAAACCCAATGTTCGTGTTCGTGTTGGCTGGCGAGTTGTTCAAGTTCAGCGTCAACACGCCCGCGTTTGAGCCGTTGTTCCAGTTGCCGCCGCGAATGAACGCGCGAACACTTTCAGACCGAATAACCACAAATATTATACACTAGTATATATGACGGCCCTGCCTGAAGGCTCCTTTGCCGCGGTTGCATCAATCGAGACACTTGTTCGAGCACACCAAAAATCACTAGCCGGCAAGCGATCCAGTCGCACGGCTACTATGAGCAACTACCACTTTATGTCCCAAATCCTCGAAATCCAGCACGAATTAACTCATGGCACATACAAGCCATCGCCCTATCGCAAACGGCTCATCACCGAGCCAAAAGTCCGACGCATCGAAGCGCCGGCATTTAGAGATAGAGTAGTCCATCACGCCCTGCATAGCGTAATCAGTCCGTTCTACGAACGTCACTTTATCTATGACTCATATGCCTGCCGGCCGGGCAAGGGTATCCATCGAGCGATGACACGAGTGCAGTATTTTTTACGAGCAATACCCGATGCATACGTCTGCAAAATCGACATCTCTAAATACTACGGCACCGTAAACCACGCCAAGCTAAAGCAACTACTCGCACGGCGCATCGCCGACCAAGAGCTCTTGCGGGTACTCGACACCATCATCTCTAGTAGCCATAGTGGCACCGAGTACGACCACCTGTTCCCTCCCGACTCGCATCAGCGAACCAAGGGCAGCCGAGGCATCCCGATCGGCAACTTGACGAGTCAGATATTTGCGAACATCTACCTCCACGAGGCAGACATGTACGCAAAGCAAGTCCTCAAGATTCGTCACTACATCCGCTACATGGATGATATCCTGTTATTTTCATCAGACAAAAAAGAGCTTCACCGGTGGCAGAGAGCATTGACTGAGTTCTTATACGAAGATCTCTATCTCACAGTCAACCCACGTAAAGTCAGGGTGTATCCAGCGCGAATGGGTGTGGATTTTGTTGGCTATGTACTCTATCCACACACACGGCGAGTTCGCGCTAGCTCCGTTCGCAGATTTCGTCGACGATTTAACAAAAAACTGCAAGGTCTCGCTACTGGGCGCACCAGCGTTGAGAGCGTAGAGGCATCGTTTAGGGCCTGGTCGGCGCACGCAAGGCACGGCAACGGCGTGGCGCTCATAGAAAACGAGCGCAAAAAGATGAGTGACTATGTGTTTGTGTGGAGTATACTGCGTCAGCATCGGAGGCAGCTGCGCAAACGACGAAAGCGAGAGCAGTTGCTGCTGCTTGATAGTTAAGGAGTCTTGGTACGTATCTTTTTTTGCCAGCTACCACCGATACGACCCACCTCATCTATCTTTTTGGTGATATAGCCGAGCGAAGAGGCCTTTATGAACCGCACCTCAAATGCAACTCGATACAGGCTACGCAGCACCTCGAGCTCAACGTTGAGCTGCTGTAGCTTCTCTTGGATTAACATTATCTCACGGACATTATTTGCCTCAATGATATAACGCAGCGCGCCAAGCGCGCTATTCTCTATCTGCTGCCCGAGCACAAATCGTTGTTTTTTAGGAAAAGTATTGATTTTCTCAAACGACCACAGCACAACCTCAAGCATTTTTGTATAAATTATAAAGTCTTGCTTCATCTCGTCATAGGTTAAAGGGTAAAATTATCAAGGATTTAAAGTAGTAAGGTATAAAGTCTAAAGTCTACGCTCGTATCACCGGGCAACTCGAAACCCAANNTCCAGTAGCCGCCGCGAATGAACGCGCGAACACCCGCATCGCCAGGGTTTGAATACAGCCCTCCGACACCGACCGATCTAGCATACTTGGTGCCAGTTGGTTGGCTGTCGATCGCTAGACCGCCCCACTGCAGGCCAGCATTTGTATAGTCCGTCAATGCATAGGCAGTCTGGCCTGACACACCTGGCTGAGAACCGGTTATTGTGCCCTGCGTCCATTCCCATACGTTGCCTGCAAGGTCCCAGACTTCTTCGCCATTAGTCAGCCTGAGCGCACGCTTGTTGATGCCGGTGAGGTCAGATGTAGCCTCGAGGGCGCTGGTGCCGTTACTATTGCCCCGAGGGAATGTGCCACTGCCAACCTGGCCGCCTGACCAGTTGCTGGCTACAGACAGGGCGTTCATGGCCACGGTCATCCACTGGGCTTCGGTTATGAGACTGCAGCCCTTGCACGCATCTCGCGAAGCAGTGATGGCACTGGTTTGGGATATACTCACCCAGGGAGCGCCACTGGGTTGTGAGACTGGGGTGCCACCAACATTTTTTGCCTCATATTTCATAAGACAGAAGCTGTTGGTATTATAGCTACCACTACCCGGTACCTCGACGAATCCGTCTGGACAACTGAGCGATAGGTTGGTAGCGGCTGTGGCGCTGACAAAATAGGTATCAAACACTGGCGATGGATAGTACGTGACGTATGCCCCGTCACCAGGTGACTGACCGATGATGGAGTCGAATGCAGCTTGATCCGCCGGATAGGTACCGTGCTCTGCGCGGTAGGTGGCGAGCTTTTTTCGGACCTGGGTCTCCTGGCTGGCCACGGCGGTCTTGCGGACGTTGCCCTGGATTCCGTTGTAGACGACGTAGCTAAGCGATGCCAGTATGGCGATGACGACTATAACGATGAGGAGTTCGACTATTGTAAAGCCTAGGCTTTTAGCATAAGTTCTTTTCATACCCCTACTATATCCAATGACGCAGAAAATGACAAGCTGACTTCATACCGATAGTGCTAGTATTTTTGTCATAAGTATGATTAAATAAATATGTTCAGAAGCTCGGATGTACATTCTTTGTATTGGAAGCAGGTCGATCTGACGCAAAGCATAACAATGAAAGAAGAATACATGCAGAAGCAAAATCTTTTTGTTGGTAGCCTAGCTTACGCTACTACCGACGACAGCCTAAAAGCTTTCTTTGAACAGATTGGTGAAGTAGAACGCGCCTCTGTTGCAACTGATCGCGAAACAGGCCGTTCACGCGGATTCGGTTTCGTGACCTTTGTCAACGAAGAAGACAACCAAAAAGCAGTTGACCAGTTAAACGGCAAAGAGCTTGATGGTCGTACAATTACTGTCAATTTGGCACGTCCTCGCGAGGACAAGCCACGTCGTGATTTCAATAACGACCGTGGTGGCGAGCGCGGCGGCGGTTCATTCCGTCAGCGCAGCTGGTAATTTACTGGCAGCCATTAAAGTAGCCCCTATTCGTAGGGGTTATTTTAGTTCTAAAAAAAACTATAGTCTTAGTGCAAGTGCTGACTCTGCTGTCGGCCCAGCCACCCTTATAGCGATCACAACAATCACGACGAGTTACTCTACGATAGCAAAGCCCCTTTTGACCTATTCATAAGCTTAGGCTTATCACTCTGGGGGGCGAACTGGTCAAGGCTGGCAACAAGCCTAGTCATGAACTATCTGCGACTCGAACATCGTATAGTAAGGGCCTTTTTTGGCAACCAGCTCTAAGTGTGTGCCGCTCTCAACAACTCGCCCATCCTCCATCATATAAATGACATCAGCCTTCTCGACAGTCGTCAGGCGATGACTCACTATAATTAGGGTTTTGTCCCTGCGTTTAAATAATCGTTTAAATATTCGCGACTCGGCCAAAGCGTCAATAGCACTCGTTGGCTCATCGAGGATCATAATCGGTGCATCACGATAAAAATTACGAGCCATAGCTAGTCTCTGCGACTGCCCGCCGCTCAGTTCGGTTGCTGTTGTACTGTCATCGTCCTCTGCCATCCAGCGCTCAATGTAAGTGTCTATGCCATGCGGCTGCTTTCTTATCACATCACCAAACTCCGCCGATGCAATTGCCTCGGATATTGACTCGTCGGTGGGTTCTTTGTTTATATCGCCAAGGGTAATATTTTCGCGCATCGTTGCGAATACATACTCCACAAACTGCTGGCTGAGCAAAGACAGTTGCCTATGCCAAGACTCCTTATTAACGCTCTCCAAGTCGACCCCGTCAATAAGAATTCGACCATTAGTTGGCTTGTATAAACCTGTCAAAATCTTAATTAGTGTGCTCTTGCCTGCTCCATTTTCACCAACTATCGCCACACGAGAGCCCCTGGCGATGGACATCGAAACACTGTCCAGAACCACCACATCGGTGCCCGGATAGCTGAACGATATGTTATCTATCTCGATACTAGTGTCTAGAGATTCTAAATCATCGCCCTCGTCGTCATCAGTTGCAAGCTCCATAAACTCCTGATATTGGGTAATGTTTGCCAAATCTTCATCGATGTTACCTAACTGAATAGCCAAGCTATTTGCACTACTAAACGCCCGACTCACCATCTGCTGAATATAGACAAACTGACCAACTGGCTGATTGCGGTTAATAATCTCAAGAGCAATCCATACAAGTGCGACAAGCTCAACTAGGGCCGTGAATATATCCGCCGCCAACTGCATCCAGATCGTCTTGAGCTCAAACTCCATACGCTCCTTGACGTCCTTGT
>DISN01000016.1 GCA_002421965.1 Candidatus Saccharibacteria bacterium UBA6209
ATCTCACAGCAAACTTTATCAGGGGACGCCATCAGGCGAGTATCGGCCGACCAGTCGGCTGCTCGGGTAGAAGCAAGGCGACCCGATCCTTCAATCACAGAAATTACTAGTTATATACGCCAAGTTGGCGAGCTAATTAAGGGCGAACGCCAACACGCTGCTCAGAATGGCCTACCGTCAGACACGGGTCTGATACAAATATCTGACAGGAGTGACTTCACTCAGATGTAGCTAGGATAGTATATGGCAAGCTTTATCAAAAAAACCATCAACCTACTATTTGCCGAAGACCCAATTCGACCACTACTAAAAGTCACCAAAAAAGACCGACCGACCAAGAAATTATCAGAGCGTGAGCTTATCGAAAGAGAAAGTCAGATTGGGCGAGATATCTTTGGCCCAGCTCCAACAAATGTCACCAGGCGCGAGTTTTTCAATTTAGATCAAGACACTTGGATGTGGCACGAAGAGACAAAAAATCCCGATGGCACTAAGTCGGAGCACACGGTTCGTTATGAGATTCAGCCCCAGGGGATACTCAAGGTTATGTCTGGTCCGAAATACGAATACTTAGAAGGCACAGAGCTGTCCAACTTTGTTAAAGCCACCCAGGAATACTACGATCGTGTGTCAACGGTCCTTTACCGCCGTAACCCACGAACCGGCAAGCCCCTATAGTGCTATAATATTAGTATGGAGAGAGAGTTGTATTATCTTGATCATGCTGCAGCGACGCCGGTTGACCGGGTGGTGTTAGATGCCATGTTGCCATATATGTCAGATAAATTCTACAACCCATCGAGTCCATATTCTTTGGCGGTTGAAGTCAAGCGAGATTATCATCGAGCTAAGGAGCAAATTGCTCGTAGTATTGGCGTTCGTGGTGATGAAATTGTTATGACGGCCGGTGCTACTGAGTCAATCAATATTGCTATGTCAGCAGTCGGTGGTGGCGTGGTGGCGGTGGGAGCAACCGAGCACGCTGCGGTTATCGAGTCGGCCAGGCGCCAAAACGGCGTTGTTATACCAAGCGACAAAAAGGGCCGGATTACTGCAGATGCAGTCAGTAGAGCACTCCATCCAGACATTACCTTGATAAGCGTCGGACTGGTTAATAATGAGCTGGGCGTAATCCAGCCAATCGATGATATTATGCAGGTTGTTGAACAAGAGCGAACCAGGAGGCAAGAGGTGGGTGATGTATTGCCGCTATATGTCCATTGTGATGCATCACAGGCTCTAGCTCTAATTGATGTCAAGCCAAAGCGCATGGGAATCGATCTTTTGACTTTGAGTGCCGCCAAGGTTTACGGGCCCAAGCAAGTTGGCCTATTGTGGGTGCGCCCTGGAGTTAGCCTGACTCCTACGATTGCTGGTGGTGGTCAAGAAATGGGGCTTCGTAGTGGCACCGAAAACGTTGCTGGCGTGATTGGTTTTGCCGAGGCGGTAGAGCTAGCCATGAAGAGGCGAAACACTGAAGTAAAAAGACTTCGAGTTATGCGTGATTACATACAAAATGAGCTAGAGTCTAATTTTCCGGACATTGTTGTATCGTCGGATAAGAAAAAGGGTCTAGCTAGTTTCTTGCATGTGTCGTTTCCTGGTATAGACGCTGAGAGGCTAATATTTATGCTAGAAAATCAGGGAGTGATGGTGGCGACTGGCAGTGCTTGTGCAGCAAATAAAGACACCAGGTCGCATGTTCTTGAAGCGATTGGTATGAGCGATGATCTTATAAGCGGAAGTTTGCGGATTAGTCTGGGTCGACTGTCGTCTGAGCCAAATATTAAGCGAGCAACCGAGCTGTTGATTGATGCTATCAAGTCCGAAAAGAACAGGCTAAGTAAGTGATGGCTCGGCTAGTAACTATATTGATTCTTTGCGTAGTGTTGGTTTGGGGCATTGGCGCTTATCTAGCTCCGGATGATTTGGCGGATTGCCCTAAGGTCGGTGAGGTTGGCGACACTGCTTGCTCTGCAGCCGGTGCAATTGTGGTGATTTCTGGTGGCGATACAATTGCTAGAACTAACGAAGCAATCAAATTATATAACGAAGGCTGGGCGCCAGTTATTGTTTTCTCTGGTGCAGCGGCAGACAAAAATGGTCCAAGCAACGCCAAGGTTATGCGAGAGCACGCGGTTCAAAAGGGAGTTCCCGAAAGTTCCACGATTGCTGAAGAGGCTAGCGAAACGACCAAGCAAAATGCCGCACAGGTCAAAAGCCATCTACAGTCTAACGGTATTAACGATGTAATTTTAGTGACCAGTGGCTACCATATGCGCCGTGCCGGACTAGAATTCGAGCGTGAGCTTGGCGACACCATCGGCCTGCGTCGTCATCCAGTTAAGTCAGATAGTCAGTGGGGTCCGCTGTGGTTCTTTACTCCATGGGGTTGGACTTTGGCGCTTGGTGAGTTGCTGCGAATATCAGTATTTTATGTTGGAGCATCTAGGTAATGACCAAAGTTTTTGTTGGCTTGAGCGGAGGTGTTGATTCGTCGGTTACGGCTGCACTTTTGGTTGAGCAGGGTTACGAAGTAGTCGGTGTTTATATGAAAAACTGGGCAGAAGATTTGCCTGGCATGCAGTGTCCGTGGGCAGATGATGTTGCTGATGCAAAGCGTGTGGCGGTTGGTTTGGGAATTGATTTTAGGGTCTTCGATTTTCAGCAAGAGTACAAACAGCGTGTGGTTGATGCCATGGTTGCTGAGTATCGGGCCGGACGTACGCCAAATCCGGATGTTATGTGTAATCAAGAAATTAAGTTTAACTTATTTCTAGAAACTGCGCTTGATCAAGGTGCTGATATGGTGGCCACCGGACATTACGCAAAAACTAGTGGCGGCAAGTTGTTTGTGCCGGCCGATAAAGACAAAGATCAGACTTATTTTTTGTACCGCATTAAATCATCGGCTCTAGAGAAGACGCTATTTCCGCTTGGCGACATGACCAAGCAGCAAGTTCGTCAGTACGCCAAAGACAAGAATTTATGGACGGCATCAAAAAAAGAAAGTATGGGTATTTGTTTTGTGGGACAGGTGGGTATAAAGGAATTTCTGGGGCAGTATCTGGACTTAATTCCGGGCGATGTCGTTGATCAGGACACAGGGCAGATAATTGGACGCCACGACAGTGCTTTGATCTACACAATTGGTCAGCGCCACGGACTGCATATCGGCGGGGGGTTACCCTACTACGTTGTCGGTAAAGATGTCGAAAAGAATATAGTTTACGTTAGCCAAAATCTTAACAATACTGCTATGTGGCAGGATGAGTTTAGCCTCACTGATCTGCACTGGATAGGCGATGCTCCATCGCCTAGCGATAGTTTAATGGTGCGTATTCGTCACCGGGGTGATTTACTAGAGATGGTTAGCGCACAGTTCGGTCTGGCTGATGCTAGGATTAAGCTATCTGGTGCCGAGAGGGCGATCACCACCGGTCAGTCAGCTGTTGTTTATCGTGGCGATGAAACTTTAGGCGGCGGAATTATCAAAACAGATTGACGCAGCTGTCTAAATAGTGTAAACTAAAGCTAATAGTTTTAATAATTATAGTAAAGAAGGAAGTTTTATACATGCTCGCAATTCGTTTGCAACGCCTTGGCCGAAAAGGCTACCCAGTTTATCGTCTAGCCGTACAGGAGGCTCAGCGCCACCCATCAAGTGGTAGAGTAATCGCCTATGTCGGTAGCTATAACCCACATACCAAAGAATCTAATATCCAGGCCGAGGTTGTTCAGAAGTACCTAGAGACCGGTGCGCAGCCAACACCACGTGTTGCTAAGCTTCTAAAAGAAGCTGGCGTTAAGCTGCCAAAGTGGGTCAAAGAACCAGTAAGTGACAAACAAAAATCACTACGCAACCCAGAAAAACTTCGCAAGAATCAGCCAAAAGAAGAAGCTGTCGAAGAAACAACCGAAGCAACAGAAGAGTAGAATCTACTTGCAAACACAATACCTCGCCACTCGGCGGGGTATTTTTTGATAAGTTTTACGTGTGACCCAATCGTCAGTTTATGATATAATAATTGCAACGAGAGAGGTTAAGTTTGGCCGAGGGCCAGCCTGTCCAGATCTGCAGTGTCTGTACATTGTTAAAAATCAATAAATTCGGTATCGGAGAGCAAATTAATGGAGATCCAAGACATACAGTCAAAACTTTGGGCAGCGGCCGACAAGCTACGTGGCAACATCAACTCAAGTGACTATAAGTACGTAGTGCTGGGGCTAATTTTCCTGAAGTATGTTTCTGATGCATTTGAGCTGCAGTATAAAAAGGCCGAAAGCGAAGACTATGATCCAGAAGATCGAGATTTCTATCTGGCTGACAATGTATTTTGGATTCCAAAAGAAGCCCGATGGAGTGGTCTAGTAGAAAATGCCAAGCAGCCAAACATTGGCCTGCTTGTTGACGAAGCAATGGAGGCCATTGAGCGCGACAACCCAACACTCAAAGGAGTGCTGCCAAAAAACTATGCGCGCGAGGCACTCGATAAGCGTCGACTCGGCGAGCTCATTGACCTGTTCACGAATATCTCATTTGAAGAAGGAACTGCTAAGGATTTACTCGGTCAGGTGTACGAGTACTTTATGGGCATGTTTGCAGATAGCGAAGGAAAGCACGGTGGTGAATTCTATACTCCTCGTTCAATCGTGAAGCTGCTCGTTGAGATGCTTGAGCCGTATAGCGGCCGTGTCTACGACCCAGCCTGCGGCAGTGGTGGTATGTTTGTCTGGAGTGAAAAGTTTGTCGAGGAACACCAGGGGCGGATCGATGATATTGCTATATATGGCCAAGAGTACAACGAAACTACGTGGCGTCTGGCTAAGATGAACATGGCCATTCGCGGCATCGATGCCGACATCCGCAAGGGCAACACTCTGACAGATGACAAGTTTCCAGATCTAAAGGCTGACTATATCTTGGCAAATCCGCCATTCAACATCAGCGACTGGGGTCAAGAGCACCTGCTCGACGACATTCGTTGGAAATACGGCGTACCACCAAAGGGTAATGCTAACTATGCCTGGATCCAGCATATGGCTCACCATCTGTCGCCCAAGGGTACGGCTGGGTTTGTCTTGGCGAATGGTAGCATGAGTAGTCAGAGTGGTGGCGAAGGCGAGATTCGTAAGCAGTTGGTGTTGAACGACATGGTTGACGCTATTGTTACCCTGCCAAGTCAGCTGTTCTTTAACGTCGCCATTCCGTGCTGTCTCTGGTTCATCTCGCGTGATCGTGCAAATCGTCACGGCAAAACTCTCTTTATCGATGGCCGCAACCTCGGCAAGATGATCAACCGCCGTAATCGTGAGCTCACGTCAGAAGATATAGCCAAAGTCACCGATGCGTACCATAACTTCAAAACTCAGAATGGTAAGTATGAAGACGTTGCTGGTTTCTGTAAAGTTGCCGACCTCGAAGAGATCAAAGAGCACGACTACGTGCTTACTCCGGGCCGCTATGTCGGTAGTGAAGCGGTCGAGGATGATGATGAGGCTTTCGCCGAAAAGATGGAACGACTAACTGCCGAGCTGAATGAGCAATTCTCAAAGAGTCATGAATTAGAGCAGAAGATTAAGGAAAATTTAACCAAGATCAACTTACCGTGAAAAATAGCAATGTGATACACTTTTTCACGCAAAATGTGATATAATATACTTATGATCAATAAAATTACCCGAGATAAAATAGAGAAGCTACTAGAAGAGTATAGGTGTGCTTCTGAGGGTAATGAGCGAGCACTCTACGAGATCGCCGTGGCAGAGATACCAGAGATGGTCTATAACTCAAATGCCATCGAGAACTCTACGCTGACGCTAAAAGAGACAGAAGACATTATTTTACATGATCAAATGCTCCGAGATCATGAGATTCGAGAGGTGTTTGAGGCAAAAAACTTAGCAAAAGTTACTGCAGAACTCCTAAAAAACCCCAAAGAAAGGCTGACGAACGGCCTCGTACTATCCCTGCACAAGATGCTACTTACTGGCATTAGCGACGATATAGCTGGTAGATATCGAAGGGGTAAGGAATGGGTGCGAATTGGCGCTCACGTTGGCGCAAATCCTGCATTCGTATCAGGGCTGATGATGGCACTAATGGAGCAGTATTCACAACAAAGAGACTCTCAGTATTTTTTGGACAATATCGCCCATTTTCACGCCGAATTTGAGACAATTCACCCGTTTGTAGACGGAAATGGTCGAATAGGCCGGGTACTCATAAATCAACAACTCATGAACCTTGGCTATCCGCCAATCATCATTCAGAGCAAGAGTAAACTCACAGACTACTATCCGCTCTTCGATGAGTACCGACGAGACAGTAAATACGATGGCTTTACTGAGTTATTTGCATCACTCCTCATGGAGTCGCTCCACAAACGCATTACACTGCTCACTAAGCCTCGAATTATAACTGTTTCTGCATGGGCCAAGCAAAATGACATAAAAGGAAACGTTGCGGCCAACAAGGCGGCTCGTCAAACTATCCCAGCCTTTCGCATGAATGAAAAGTGGATGATCGCAAGCGACTACTTGCCAGAGGGTGCGGACGTGGATATGGTGATGAGGAGGGGTGAGTGATGGGTTGGCTAGGTAGAGTTTCGGCGTGGTTTGCTTCGGAGTATATAAAAGACTACCGCGAAAATAGAACTCGTACTTACGAGTTAATTATAAAGAATAGTCTTCATCTTAACACAATCATTTTAACTGTTTCAGTTGCTAGTCTTACTGCTATGGCGGCACTGAACGATAAAGTATTCGTAGACCACCCGTGGCCTTCGGCCATCGTCATAGGACTATTTATACTCGTTATTCTATTTTCGACGATCAACTTCTTTTTGTCTGGCTTGGTTCTTAGCGACTTACAGCAGAGATTAAATAAGGATATTTTGTTTCCGTTTAAAGCTAGCGAATACAGGCTAAAGTATCGATTGGCCCAGAAAATGCTGAACGTGACTGTTTTGGGCGGGTTTTGCTTCGGACTTATTTCTTTACTAGCACTACTCATTTTATATATTTCTGGAGCCGCGAAGTGACTAAACCTGACCCAGTAATAAATACGGAAGAGCTACAGGATGTCATATGCAAAGCTTTAGGCGTCCATATTTCCGTGGCTCAAACTATAACACAAGCAAATATGGTAGAAGGTATGATCGATGCCTACATAGCAGAGTTCTATACTCGATGTCCTGCTGCAGATTATCAGGCACCATATTTAGCATTTAGGTGGGATGTTTTGGCGAACAGAAACGTAACACTCAATGCCAAAATAGATATTCTCTTCAAGGTATTTAAAAGGATTGATCCGGCCCATGCAACAAAAGCCAACAGGAAGAAGTATGTAGCATGGCTAGAAATACGAAACAAATTTGCGCATGGCCAGCAAGTTGGAAGTCCTGAGGGAGATAAACTATTCTACGGAGGAGAGTTTTTTAATGCTGAAGCCTTAGCGGATGATTTCATGGCGCACCAGCGGGCAATTATGGTACACATGCATAAATATGCCGAGCTAAAAGGCCCGTATTTTAACCGTATTCCCACCAAGAACTGGGAGGGCAAGAAATGACCAGCCAAAGACACAGACTCGAATTCATTGTAAAAGCAAAAGATTGGCAGTCGGTTGTAGAGATCTTTAAGGACGAGTTTGACATCGACAGTGATAAGCAGGACGCAAGCTACCGAGAGATTGACGGTATGTTTATAGTCCAGGTTTGGATGGACAAAAGTAGGCTGAGTGGCGACTTCTATGGCAAAGTGAACGAATCGAGCAGCACAGCATTGTCATATGATCCGTCAAACAAAGATATCCGCAATGCCATTATGGATAGAGTTTGTATCGTAGAGCACGACTTGCGTAAGCTGCTGCTGAATATCAGTGATATCGTTGAAGATTATTTCAAAATCTACGACAAAACAAACGCAGCAAAAATATATGGGAAGAACCGGGACACCGTACGTAAGGGCGATATCAATCCCATTACGTCACACCTTACACTCGAAGACGAGATAAGGATTTTTTCGATTGAACTGTCTCCGTGGCACGAACAACCGCTAACTGCCGCCGGCCTATTAGAATTGCTCGACACCTCTAATGAGTTGGACGAGGTCAAGAACATTCTTCGCCAAAAGATAACTAGCCATACTGTTTGGGATGATGTCGACGAGCATATCCTAAAGACAGGGAAAAAATGGACAGAGATATTACCAGCACTGACTGAGATAAAGGATATCCGCAATAAAGCAGCGCATTTTCGGATAGTCACACAATCAGACCTTGAGAGGGTAAAAACCCTATCACTCAGCCTAAAAGATACCATTACACCAAGGCGTACGTCAACCGAACAAGACCTACAGGAGCTACACCGGTCAATAAACGAAAAGTTAGGCTCAATCTTTGCACTAGACCTTAAGCTGTCGGAACTGACGAGGAGAATCAACGGCCTGCAGATGGAGCGAATGCGCTCTATCACGGAGTCAGCTCTCGCGGCTCAAAAAGCAATCTTAGAAAATACAAACCTAACCACTGGTATTTTAAGCTCAGTGGAGGCCAGTGAAAGCATTACAAAACGTTTTTTTGAAGGTAGTGACTTAAGCTCTATCATCAAGGCGCAAACAACAGCTTTTTCGTCATTGCCGAAAATAGATTTTCCGATAATCAATCTGCCCCAGTCTAGCCTTGACTCAATCATTCGAGCACAGGACACACTAAGGGGTCTTGATCTTCCGTTGCGCACTAGCGATTATTCAGATACTGACGATGACGACCGCACGTCAGATAACGAGGAGCTAGGAGATGATGAAAAGTCACCAGGACCATCGTCAGATGATGCAGAAGGAGAGAGAAAATGACTACCCAAACCACTTTATTCGCTTCAATTAACGGAGTATTCAATACCGGCCTAAGCTTCTGGGAGCTCATAGGCTTGATAGGCGCAACGGTTCTTGCCATAGTCACAATAAAAGTAGTGATTAGCTTCGATATCAATAAATTCTTAGACAGAAAAGACAAGAGGCTGGATAGCAAGATTAAAAATATATGCCCTCACGTAGAAATTACACATGCTGGCGATAAGCAGTTTTCAATACAATCGCTCTTTGAGTCACCGCCAGGTACTCATCTGTGGCAGTGTCGTCGGTGTGGCCTCATAAGAAATAACGGTGGTGACTATGAAAAAGAGTACGTGTACTGGGGTGAGCATATCGATGAGTATTTGAACCGTATGAAAGAGTTTGAAAAGCTACTAAAAAAAGGTGGAGCATTATGACCCAGACTGTTTTGCTTGGAGATATCGGACAAGTTATTACCGGTAAAACTCCGCCAAAAGCCAACCCCGAATATTGGGGGGACGAATTAGACTTTATTACACCAACGGACTTTAGAGATTCAAAATACATCCTGCCTATTCGTAAGCTGTCCGACGTAGGTGCACAAGCACTGCGACGAATTACCTGTCCAGCTGGATCGGTCATCGTAACATGCATAGGCTCTGATATGGGCAAAGTTGCGCTCGCTGCAAAGCCTTTCGTTTCAAACCAACAGATTAACACATTAGTTGTAGACCAAGAGAAAGCTAATCCCGACTTTATATACTATATATTGAAGATGAACCGCCCACTATTGCGGAAATACGCCGAAAGTGGCGGTTCGACTATGCCAATTATTAACAAGTCTACTTTCGAGCGACTATCATTTGGTATTCCAGATCTCGAAACGCAAAAGAAAATCGTAGACATTCTCGGCACGATTGATGAAAAAATTGAGCTGAATCGGCAGATGAATGAAACACTAGAGCAGATGGGGCAGGCGCTCTTTCGTCATTATTTTAT
>DISN01000025.1 GCA_002421965.1 Candidatus Saccharibacteria bacterium UBA6209
GAGTCTCAGATGGAAAATGGTGTAGCGGTGATCGACTTAGGTGGCGCAACTACTGGCGTGGCGGTTTTTGAGGAGGGCGACCTCCAGTATGTATCGGTTATTCCGGTAGGTGGCATTAATGTAACTAACGATATTGCTATTGGACTAAAAATTGACCCAGAATTGGCAGACGCAGTGAAGTTGGAGCATGCTAGGCTCGACAAGGAGGGCGCTAGTGAGCTGGTGGAGGTAAAGCAGGACGGCCAGACCGCATCTTATGATCGCAGTGAACTCGATGAGATAGTTGATATGCGCTATGAGCAGATTTTTGAGGCGATAAATAAAGAACTCAAGAAGGCCGGTAGGCTCGGTAAGCTACCGAGTGGCGTAGTCCTGGTTGGTGGCGGCGCAAATGTCAGGGGTATCGTCGAATACGCTAAGCAGCATCTGGGTGTTGCGGCAAGAGTCGGCAAGCCAGCTGGCTATGGAGGCGTGAGCGAACAGATTGAGACGCCTGAATACTCGGCGGCGATTGGCTTAATGTTAATTGATGAGCAGTCTGGCGGCGCATTTAGCAAAAATAGCGGTAGCGGAAAAAGTGTTCAGGCCAGTAAGGCTATGAAAAAGGCCGGCGGATTTATATCGTCATTATTGTCAAAATTTAGATAAAAAATGATACACTATATATAGTATAAGTTGAGGGAGTACAGATGCCTGAAGTAAAACCAAGTGAAGTCCAATCGTTTGCCAGTATAAAAGTTGTCGGTGTCGGCGGTGCGGGCGGTTCAGCAATTAATCGCATGAAAGACGCCGGATTGGGTGGTGTGCAGTTTATTGCCATGAATACAGACGCTCAGGCGCTCCATAATTCAAAAGCTGATGTCAAGATCCACTTAGGCCACAGTACTACCAATGGCCTGGGTGCTGGAGCGGATCCGACAGTCGGTGAGGCCGCTGCTAATGAGTCTAGGGATGAGATCCGACAGTCTATCGAAGGCGCGGATATGATTTTTGTTACCATCGGTGCTGGAGGTGGTACGGGTTCTGGTGCTGGCCATGTTGTTGCCGAGGTGGCGCGAGAACTAGGTATTTTAGTCGTTGGCGTAGCTACTCGGCCATTTAGTTTTGAGGGTGAGAAGCGTCGACTTAATGCTGAATGGGCTATAAATAACTTGGGTCGCCAGGTTGATACGCTTATTACGATTCCTAATGATCGACTACTGCAGACAATTGACCGACGAACACCGCTACTAGAGACCTTTAAGATTGCTGATGATGTTTTGAGACAGGGTGTTCAGGGTATCTCTGAATTAATTACCGAGCACGGTATGATTAACCTGGACTTTGCCGACGTTAAGGCAATTATGAGCAACGCTGGATCGGCCCTCATGGGAATTGGTCGAGCAAGTGGCGAGAATCGTGCAGCTCAAGCTGCGCAGCAGGCAATCGAAAGTCCACTTATTGAGGTGTCAATTGATGGCGCTAAGGGTGTGCTGTTTAATGTGACCGGTGGCTACGATATGTCGATGGCTGAGATTCAGGAGGCAGCTGAGATTATTACTAACGCGGTTGCTCCGGACGCCAACATTATCTTTGGTACAACGCTTAAACCAGAAATGGAAGACGAACTGGTGATTACGGTTATTGCGACAGGATTTGATAGTGAAGCTTTTCACCTTCGTGAAGTGAGCCTTGACCAGATGCCTCAGCCGGTTGAGCAATCGTCTTCAGAGCAAGTTGACGATGAAATGGTTAAGAATATTGATCTTGAATTAAACGAGTCTGATGCGGCCGAGACATTTGCGAGCGATGACGAGACTAATATTTGGACAGAGCCTAGCGAAGAAGAGGAGGACTACGACACTCCAGCATTCCTAAGGCGCCGCAAGAAGAACAAGGAGTAATATGTCACAGATTAACATTGGCGATAGTCGAGTTATAGAGTCACGAGAAGTAAGCGACGGGTTAGCGATTAGACGCCGCCGTGAGACGCCTGACGGCAAGCGATTTACTACCTATGAGCGAATAGAGAAGCCTAACCTAGCGGTCATTAAGAAGAACGGCTCTCGTGAACTGTTCGATCGAGCGAAACTACTTAGCGCTGTTAACCAGTCGGTTGGTAAGTTTTTTAATTCTGACGAAGAGGTTGATGAGATTGTCGCCAGTGTTGAGGATGCGCTTTATGCCCTTGGCGAGTCGGATATTCCATCAAAACAAGTCGGTGATTTTGTGCTAGACGAACTGGCTGGACGCAACGAGGTGGCCTATGTGCGGTTTGCTAGTGTTTATTTTGACTTTACTTCGTTAGATGAGTTTGAGGAGATCTTGGCTCAGCGGCGTAAGAAGAAACTTGAGGAGTAGCATGCGAGTAGTGGTGGTTTATAGATATGAGTCAGATCACGCGCGAGAGGTGATCGACTATCTGAGGGATTTTAATCGGCAGACCGGTCACGAGTTGGAGGAAGTTGATCCTGACACACCGGGTGGTTCGGGCTTTTGTAGGGCGTATGATATAGTCGAGTACCCGACGGTTGTCGCACTGAGCGATAGTGGTCAGTTGCAGAATATGTGGCGAGGTAGGCCACTACCAACAATAAGCGAGGTAAGTTATTATGTTTAAGAAATCTGATAAGAAGGCGATGATCGCTACATTGGCGGCATCGGGACTTGGTTTAATTGCATCGATTGTGCTGTCGTACGAGGCGCTTATACTAGCCGCAAATAAAGATGCCGTTCTGAGCTGCGACATTAACGCTGTAGTCAGCTGTGCAGCAGTGGCCAATCACTGGTCGGCGACGCTGCTGGGCATTCCCAATAGTTTTATTGGTATGATTGCTATGCCGGTCGTGATGACGATTGCGGTGGTCTTGCTTACGGGAGTAAAGTTACCGAAGTGGTTTATGCAGATAACGCAGCTTGGGGCGATTGCTGGACTGATTTTTGCTGGCTGGATGTTCTATATGAGCTATTCGGTAATTGGTATACTTTGCCCTTGGTGTCTGGTTACTGACGTAGCGATGATAGCGCTATTCTTTGGCGTTACTCGTTACAATATTCTGAGCGGTGTGCTGCCGGTAAAGAAGAGCGTTCAGAAAAAACTAGAGGCATTTGTCAAAAAAGATTATGACCAGCTAGCTATGTGGTCACTTTTGGTATTGATGGTTATCGCGATAGTGCTGAAATTTGGCGAGCAATTGTTTAGCTAGGACAAAGTCTCGCCCGCATCGTTAGATTGCGGGCGTGATATAATATTTTAAGATGCGGGTATCGTATAACGGCTATTATGCTACCTTCCCAAGGTAGAGACGAGAGTTCGACTCTCTCTACCCGCACCACATAGGTCCCCGTATTAAGCAGGGGCTTTTTGTTATCAATAGATATGGGCATCATACGAACGATTAAGTCGACCAAATAATTTGGTCAGGTGGCAGCAATCTTCGATGTGGATATTGACATTACTCCCGGTGCAATTACTGGATTTTTTGGGATAAGAGATACATGCAGATGTCGATGCTGATCGTGGTAATGGCGATTGTATTGGAGCAGTGTTTGCTGCTGGTGACGAGAATGATGGAACATTGCTGATGGTGTTGGATCGGCTAGTTAAGCGAAGTAGTCTGTTTGTGCAAAAAATATATAGCGCTTTGTGTCATGGTTAGCGTAGTAGTATCAACATAGTCAGAATCGGTCGTAATTTCTTATGCTTGAATAATTAGACTAAATCAGGCAAGATATTTTAATATGAATGAATTTGGTCAGGTGCCACCACATGATTTTGATCAATATGATGAGCGTCAGTTTTTGGCGGATGACATCAATAGGTCGTTTGAGCTAATATTCGGGGATCATCTCAGTAACGTTGAGGACGTTGACGTTCCAATCCCGCATTCTAAAAGAGTAAGGGCTTTTATCCATAAGGGCGTATACGGGCCGGACAGCCTAGATATAGGGGCTATAGCTATTGATAACGGGGAGCAGAGCAGGTATGTTGTTGAGGTGTCGTATCCATTTCAGAGGGATGAATATCAGATATGGACATTTGCGCCAGACCAGCGTAGCCTAGTTTTGCATCAGGGGGATTGTAGTTTTGCCAGAGAAGAGAGTATTGATGGTTGTTGCGATTGCCCAAATCTGCTAAGCAGCGAAGGCAAGAACTTTAAGTCAGTATTGGATACACTAGAGGAGCTTGGCTCGTCTTATGACGTAAAGGACATGCCGAAATTTAGGCAACCATCGTATCATCTAAGCTACTTTAGATGATACAATCAGTGTATGAAACATAAGCATATCTTTATAGTCGGTGGAGCAGGGTTTTTAGGATATCACACTAGTCTGGAGTTGGTAGATCGAGGAGCGCAGGTCACGGCTCTGGCGATGCCAAATGAGTACGTTGACGACAGCTTGGCTAGTCGAGTTGATGTTGTCAGGGCAAATATTGATGATTTGACGGATAGTCAGCTAGCGGAAATGCTTACTGGATTTGATGCCATAATTTATGCCGCAGGTCCAGACGACAGGGTTGAGTTGGCTGCAGGGGTTAAGGCTAGTGAATTTTTTCATACGCAATTGGTCGAACGAACCGAAAGAGTATTGAGGGTCGCTAAGGATCAGGGCGTTAAAAAGGCGATTATTTTTGGCTCTTACTTCTCGTATATTAACAATCATGGGATCTGTGGCGTAAAGCGGGGAGAACTAGAGAGGCATCCTTATATCAAGGCAAGGGTTGAGCAGACTCGTCGAAGCTTCGACCTGGGCGCTGACGGGTTTGAGGTTGCAGTCATAAATATTCCGTATGTATTTGGCGTGGCCCCTGGCAAGGAGCCTATTTGGAAGAACGTGTTTGTTAACAGGTTTGCTGATTCGCCAAAGATTTTTTATGGAAGCGGTGGTAGTACGGCGATATCCGCTAAAAAGATTGCCGTTTGTACTGCTCAGGCACTAGAGCTGTCTGGACATGGCGAAGAGTTGGCGGTCGGATCAAGAAATATGAAGTTCACACCTATGATTGAACGGCTACTCGGAGAGGCAAATATAGACAAACCGGTCGGTAGTCTGCCTAGCTGGATACTAAGTATTGCTATGAAGTCTCAATGGAAAAAAGCACAGAAGCAGGATTTGGATTTTGGTCTAGATCTAAGATATCTTAACGGCGATATTCTGAAGCGAAACTTCTTTGTAGATTTCGAGGCGACCGATGCAAGGCTTGAGATAGACTATGTTGATGATGTAGATGATGCAATGCGCGAGACGGGCGAGCGAATGCGACAGTAGTTGTCGCGGGGACAGTCGTGTAGTATAATGTAGGTGTGACATTTTGGTCTGCACCAAATGAACGGCTATCACCCGTGAACGTCAGCAAGAAGAAATTGGTAGCTCCCAAGACTAGACCTTGCCGGTATCGACACGAAAGATCGAACAACTGAGTGCGAAAAGAGAATCTCTTTTTCGAAACTGGATGGTACCGTCCGAGCAATCGGATTCCAGTAGCGAGAAAGAGTTTTTATTTGGAGAAAAATATGAGTAAGATAACCAAAAACCCAGATCCAAGAGTAGGCGTTGGTACGTTTGTTTTTAGGGATGGTAAGTTTCTTATGCAGCAACGTCAGGGTTCGCATGGCGACGGTACCTGGTCGGTGCCAGGGGGTCATCTAGAGTATGGCGAGACACCCGAGGATACGTCATACCGTGAGGTACTGGAAGAAACGGGATGCCAGATCGAAAACATACGATTTGTCGCAGTGACAAACGACTTTTTCGAGAAAGAGAAAAAACATTACATTACCTGGTGGACTATAAGCGATTGGAAAGTAAACGAGCCATACATTGCTGAGCCAGATAAGTGCGTAGCGCAGATGTGGACTGATTTTGATCATCTGCCTCAACCGCTTTTTCTGCCGTGGGAACAGTTACTGAAAAGTGAATTTATAGATAATTTAAAGCAGGAGCTGGAGAGGAGTAAACGATGAAATTCAAACACGGAACACGCAGGCGCGCGCTAGAATACGAAAAAGATTGGGTGCAGCGCTGGAAGCAGGACGGCACATTTGAGAAATCGGTCGAGCAGCGACCGAAAGACGATGCATATGTGTTTTATGACGGGCCGCCGTTTATTACCGGCGTGCCTCATCATGGAACCTTGCTTTCGAGCATTGTTAAGGACGCAATTCCTCGTTACCAGACGATGAAAGGTAGGCGAGTGGAGCGAGTTTGGGGTTGGGATTGTCATGGTCTGCCAGCGGAGAACTTTGTTGAAAAGCAGCTAAACATCACCGACCGACGACAGATAGTCGCCAAAGACGGCGATAGCGCACCACTAGACAAAGACGGCAATCCGCTGCCGACCATCAGTCTCGAGACCTACATCAACAAAGCGCGCGAGTCGATGGTGGCGAATAGCGAAACGTGGGAGGGCGTGATCGACCGAATCGGCCGTTGGGTTGATTTCAAGGGCGCGTACCGCACTATGGACAAGGATTTTATGGAGTCGGTTTGGTGGGCATTTAAGGAGCTTTACGAAAAAGGCAAGATTTACGAAGGCGAAAAGGTGTTAATGTATGACACCAAATTTGCAACGCCGGTCAGCAAAAATGAAGTCACGATGGACAATGACGCTTATCAGACCGTAACCGATCCGAGCGTATTCGTAAAATTTGCGCTAAATAATAGCGAATTTTCAGTCTTGGCCTGGACTACTACTCCCTGGACACTCCCTGCAAACCTAATGTTGGCCGTTAGCCCAGAGCTTACATATGTCGAGGTGATTGTCGATAACGGCGCCACACTAGGCGCAGGCAATTTTGCCGTTAAATCCATAAACAATCCAGTAGTTAAAAAAGCACATGATGTTCTGGCAAAGTTTGAAGGTATTGAATATGGCCACGTGGATAAGGATGGCTATGTACACAGGCAGAGTGACGCCGACTATGACGAGCAGAAGTTTGAAGACTATCGATTACAGGGTGCCGAACAGGTAGCTAAAAATCAGACTGGTGTTTGCTGGGATCAAACTGAGTACACTAGGTACTTATTAGAACAGGACGGGATTAGCACAAAAACGTATGCAATTGTGTACTATGACTACGACAACGATAGTTATTACAACCATACAATTGCGGTTTTCGAATCAGAGGGCAGCTACTATTGGCTTGAACACTCAATGGCGGACATTGCCGGAATATATGAGTTTAGCAGCCTTGATAGTTTAATTTCGAGTTTGAAATCGGAATTTCTTGCACATAATAAAAATGTAATTCCAGCGGATTATCAGGAGTCTCGGCTGCGATTATGGGAGTATGACGTATTGAGGCCCGATAGCTCTCCGGAAGAAGTTTTTGGGCACTGGGAGCGAGCGGTGAATTTAGATAATCTATTGACTTCTGATGAAAAGCTTATTCTCACCAAAGGGGCGATAGAACGTGTCCTTCAGGACGATAAGCATAAGCCACTAAAGTACAAAATTGTACGCGAATTTCCAGGGTCTGAGTTAGTTGGCGAGAGTTATGAGCC
>DISN01000023.1 GCA_002421965.1 Candidatus Saccharibacteria bacterium UBA6209
ACGTGGATAGCGTAACTCTGAAATACGGAGGATTACCCAAGTGGCTGAAGGGGACGGTTTGCTAAATCGTTAGTGTGGGGAGACCTGCAGCGGGAGTTCGAATCTCCCATCCTCCGCCAAGAATAGACGACGACCGCCGGTGGTCGTTTTTTCTATCAATAGGCTAGTGTTTTTATATTGTTTAACTTTTGGCTATACTTATCTACATGAACAAGCCGGTAACCGAAGCAGCACCAGATAGGCGCAGCTTAGCTTGGCGAAGACTCACGGCGGGTACACTAGCGTCATTTGCCTTGCTCAGCCTGACTGAATCTAGCGATGGCATCGTCCCGAAACTACCTACTGGCACGAAAATAGTTGCGATGGGCGACTCATACACATCGGGACATAACAACGGCGATGTGCAAGGTAAATTTAATGAATGCTTTCGCGATAACGTCAGCTATGCCTACAAAATTGCCGACCAGCTGGACCTACTAGATAGCTTTACTAATGTCGCTTGCTCTGGTGCCACCCCCGAAGAGATTATAGGGGGTCGTTTTGACGAAAGACCACAGATTGAGGCACTCGACGACGAAACTGACTATGTGCTACTCACCACCGGTGCAAATGCCGCAAATCTATCAGAACTCCTTGGCTCATGCCTAGAATCAGACTGCTCCGTCGGCAGTCATCATATTACAGTGCTGCTAAATTACGTGTCCTCAGAGGCGTTTATCGACAGGCTAAGAAATACCTACCAAAAAATTGCGCAGCACGCCCCAAATGCCGCAATAATTGTCACTGCTTATCCAACAATCATCGATACTGGCGCTATTTGCGGTGAACTAGCCGGCAATGGCGTTGATGGATCAACGGAAGCGGCAATCGATACTTTAAATCGATCGATCGAAACAGCCGTTCAATCTGCACGAAACGAAGGGCTGATGGTGTTTTTATCGCCTCCGGCAAGAGACATTGACCTGTGCCGTACACTAGGGCAAAGCTTTTTCCATGACCCGGAAAACCCCAGAGCAATGGGGCACCCGACAGACCTAGGACATAGGGCAATCGCAAAGTCAGTACTAGGCACTATGGCGGCAGCAAACTACACACTATGCTATAATGATAGTTCAGAAGGCACACATATGCTCAAAGCTACAGGGAGGAGATAGTATGACAATATTTGAAAAAATTATAAATCGAGAAATACCAGCTCATATCATCTACGAGGACGAGAAAACTCTAGCCTTTTTAGATATCTATCCCTCAGTCCCTGGGCATACGTTAGTTATCCCCAAAAATCCTACTGAGTTTGTCTGGGACCTGCCAGCTTCAGACTACGAATCACTAATGGCTGTATCACAAAAAATCGCTCTAAATCTAAGAAGTAAACTACCTCAAAAGTATGTCCACATGTCTGTTGTTGGCACCGATGTACCACATGCACATATTCACCTAATTCCTTTCGATACCACCAAGGATTTCCACAACCCTGACAGAATGAACCAAGAACCAGACCATGAGCAGCTGGCTAAGATGGCTGATTTATTGCGAATATCATGAAGATACGCATAATCACTGTTGGCAAAAAGCACGAACCGTGGATCAAAGAGGGGATTGATCGTTTCTTAGTCCGCCTCAGGCAGCCATTTGACGCTAATTTCGAATACATCGTCAACTCGCCCAGAAACGGGCAGGCCGCCAGAGAAGAGGAGTCTGGTAAAATTCTAAAACTAATTAAAGGCGAAGAATTTATAATTCTACTAGACGAGCGAGGCAAAAATATCACCTCTACTGAGCTCTCAGGACTACTGTCAACCAACGTCGATAAGCAGATTGTTATCATCATCGGCGGGGCATACGGCGTCGATGAAAATCTACGCAACAGAGCTAACTTTACGTGGTCGCTGTCTAATTTAGTGTTCCCACACCAGTTAGTGCGACTGATTTTAGCCGAGCAGCTGTACCGTGCTCAGGAAATACACAAGGGAAGTGGCTATCACCATGCCTAGCTACCGCTGAATAGCCGCTACGGCCACAATAACATTATCCGCCCCGGCTTCACGCAAACATCTTGCCGCCGCCTGCACCGTAGAGCCTGTAGTCAGAATATCGTCAATCAATAAATATATCTTGTCAGTAGACAGCTCTCTCTTCACCCTAAAGAAGCTCTTGGCCTGTTCTTTTCGTTGAGCCGCTGACTTGGCATAGTGCTGTGTAATGTTATTTTGCCTAGTCAGCACCGACTCGACCGACCAGCCGCTCTGCCTAGATAGATATCTTGCAATAAGCAGCATATGGTCATAGCCTCGCACCCTCACATTATGTGGAGTAGTTGGTATTGGTACAATTACAATATCGCCATATATCGCAGGTAGCCGTGAGATAATTAGCTCGGCTATCGCCTTTGCACTCTCCTTGGCTCGATTAAACTTATAGTCATCGATAAGCTTAAGTAGCGGCCCATCTCGAAAGCCAACTAAGTATCCAGTCGAACAGGGAAGTTGATGATTTGAGCATAAATTCGCATTTTTAACTAATTTACGGCAAAAAATACAGATGCTTGGTGTATCCTCCAAAATGTCATTTTTACAACAATCACATAATTTTACCCCAACTTCACCACACCCACAACAGTAATGGGGAGCAATGAGTGACAATAGCCTATCTATCATTGTAATTTTTACGTTTTACGCCCTCTACTGTTGATTATACGACATATACTAGTTATACTAATACTGACTATGTCAATATGAGCCTTATGAAGTGGAGGAATTATGGCCCGTAAGCAAAATGATGATTTATTAATGGAAGATGAGTTACTTGCTGCAGCATTCCTTGATGAGGGAGATGCAGAACCATCAGAAACAACACAGACCAACCAACCTAGCGAAGACAACTGGGACGAATCAGAAGCTGATTTTCCTGGTCAGCTAGCAGTAGATGTATACGAGACAGAAGACGAACTTGTTATCAAAGCGAGGACAGCCGGCGTCGATCGAAACGACCTAGATGTAAGCATCTCTGACGGTATTTTGACTATCTCTGGCACACTTTCAAGCGGTGATGACACAAATATCCGCAATTGGCATATCCAAGAGTGCTACTGGGGCGAATTTAGCCGAACACTAGCCCTACCTGTGGCCGTCAAAGAAGACGGCGTAAAGGCCGAGCTAAAAGACGGCGTTCTAACCATTACTTTCGAAAAGGTTAAGCAAGAAAAAGCTACAAAGATCCCAGTATTGTAGGAAGCCTACGGCTCACAAAAGCACTCCTTCCGGGAGTGCTTTTTATTGCTATCCGACAGGTGAACGTGTAGCTAGGATCGGCGACATTTTAAAAAGCACCCGCATCATGCGGGTGCTTTCGAGTGACCAGATACTAGGCCTACGATGGACCCTGTACAGTGCCGCCGTTTAATGTGTCCGTTACAAATCCAACAATAGCAAATGCTAGAACTGCAACCGCTAGACCAATGATTGCATACATGATTGTATTCTTTGCAGAAGTAACCTTGTTGCTATCACCAGCAGAAGTTGCATACTTGATACCACCAACTATTAGCATAATCACTGATATAACACCGACTGCAAATAATAGCCAGTTAACTACCGCAAGCACAATCTCATCCACCTTGAGCGTGGCGGAACTATTAGAGCCTCCAACTGCATTAATACCTTTGTTAATCTCATCAACCTGAGCGCCAGCCGTAGTGGAGTTAAGTCCCATAGTTACACCAACTACTGGCACCACTGCGACCGCTGCTAGCTGCTTAATTGTTTTTTTCATTTATTAAGATTCCTTCCTTTGATTGTTGTGGCTTATTATAGACACATATTACTATAAATTCGACAAATAGTCTAGTTTTTTAATTCTACCTAGGTGTATTTACTGTCTTGCCCCCCGTTGTTCCATTAGTGGTAGTTTTCGCCGCACCAACCTCATCCAGGACAGTATTTACAATCCAAAATGAGGCCAGAGCAACGACTAGCCCGATAATTGAGTACAACAGAGTGTTTTTAGCAGAAGTAAGCTTAGCGCTATCACCGGCAGATGTTGCAAACTTAAAGGCCGAAATAATAATCATTACCACCGCCAATACACCAACAACCATCAGTAGGAAGTTGATTATATTCTTCAGGTACTTATCGACTTGCTGATTTTTTGCATCTTTGGAGCACAGTGAACTATCTTTTTCCGTGAGTCCAGAATCATCACACGAGTCACCAACAAGTGCACCAAATGTCGATATAGATGCGTGAACAGACAAGGGGACAAGTGCCATCACACCAATAGATGCTATAAATATGCCGATTTTCTTCACTTTGAAGCCTCCCCGAGTACGAAATAAGTTATTGAAAAAGCCAAAGCAACCATCGCAATACCTATAGCAGAATAAACTATGGTGTTTCTAGCTTTAGTCGCCTTATTACTATCGCCAGACGAGGTAATATAGCGAATGCTACCGATAATTATCATCAACACCGCTATAAATCCAGCTATGAAATAAATGCCGTTTAAAAATAGTGCAACACTGCCTGAACTAAGCTGCTGATCTGGTATGCCTAACTCGTTTGGCTTTGCGAGTTGCGCTAAATAATAGTAAGTCATCACAACCCCAGATACTTTCCGACAAAATTAACAAGTCCAACTGACCCGAGGGCAACAACCATACCAATCACTGCATTGATTATGGTTTTCATTGCCTTCGCTGCCTGGTCAGGGGAGCCAGAGCTCGTCATGTACTTAAAGCCGCCCATTATAATAAACGCAACTGTCACATACGCTGCTATCTGCAGTAAATCCTCAATTACCGTTAGTATGATCCTTGTTGTGAATTTCTGCTGCTCGGCTGCGGTGCTACCAGGCGACTTTATCTGACACTTTCCGCCAACCTCTTCGGTCAAGCCATAATACCACGGCTTCAGAGTAATTATTGTGCCTTTTTTGTCACATGCCGACTGAGCAAAAGTCGTACTCGGAGCCATAACCACCGCCGCACTAGACACAATAATTATCGCCAACATCGACATCACCATACGTCGCATAACTACCACACACCTCCAGGAATAATAAAGTTTAATATCGACACCATAAATGCAAATGCAATAAGTCCAATTACAATATTAGTCCAGATTTCTTTTGCTTTTTTGATGTTTTCCGGGTTGTCAGATGCACTACCGTACAAAATCGCACCGTAAACTACTGCAGCAACGGCAACCAGACCTATCGCTCCAGTCATAATCTTAATAACCATTCCCAGAATATTGTATATAGCTTCCTCACCGGTCTTGGCATCCTTACCAGAGCCGTTATCACAGTTAATTATTGAGGTCTTCACTCCCATGCAGTCAGCAAGGGCAGGGCGAGATAGTGCCATGGCGCCAACTGTTGCTGTAGCTAATATTGCGATAGCTATTAATATATTTCTTTTTATCATTTATTATCCTTATGTGTTAAATTGTAAAATACAACAAGTCAAAATGCAAACTTTTAGGCTGGGCTATTGTAATAAGTGGTGAATCTTGGTAAAATTCATAGAGTTTAAGACATGCGCCCGTAGTGAAGTTGGCCCATCACGCCTCCCTGTCACGGAGGAGATCGCCGGTTCGAATCCGGTCGGGCGCGCCAAAATAAATCACTCACCCTCAGGGTGGGTTATTTATTTTGATGCCTCCGGCGGTTTGAACCGGCGATAGGGGCCGAAGGCTCCGTGATCGCCGGTTCGGTGAAGCGAAAAAGGAAACTCGTGCTGGCACGTGTCCCTTTTGAGCGAAAGAGGCAACTTGTTGCCGATACCCGGTCGCAATCTTTGCTACCTCTTAGTTTATTTTTGAAAGCAGCTGCACGTTCGAGCAAGGCGAGAACCATCCGGTCAATATATAAGCCCTTTTTTTCGAACAGAGGAGCTAAGTGATATCCAGTCTTTCTTCGCTAAAATCCCTATCTCTCTAAGCATAGCCTCTTGCATTTTAATCAAATCCGTGGTATAGTGTAATCAATGCCAGCATGCGTGCTGTCAAATTACCATAATCTCCTGGCACGGCCAGAGAAAGGATCCCCAAGCGTTATGACACGAAACAGTGAGCATGGCCCAAGCGGTTCAAACGATAGATTATCCACTCTTAAAAAATTCGGTATTGGAGTTACAGCTCTCGGTATCGCTGCCGGCTCCTCCCTTGGACTAACTGGTTGTGGCGATAAAGTACAAGCTCAACCAAATGAACCGACTCCAGCAAGTAGCGCTCCAGTAACGCCAGGTGCCAGCGAGTCTTCAGTATCAACAACCGGTCCCGAGCAGACCCCAGATACACCCTCTACGCCACCCAGCACCATGGAGGTATCCCAATCGCCTGCACCCACATCAGAGACGTCAAACACACCCATAGCCGAAGTGCCGTCGTTTCGTGAGTGGAATATTGCTCCAGATACTAGCGAGCGCCTACAGGCTGCGGAGACAGACATAGAAAAATGGGCTATTCTCAAAGAGATAATCCAAAACAATAATGAACCTGGCTCATATGATCTTGATACCTCTCTCGAGAGCCGTGACATCGAATCAATGGTTAACAGGACCGCCATCGAGCTTGCAACAATGGCAGATATCGGTCAAGACCCAAATGTTAAAGACGGTGACATCATATCTCAAACATGGGCAGAGCTCGCGATTATTGACGAAGTGACGAGAGACAAATTTATCGACCTGACGTCTAATATGCGGATGGTACTAACGACTTCAGACCAAGAGTGGGTTGATGGAATGCTAGAAATTCAGGCAAAGGAGCCGATGTTCCACCTTCAGCCAGACATACTACACGCTTCGGCAGGTATTAACGTATTCCATGATCCGGATACTGGCGAGGATTATAATGGCATCACCTTCACAGGAATTTACGAAGTACCAGGTAACTATGATGGCTATGTCACGACCATGACAATAGTATTAGACTTTGGCAACTATGCAACACAGATCCTACGCGAATACCCTGAGTCAATACCAGGCGGATGGGAAATCTCATACAATCCAGGAGAAGCACCGATTAAGGTGTCTGAGATTCCAGCCGTACAGGAAAAGACTGGCTCCTAATTTAGCACATAGTCACTAGACTAATAAATCCATACCGCATATGCTACAATCTAAGTATATGCGGTATATTTATTTGCTCATTCGCGCTGCAGTATTGGCACTATCTTTTTCAGTCATATTGACTAGTTCGGTCCATGCAGAAAATATAACTGTTAAAGATATCGTTGCGCTCAAGGATCAGTATTCAGTCGAGAACGAGCCGGGCAACACTAATGGTTCGGCTTATGACATGGCACGTTCACTTACTATAAAAAGCCCTCTCTTTACAAATGGACAGCATACTATTTATCGTAGCGCCACTGCGACTAATGGTGACGTGAGTCTCAAATGTGGCAGCAACAATCAGTTATTTGCTCAACTGATGACAGACCAGGATACATGGAAGAGTCTCGACAGGGGAGAAAGACCAAATGGAGTTCGGTTTGGACTTTACCTGGCTGCTAATAACGCCTCAGAAATAGTTAGTGAGAGCTGTCCAAATCTCATCGACGGAGTCGCGGCTGGCATGGAGGGTAAGGCTCAACTTCCAGAAAAAGCAACCAAAGACACCCAAACGGCTCTTGATTATGCACTCCATATGGGTGCTGGAGCCGCAATGGTTGGTACAGATGTTTTAGATGATTTTAAGAACGACTCTTCTACATTTACAAACTGGTGCGCCACCTCTAGCCAGGGCATTGCTTGCTCTGACGACAAGTGGCAAGAAATACTAGGCATGTGTTCTATCCAAGCACGATCACAAGCTGCCGATGCAGCAAGATATGCTCAAACAACACCGTCCGAGGCACAACTGAAAACATCAAGACAAAGACTATTTGGCGCCTGTCTCAGCCAGCGACTATATAAGAACGACTCTAAGGCGGTAGCTATAGCACAAAAACTATCTGCCGCAAATATTGATCCCATCACTGCTGCCGTAGCAGGCAGTAAGGCAAAGGCCAAAAGCGCCAAAGAAATGCTCGAGCAGCTAAAATCTGATCTTGATGATGTAACAAATTCTGGCGGACAAGAGGAAGCAAATAAGACCTGCGGTACTGAAGTTACTGGTATCGGCTGGATGATGTGCCCACTTCTCACGGCAGCAACAGGATTTGCCGATACAATGTGGAAGCTATTTGAAGGACTGTTAAGATCACAGCCCTTATCTAGCGACCCAAGCAACCACATATATCAAACATGGTCAGGGTTTCGAAATATTGCAAACTCGCTATTGATTATTGCATTCTTGGTGGTTATTTATTCACAGATTACGAGTGCTGGTATAAATAACTACGGTGTAAAAAAGATGCTGCCAAGAATTATTATTATGGCAATTCTTATTAACTTATCGTATTTTATAGTGCAAATAACACTGGATATCGCTAACATCTTAGGTTCTTCGGTATTGAGCTTTATGGAAAATGCAACTGATGCCAAGAGTATAGCCAACCTAGACGAGACTGGGTGGGACGGACTAATCGGCATGATCCTCGGAGGGGGGCTAGCGGCTGGTGTAACTATTGGAGGTACCGCCATAGCGGCGTCTATCGTAAGCATTGGACCAGTACTTATCTTCATCGCACTCCTACTCCTACCTGGACTTATTGCCTTTCTCGCGGGTCTAGTGGCACTCATGTTCCGCCAGGCACTGATACCTGTTATCGCCATACTTGCTCCGATTGCTTTTGCGGCGTATCTCTTCCCAAATACTCAATCATTATTTGATAAGTGGAAAAAGCTCTTTGTCGGAATCGTCTTTCTCTATCCATTAGCTGCTACATACTATGGTGGACTAAAGCTTGCAGCCGCCACCATAGCAAGTGACGGTCAGTGGTTCGGTATGCTCATGGCCCTTACGATATTGTTCTTTGGGACAGGCTTTGTACTATATCTGGCGCTAAAATCAAACGCCATTGTTGGCAAAGCAATGGGAGCAGTCCAGGGAGTGCTCGCAAAGGTCACGAATCCTATTGAGAAGATCGGCAGGGAGACACAAAAATCTATGTCAGCCGAAGGACGGGCCCGCTTTATGGCAAACTCTTCAGGACGAAAGGGTATTATGGGTGCTATCGGTCGCGGCATGAGTAGTTTTGACCGTGCAAAGAGGAAGCGCGACATCAGAGGCCAAATGTACGTCAATACACATAGAGATAATATAGATCAACAACTTGCAAGTGATCCAACATTCATACCTGATGATCTAAAAGGCACCGCAGCGGCTCAAGGCGTCGTACTAAAAATGCAGGAAGATCGTATTTCAAACGAAGAAAAGTTACAGCAATCCCTTACGTTTGATGAGATTAAAAAAATATCGCTTGATATGACGGTTAGTAAAGATGCTCGAGTGGCTGCAGTTAGAAGAGTAATGAAAGATGGATCTGCTGAAGATGTTCTATCTGTTTTAGAAAAATCTGGGGACTATGGAGCCAATTCCCTCGAAAACCAAGCATTGTCCGCTGGTGTGTTTAGTCGAGGATTCCAGTCTGTCTTAGGGCCACAGATAGGTGATGAGATTATCGCAGGCAACATTCGCTCTCGTGCCGATATCGACAAGCATATTATCAAGAATATCAACAAGGGTATGAGCGCAGAAGCACTTACCACAGATGCAACGCTCACTGATCGCGTCACAAAACTCGCAACCAATGAAGCAGCAGCCCAACAAGCCGCCAGTGCATCTGGTATTTCACGACCACCAGTTATTCAAGCCGAAAAACTCGTACAGCTCTCGGAAGCCGCCGATCGGGTCACAAAGTCAGAAACACTATCTAATAAGCTTAAATCAGACATGCCTGAGAACATCGCAAAACTCCGTAACCTTTAAATGTTTGGTACGCAACTGTTTATATATTGACTTTTTACCTCTAAAATGCTATCATAAGAGCAATGGAGTGGTTTCGAAATATCGGGCGACTTACCTCTGGTAAATCGCAACGTTTTGCTTTGCTTCTGGCTGGATTGCTCGTAAGCCTGTTTGCTGGCATATTTGTAACTACCTCTGTCTTTGCAGTAGATGCTACCTGGAACAACCAAGCCCTCGAGTATAGCGGCAGATCCTACTACCGATTCACCAACCAAGATCATATTGAAAAAATGAACCTATCCAGCAGCGTGGTTTATGCTTTTCACGATACAGCATCACAGCCAGAGCGTGTTTATGTGATATCTTTTGATCCAGATGCCAACATATCCACAGCAGAATCTGCCGTACACACTGTATTTACCTTCGATCAACCTAATACCTACAAAAAAGAGTCGTCAACAAACATAACAACCGAACCAGCGGGGGAGAACTCTGAAGTTATTACATCCGAGTGTGGAGTAGAGGGTATAGGTTGGATTATCTGTCCAACAACCACACTTATTGCAAAGGGGATGGATGGAATATACCAGGCATTAACTGGATTCCTCGAGTCTCAGCCGCTAAGTATATCGGATCGCACCAGCGGCATGTTTGTAATATGGAATATAGTTCGTGGCATTGCTAATGTCGTATTTATCATCATGTTCCTAATTATCATCTTTTCACACATAACATCGATTGGTATCAGTAGTTATGGTATCAAAAAGACGCTTCCGAGGCTTATAATATCAGCGGTACTAGTTAACCTATCCTACTATATCTGCGCAATAGCCATAGATTTATCAAACATCACAGGACAGGCGGTGCAGGATCTATTCATTAGCGTTAGAAATACTACGATGACAACTGGCACTGCACAGGACACTGGCAGGGGTGTGGCTATGAATTTTGAGCTAGTAACCGCAGCTGTATTAGGCGGTGCAGCTGGCACAGGAGCCTTCTTAGCATCTTACTCAGGTGTAAGTAGTGCGGCTCTGATTTCACTAGTGCCGCTATTACTGGGTCTTTTGGTGACAGTATTGGTTGTATTGTTAGTCCTAGCTGCCCGACAGGCGCTAATAGTCATTCTAACCATCTTGTCACCGCTTGCCTTCGTGGCATACCTACTACCTGGAACTTCAAAATTATTTGATAAATGGAAAGATCTGTTTATTACTATGCTAATATTCTTTCCGGCCTTTTCGGCTGTATTCGGCGGATCACAACTAGCTGCGGCCGTAATTCTACAAAATGCCACATCTGTAATGGGGGCGATTCTAGGACTCGGCATACAAGTAGCCCCATTGGCACTGGCTCCACTTATTCTCAAGCTAAGTGGAGGCCTGCTCAACAGATTTGCAGGTATCATAAATAATCCAAGCAAGGGCCTAATCGATAAGACTAAGAAGTGGTCAGATGACGTTAGTAAGCGTCAAATAAATGCCAGGTCAAGAGCCATAGACCCAGCCAAACTAAAAAAGCGACACTTCCTAAGGCGCGCTGGCCGTGGACTTTATCAGTTAGGAAGAAAACAGGAAGAACTTACTGATAATTATCAGAAGAAAGCCGACGCAGCATATGAAGCCACTGGACATCATGCCAAGATGGATATGATGCGCCGTGATATTGAGCATAGTAGGCAAACCATAGAGCGAGAGCTAGATATTAAATGGAACAGCCATCTAGAGGTCGACGCTAAGGCAATTGAAAAAGACTTAAAACTACGAGTACTAACCGATAAGTCTGAGTTGGGTAAGGTAAAGCTGGATAACCGCTACGAGGAGGCAAAGGCTGGAGTGCACCCGACTGGCTTTGTTGGGCCACTTAGGCCCGATGACCCTATATCTGAGATTCGAGACATAACTCAACATCTTGCAGCTCAAGGATTGAGAAAAAATAATGCTCAGCGCGTATTAAATAAGCAGCTAGCAGAAAATATGCTAGCAGATAAACAACTACAGAAGGAAGCGGGAGGTATATACGAATTTGGCGCTGATGCAGCTGTAGCATCTGCTGTTAGCACCATGCGCACTGAATATGGTAAAACTGTCGAGGAGGGGGCACAGATTATCAAGCACTTCAACCTGTCTGCTAGCGACAGACAAAAGCACGCCCTTGGTGAATCAGTAACAGTCACAGACAGTCACGGTAATTCCCGCACTTTCGGGCCGAACGATGTATTTACTCGCGAATCTGTAATCGAAGAGCAAATAGCCGTAGGAACAGTGGACGAGGTGGCCGAAATCATAGCAATATCTGGCAAGCCAGGCCATGCCGAGTATAGAACCACTATATCAGCTGCTCTAGCGAAATCTGGGGTCAAAGGTAAGGCTCCTGTTCTTGGAGGCAAGCTCATAGAGGATATAGCTCAAGGAAGGATTCAGTCGAAAAATGATCTAACTAAATATATCGAGAAGTGGCTAGCTGAAGGAAAGTACAAGCCTGAGGATATAGCAGTGACCGACCTACAGGGAATAGGGCTACTTGAACGTGCAGTAAATAGTAACTTAACTGGAAGTATAGACAACACAGTAAAGAGTAATCTTAAGGATACGATAAACAGGGTCCTAACTGAAAAAGAACTGAGCTCTCGCATGGCACAAAATGCCAAACAGGAGTTCATTAAATTCAAAGAAAAACTGTAATAATTTTGCTATACTATAAGCAGTATGGCAATTTACAAAGTACCTCAAGATGTCGAGGCGGAAGACAAGCTACTTGGGCCGTTTAGTTTCAAGCAGTTTATTTTCTTATTAATTGCCGCTGGTTCGATTGCCGTTGCTTATGGGCTATCGAGAATCCTGTTGCCGCTAGCAATAATTCCACTACCTGTGATCATTTTCTTTGGCGTATTAGCGTTGCCACTTCGTAAGGATCAGCCGATGGAGGTTTACCTAGCGGCAATTATTTCATTTATCTTGAAGCCAAAAAAACGCCTCTGGCGTCCTGATGGCATTGAGGCAATGATCGAGGTGATTGCCCCGAAGAACGAAGACCAGCAATACGGCAAGGGTTACAGTGAAGAAGAAGTCCAACGCAGGCTATCATATCTCGCAAACCTAGTTGACTCACGTGGCTGGTCTGTTCGAGGCGTCCAAGAGCCAGATAGCTCTATGCGCGAAGATTTATACAATGAAGCCCAATCTATTGATGATCTACTCGACGATTCAAGCACTAGAGCGCAAAATTTTGACAATCTACTGTTACAGAAGGACAATCTTCGACGTCAAGAGATAATGAACAAAATGCAGCACCAAGCTGCACCAGTAGCCGAGCCCACTCCAGTAACGCCGCCTCCAACACCCATCCCTCAGGCTGAGCCAATTATTTACAATCATGTAACCCCACAGGCCTCTACTGGTTATACGCCAATGGCCATAGTTCAGCCAACCACTCCAGACGAAGACATTAAGCTAGTAGTTAATCCATATCCAACCATGAACCAATCTGTGCTACAGCCATTGTCGCAGCCTATGAGCCCGCCAGCGACAGCCACACCACAGCCAGGAGTATACCAGCAGCCCACCATGCCAACCCCAGTCCAACCACAGCCAACTCCCACTGCAGTCACTCCAACTCCCGAAGCACAGCCTACATCGACCCCAGAAACTGTAGTAGAGAAGCAACCAGAAGTGACTATCCCGGAGACTGTATCACCTGCTATAATAGACCTAGCGAACAACCACGCGGATCTATCTGTTGAGTCAATACAGCGCGAGGCAAATCGAATTAAACTAAAAGAGGAAAGTGAAGAAGTGGTGATTTCACTGCGATAGGTGGGGGTATTATGCAGCCAAATAGCCAGCAACAATTTCAACCAGACCCCAACCAGCCTGCAGCCCAAGGTCAGGTTCCTCAAGGCACCCCTCAGCCAGCCGCAGCTTCACAACAACGACCCAACGCACCGACGAGCGCCCAAAATTCACTGTTATTCTCCGAAATGCGTGAGAACATGATTATTATGAATGACGGTAGCTTTAGAGCAGTTGTTGAGTGTCAGTCGATTAACTTTGATCTTATGAGTTCACGTGAGCGTGAGGGTGTCGAATACAGCTACCAAAATTTCCTGAATTCACTTCATTTTCCAGTCCAGGTACTCATTCGTTCTCGTCGCGTAGATATTGGCCCATACCTTGACCGCCTACTAGACATCAGGAGATCACAGGACAACATGCTACTAAATGTCCTGATGGACGACTATATTAACTTTATTGATATTCTAGCTCAGGAAGCAAACATTATGGACAAGAAGTTTTACATAGTCGTGCCTTATTACCCAGCAGGGGACTTAAACGAAATTAAGAAGCAGGCTAAAGGTTTATTTGACAGCTTCTTTGGTGGCAAAAAAGAAACAGCTGTGACTAAGATAGATCAAATAGCCTACGAAAAGGCTAAAGATGAACTAAAAAACCGCGTCGACCTAGTGATGAGCGGCTTATTCCAAATGGGTGTAAAAAGCGGGCAGCTAAACACCAAGCAACTTGGAGAGCTGTTCTACAGCTCATATAACCCAGATACATCCTCACGCCAGTCAATTGGCGGCCTAAACCCAAATGAACTAACTTCCATCTATATCCGTAAAGGTGACGACACTCAAAAACCAGGAGGAGCTCAGTAAATGGCTAAGAAGAAACCAGATGTAGTGGATATAGCGGCGCAACAGAGAGCCCGTGAGCAAGCTGAAGTCGAGCAGGCGTTTATGACCGGTGTTCGCACCCTTAGGGACTTTATTGCTCCAAGCAGCATCGAGCTCCAGTCGAGCTACTTCCGCCTAGGTTCAAAGTATGGCCGAACTCTTTACGTATACGGCTACCCTCGAGAAATCTATACTGGCTGGCTAAGCTCAATTATCAATATTGACGAAGTTTTAGATATAAGCATGTTCATCTATCCAGTTGATACCCAGGTGGTGCTCAACAACCTGCGCAAGAAAGTTACCCAGCTTGAGGCCAGTATGAACATCAACAGCGAAAAGGGTAGGGTGCGTGACCCAGGACTCGAGGCGGCCTTAAGTGACGCCGAGGAGTTACGCAACCAGCTACAGATCGGGTCTGAGAAGTTTTTCCGTTACGGTCTGTATATAACACTTTATGCCGATAGCCTAGATGAACTTAGTTTTATGCAAAACAAAATTGAGACAATTTTTGGTCAACAATTAGTGTTCAGTAAAGTTGCATCGTCACAGCAAGAGCAGGGGATGAACAGTACAATCCCACAATTAACTGATCAGCTTCAAATCCGTCGCAACATGAACACTGGCGCAATATCTACTAGCTTTCCGTTTACTTCAGCCGACCTAACCGATGGCAAGGGTGTCCTGTACGGTATAAATATGCACAATAATGGTCTAGTAATCTTCGATCGGTTCTCACTTGAAAACGCCAACATGGTGGTATTCGCTAAATCTGGTGCTGGTAAGTCATTTACCGTTAAGCTCGAGGCTCTCAGAAGCATGATGACTGGTTCTGACATCTTAATCATCGACCCAGAAAACGAATACCAGAAGCTATCTGATGCTGTTGGTGGTACCTACATTAGACTTAGCCTAAATAGCGATACTCGTATTAATCCATTTGACCTACCGAAGGTTATTGATACCGAGGAAGCCGATGACGCACTACGAGCCAACCTAGTAACCCTACACGGACTGCTAAGGCAAATGCTTGGTGGTGCAGCAATGACAGCCGATGGGCAGGTCGTCTCTGGACTAACCCCGGCCGAAGAGGCAGATATTGACCAAGCTCTAATTGACACCTATGCTCGTGTCGGTATTACTGCGGATCCATTAACCCACAACTCTCTGCCACCAACTATTTCTGATCTATACGACACACTACTACATATGGGCGGAACCGGTCCAGGGCTAGCTCAGCGTCTACGTAAGTATACCTCAGGTACATTTGCTGGCATTTTCTCACAACAAAGCAATATTGATATCAATAACACCATGGTGGTATTTAATATTCGTGACCTAGAAGACGAGCTGCGCCCGGTAGCGATGTATATTGTCCTAAATCACATCTGGAACATCACTCGAACTGTTCAGAAAAAGCGAATGCTAATTGTTGATGAGGCGTGGCAATTAATGAAGTATGATGACTCTGCCAACTTCCTATTCAGCCTAGCTAAACGGGCCCGAAAATACCAACTTGGTTTAACTACCATATCTCAGGATGTTGAAGACTTTGTTGGCAGCAAGATGGGCAGGGCAATTGTCGCTAACTCTTCTATGCAGCTACTACTCAAGCAGTCTGCTAGCGCTGTAGATGTCCTATCTAGCGTCTTTAAACTAACCGAAGAAGAACAGAAGCGTCTAGCTAACTTCCCAGTAGGACAGGGTCTATTTTTTGCAGGGCAAAACCATGTGCATATCCAGATACAGGCAAGTGATACCGAGTACAAACTCATCAACACTAACCCCCCGTCACGCCAACAAGCCCCGTCTGAGACTACTCGGGGTGGATATTTATAGTACTAAGGGTATAATAGAGGTATATTATGCCCACAAGCACTAAAAATACTATTGACAAAGACCTCAATCCGGGCAATGATTATGCCGAGAAACTGACTGCTCGAGAAACCGCATCGTTAGATCAGATAGAGTCAGGGTTGCGGCCTGACGGGTTCGATCTCGGCTTCAATGAAGAGCTTGCAGGCGAAAAATCACTACCAAGCGCCTCATTTGACTCCTCTGAAGTGAAGGGCAATCCATCAAAGACCGGTAAGAAGGCTACTTGGCGAGGGTTCCTCACTAACCGAAAAACTTTGGCGGGAGTGGGGGTTGGTGGCTTAGGGGGTGTAATTATCGCAATAATGATGTTTTTTCCTGCACTAAAACTCGACAGTGTCATATCTAGTCTTACAGGGAAACTGGGTGGTGTATCGGAATATGCCATCAATGAGCGCTTCGAGTATCTTACTACTAGATGGATTGCGATGAGAGTGATGCAAACAGCATATCCTGGGGATACAAACTTAGTATTTTGTCAGGGCGGAGGCATACTATGTTCACTCGGGTCTACAAAATACTCCAGTTGGTTTCAGGACCAGCTTGACATAAAGTTCGAGAAGCAAGGTATGCGGGTTACCACTACGTTGAATGCAACAGGTCGGAGTGGCCTTGGCGGAAAGGCTACATCCTTTACTCTCGATTTAAATCAACGGAGTGATTTAGGTCAAGTGACCACACTCATATCAAAAGAGATGTCGCATACTGACGCTAGAAGGTATGTCAAAAATCTAGCAAAGAAGGTACACGGAAGAAATTATTTGTTGCGATTTGTGTCAAAGCAGATGCTCATGAGAAAGTATGGCATTAAATACTTTAATGTACTGCCTGATAAAACAGCAAAGAACATAAACGAACTTCGGGCAAACATGAAGGCATCTATCATCAAAGCTACGCTCGGTAAGATTTCAGCCAGGAGTGCGGCTTACATATCATGCCTATCGGGATCTAACGCTCTAGGATGTCAAGAGGCACTTTCTAAATTATCGAGTAGTATCGACTCGGACATAGACAAGGCCAGGCAAGCGGTAGAAGGCTCAGCTGAGGGCTCACCAGAGCGAGAGCAGGCACAACGTGAACTAGATAGAGCCCATGGAAGACAAGAGTCTCTCGCCACAGCTAAATCGGTTATTAGTGGCGAAGCAGACTCAACCATGTCAAAAATGATATCGAAACAGATACTAACAAAAGTTGCTGGGCCTGTAGCTGTCGCTGGCGTATTAGACTTAGCTTTCAAGGTGGTGGGGGCGGTAGATAATAGAGTTCTTGAGGCGATTATGTACGATAGGCAGTCCCAGATATATATGTCGTTCGCCTACAACGAAGAAGCAAGCCCGGTAGTAATAAGGGACCAAATGAGAAACGGTACTGTATCACCCGAACATATTGAGGTGGCTACTGGTATGTATGACGGCATAGAGCAGTCATTATTGTTCCAAGCGGTCAACGGACTTCTAGAGGAAGGTGGCCAGTATAGTACTGTGTGTCAAACCGATAATGGCGAAGAATTGGTAACCCTGGAGCAGGGCGAGTTGCTATGCCCGGAAACTAGACTAGTAAGAGATTATACTAGTTTAAAGCAGGAGTCATGGTGGACAGGCCTGTCATCTGTTGCTGGCGTATGGAATGGGAGCATTGGTATAGTATTTGATGTGGTTGGTGACGTAGTTGGTGCGGTCCTAGGGCCACTCTTATCAGCAGCCAAGGAATTACCTGGAATAAAAAACGTTGCTGAATTCACATCCGCAAAACTTGGGGAGCTAGTAGAGTTGATGCTTGGTGAGCTGTTTGGCTCGGTCGCGCTCGGTGTTGATGCACCCGGAAAGAATAACTACGACGCTACAGGAGCAGCAATGCACGAAACATTTAATATGGGTATGTCCTATGGTCAAGACCCCGACAACCCTGCAGGTACCGTTCTTGGAGCGGGCGGCGCTGTCATAACCGATCAACAGTTAGGTATACTAACCCAAGAAATACAGAATCAACGAAAAGAACAGTTTGAGTCAAAGACGATGATGGCAAAAATATTTGACACAAGTGATAATCTGTCTATGGCAAGTCAACTGATAGCAGCATTGCCTGTAGGAAAAATATCACTCATTAACACAATTCTCAGTACGCCGGCTTCGATTGTAAAATCATTAACCCAGACTGCCTCGGCAAGCACACCTACTGTGGATGCGATGATACTTGGGTCTTTCGGTACGCCTGTATACGGCTACCCTGTTGGTGATCCGGTTCTCAAGGCAGATCCGGGAACGTATACTGCTGAATTTTGCGAAGCGAGTAGCGCCGCAAGAGAGGAGAGCTTTAGCCTTGAAGATGATGAACTCATTGCTTCATACAAAAAGACAGACCCGTGTGCGCTTGATAAAGTAATTGGTGGCATGCTCGCAACTGCAGTTAATGATACCGAAAGTGATCTGTACATTGAAGAGCCGGGTAGTAGTAATACCAGCAGTGTTAACGATACCTCGAACGGTTCGATCGACAACCTACCTCCAGCCGTTGGTAAGATGGTGAGTCCAATCCCTGAAAATGCTCCTCCTATTTCGATGACCGCTAGATATGGCAGATATCCAAAAGGTGACCCTCACTGGGGCGTAGACTTATCGGGTGGCGGAGATAATGGTTGGGAATTTGTATCGGTATGCGACGGAACTGTTGACTCTATATCATATGGTCTCAAGCCTAACTCAAACGCATATAAAGGAGCAAGCCCTCGCACTAACTATGTATGGATAAAGTGTGATAATGGTATTTATATGGGATACGGACACTTCTATCAAAGCAAGCTTCGCTCCTACATAAAGCCAGGCTACAGGATATCTGCAGGAACCCCAATAGCCTATCAGGGAAATCAAGGACACTCAACGGGCCCGCACTTACATTTCCAGATAAACCCAAAAAGCCCCTCTGGCTACTCTGCATCAGCAACAATCGACCCGGCGGCCTATCTTGCTAGAAATGGAGTACAACTTCCAAAGGCTAACTACTAGGAGGAGGTATGATGAATTTATCTAAACGAAAAATAATAATACTTGCATCACTCGCTATTTTTCTTATTATTGGCGTGCTGGTATATTTAATTTTCTCAAATCGCCCAGCGGATGAACCTGTTACTAAATTAATCGGTGAGCCATTATATACGTCGATGGAAGATGGCTCTGTAGTAACCCAGTCGGATATAGACTCTCGAGTGAATATGGAGAATACGGCCAAAGAAGCAGCAATTGCATATTTTTACAATATATACCCCGATAGCCAATCTATACGCTTTTTGTCTACTGAGTGGTACTTCACTGACAAAAATAACTCTGATAACATACTGGTCTCTGTCACGTTGGTTAATAAAGAGCGCTACATGAATACAGAAATGATAGTTGTTGAGTTAACGGAGGGAAAGTCTGATGGGTATGAAGTGGTGAGTCTATATGAACCAGATGAAAGGTATGCGCTATGATAAAAAAACGAGTCGGTTTACTGCTGTCTTTATTTGTATTCATACTGTCATCGCACACAGCCTCGGCTAACCCTTTCTTTTTGTCCAACGACATACTCGTCCTTAACCCAAATGACGGCCTTTCTGTATGCAGCACCTCGCTTAACGTCACCGGGTCGAGCAATGTCGAGATAGTGCTAAAAGTCTTAACTAGCGCAGGTATGAGCCTGGAGCAAGCTGCTGGCGTTGCAGGTAACCTAGTAGTTGAGTCGGCCAGTGAAACGATTAACCCAGCTGCCGAAGAGTTCCCGGGGCAAGATAGGGGTGGCAAGGGTGTTGTGCAGTGGACTGCAGATAGGTGGCGCGGCGCTGATGGCCTAAGAGCATTCGCTGAATACAAGGGAACTGACTGGTCAGATATGAACACTCAGATGGAGTTCATCCTGTGGGAAGTTGGAAAAGGTGCCGCATGGAACGGTAAGCCTGGTGGCGCAGAACGACGCGGCTGGCAGGCTACAATACAAGAAACAACACCTTCCGCTGCAGCCGAAACCTGGATGCTTACATATGAGCGACCAGGCACACCTCACCTCGATCGACGCATAGCAGCTGCGAACCGAATATACCAGCAGTTCAGCAGCCAACAGCTTGGCGAAGTAACTATAGGAACCGACAATTGTGGGGGTGGGGTTGTCGCAGGTAATATCACCTCGACAGCCAAGAATTTGGCTTGGCCACATAAGGTCTCTATAAAAAGGGGCACAAGCGACAGGTACGGCGAAGATGTAGCAAAACCAGAGTACGTTAAAGCTGTCGAAGAGGTTCATAGCTCTATAAACCAAGCCATGTTCACCGACTGTGGAGTGTTCGTCTCTACGGTTATGCGCTCAAGTGGGGTAGATCCAGAGTACCCTCTACGTGGAACTTCTACCCAGTTGCCCTATGTGTTGAGTAGCTCAAAGTACAAAACATTCACCGCCCAGAGCGAGTCGGAACTTCAGCCTGGCGATATTATGATTAGAGATGGTCATACCTATATATATGTTGGCTCATACACCGCACCAGAAGATAACAAAGAATATAAAGCAGTTGGCGCATCCTGGTATACACGACCACCGTCGGGACATGACCTCTATTTATCTGGTGAAGGTAACGGAGACATATCAACAAGTAGTGCCTTTACGGTAGCGAGGTATATTGGTGGATAATACTTCAAAGAAGAAGTTTATTATAATTGCTGGGATAGTAATTGCGGTGCTGTTTATAGCCTGGATTATTTTTGCTTTATTTAGCTTAAAACAAACTACTATCATAATCAACACCTCTCCTATGCGCGCAAACATCACAATTAACGACCGCGAATACCTCGACCAGGAATCAGGATCCGACTATCGAGTTAATAAAGAAAGTATACAAATCACCGTACACCGCGAAGGTTTTATAGACCGTGTAGTTAGTCATACGGTTGGAGAAACTGAAGAGAGTAACATTCTCAATATCGCGCTGCAGCCGAATACTTTTGAGGCTGATCAGCTTCTCAAGTCAGCTGAAGAATCAGCCCACCGTGAATCGATCGTGACAGATGACTACCTTGAGCTACTTAATACCGTAAATGAAAAGTACCCAATATTATCAGATCTTCCTTACTACGATCGCTATTTCGTGATATCTCAAGGGTTGAGTCAAAAAAACCCAGATGACCCAGAATCTTTCGCACTATACATCGATATATACGATATGTTCGCAGAGCAGGGTAAAAGAGAAGCTTATCAATTCCTAAAAAATAACAACTACAATCCTGATGACTTTGAGATCATATTTCGCGTAGAAAAATACCAAGTTCGCAGCGATTAGCTCTTCATCGGCATAATAATATACAAATAGTTCGGATCTTTTACCTTTTCCTGTAATAGACAAGGGGATAGTTTTCCGTTAAAAGAGAATGTCATTTCTTCGCCATTCATAACACCCAATACCTCCATTAGATACCTGGAGTTAATTGTAATTTGACCATCCTCAGACACAGTTGCTGTGGCTTCAGAGGTGTTCTCACCTAGCTCTGAAGCTATAGAATGAATAGACAGCTTAGACTCGGCGCTAGAGGCGCTTAGTGTAACGCCGCCGCCTGAGTCACGAGCAAACAAGCTAGCAATTTTAGTTATCCTCAAGAAATCAGCTTTCTTAATCTCAATTACAGTCGTCGAAGATTGGGGGATCAGCTGTCGGTAGTCAGGGAACTTACCATCAATTAGCCGACTAACTATCTCGCTAGTTGAAGTATTAAAGCAAACCTGCGAATCATCGAACAGAATTTGAATCGTCTTAACATTATCCGACAAACTCCTCATGACCTCTTGTAGGGTAGAGGCAGGGATGATTGCAGTTAGATCAGCATCCGACTTCATTAATCGCCTCTCAGCCAACCTGTAGCCGTCTGTAGAGGCTAGATACAAGTTACCCTCGTGCGTATGCCAATTCACGCCAGTGAGCATCGGCCTTGTAGTATCTGAGCTACAGGCAATGATCGTCTGAGACACAGCTTCTTTAAAGTCCTCAACCTTTAACTCATAAGTAACTGACTGTTTTTCGTCAATTGTTGGCAACTCTGGGAATTCATCAGCTACTATACCGTTAATAATTGATGAGAATTTACCAGACACCACATGCAAATGATCGCCCTTAACTTCCAGGTCAACTGTACCAGCAGGCAGGGAAGAGATAAAGTC